>DASZSB010000167.1:0-46728 GCA_035548835.1 Gammaproteobacteria bacterium | reverse complement strand
CTGCGGCGGCGTGTTCGACGACATCGACGCGGTGATCCCGGCCGCCGAGCGCGAGGCGTTCATGGGCCGCTACAAGGCCGCGGCCGGCTTCGCGAAGGACAAGCTGAACTCGGCGCCGCCGATCATCGCACCTGGCGCGCGCGTAGCCTGACGCGGCCGCTCAGCGCGGCGCGGCACGCCGGAACCGGCCGTGCTCGAGGAAGTGCTGCGTCTGCTCGCTGACCCGGCGCGACCAAAGCAGCGCGAAGTGCGAGACGTTGAGCACGATGTGATCCGCGAGACCGGGCAGGCGCGTCTCGCTGACGGCCACCGTGCCGTCGTTCGTCTCGAGGAAGCCGCCGAGCAGCCAGCCGGCGCCCACGGGCAGCCGGCCGGCGATACAGCCGCCGGCCACGCCGGGCGGCCACTGCGCAAAGCCGCCGCGTGCGTTCAGATCCCGGATGCTGCAGCCGACGATGCGCCGCCCTCCGGGCAACCTGGCCAGGCGCGCGCCGATGCGGCTGCCGCGCAGCGGCGAGCCCAGCATCACGACGCGGTCGAGGCGCGCCGGCACGCGCTGCTCGAGCAGCGTGCGGACCAGCACGCCGCCCAGGCTGTGCGCGACGACGTGCACGCGTTCGCCGGGCGCGCGCTCGATGAACTCGCCGAGCGCCGCAGCGTTCGCCTCGAGCGAGTGCGTCACGGAAGGGTAGCCGAAAGACCGCACGGCGAACCCGCGCGCTTCGAGCCGGCGCTGCAGCACGATCATCGAGCCCACGTGCATCCAGAGGCCATGGACCGTGACGACGGTGGTCAGACCGGACGCTCGTCTTTCAGGCGCTGCAGCGCTTCGCGATTCGTCCACGAGGCCACCTTCTCGATCGCGGCCTCGACGGGCAGCCAGAGATAGGCCGTGTGCTCGCCGGGCGCCAGTCGCACGGCGCGCACCTCGGGCACCTCGAGATACCACAGGTGCTCGAGATTGCTCTGCACGTCGGGCGCGTAGCGGGATCGCCAGGCCGGGAGTATCGGGAACGTGCGCTGCACGTGCGCGTCGCGCAGGCCGACGGGGGCGAGGCCGGTTTCTTCTTCCACCTCGCGCGCGGCGCACTCGGCCGGCGTCTCCGCCCAGCCGAGCGTGCCGGTCACGCTCTGCCAGAAGCCGCGCGGCTCGACGCGCTCGAGCAGCAGGCAATCGAGCTTCGGCGTGTGGACGACGACGAGCACCGACTCCGGGCGCCTGTACTCAGCCACGGCGACCATCGGCGGCTCAGCCCGGCGTGGCGCTCTTGAAGCGGATGCCGAGCTCCTTCAGCTGCGCGGCATCGGCGGGGCTCGGTGCGCCGGTCAGGAGATCGCTGGCCGTGGCCGTCTTCGGGAACGCGATGACCTCGCGGATGTTATCGGCACCCGCCATCAGCATCACGAGCCGGTCCAGACCGAAGGCGATGCCGCCGTGCGGCGGCGCGCCGTATTCGAGCGCGGTCAGCAGGAAGCCGAACTTCTGCTCCGCCTCTTCCTTGCCGATGCCGATCAGGTCGAACACGGCCGACTGCATCTCCGGCGTGTGGATACGGATCGAGCCGCCGCCGATCTCGTAGCCGTTCAGCACGATGTCGTACGCACGCGCGATCGCCGTGCCCGGCGCGGCGCGCAGCGCCTCCGGCGACGGATCGCGCGGCGACGTGAACGGATGGTGCAGCGGCGTGAAGCCGCCGTTCGGCAACGCCTCGAACATCGGGAAGTCGACGATCCACAGCGGCCGCCACCCGCCCTCGATGAGCTTGCGGTCGCGACCGAGCGCCATGCGCAACGCGCTTAAGGATTCGTTGACGACGTGCGCCTTGTCGGCGCCGAAGAACACGAGGTCGCCGTCGACGGCGCTCACGCGATCGAGCACGCCGTTGATGGCACCGTCCGGCAGGAACTTCAGAATCGGCGACTGCAATCCGTCGCGACCCTTCGCGCGCTCGTTGACCTTGATGTAGGCCAGGCCCTTCGCGCCGTGACGCGCGACGAGCGCCGTGTAATCGTCGATCTCCTTGCGCGTGAGCTCGCCACCCCTGGGCAGCCTCAGTGCGGCGATGCGACTCGCGGGGTCCACGGCAGGGCCCGCGAACACCTTGAACTCCACACCGCGGAAGAGATCGCTGACCTCGACGAGCTCGAGCGGAATGCGCAAGTCAGGCTTGTCGTTGCCGAAGCGGCGCATCGAATCGGCGTATGCGAGCCGCGGGAACGGGTTCGGCAGATCCACGCCGAGCACGGACTTGAACGTGTGGCGCAGCAGCTCTTCCATGAGCTTCATGAGCTCTTCCTCCGTCATGAAGGAAGTCTCGATATCGAGCTGAGTGAACTCGGGCTGGCGGTCCGCGCGCAGGTCTTCGTCGCGGAAGCACTTCACGATCTGATAGTAGCGGTCGAAGCCCGACATCATGAGCAGCTGCTTCATGAGCTGCGGCGACTGCGGCAGCGCGAAGAAGTTGCCGGGCTGCGTGCGGCTCGGCACGAGGTAGTCGCGCGCGCCTTCCGGCGTGGTCTTCGTGAGGATCGGCGTCTCGACGTCGATGAAGCCGTTGTCGTCCATGAACTGGCGCAGCGCACGTGTCACGGCGTGGCGCAGGCGCAGGTTCCTGATCATGGGCTCGCGGCGCAGGTCGAGGTAACGATAGCGCAGCCGCAGCTCCTCGCTGGCCGACTCGTCGTGATGGAACGGCGGCGTCTTCGACTTCGCGAGCACCGTGAGCGACGTCGCCAGCACCTCGACCTCGCCGCTCGCGAGGTTCGGGTTCACCGTACCGGCGGGCCGATCGCGCACGAGCCCGACGACTTCGAGCACGAACTCCGAGCGCAGGCGCTCGGCCTCGGCGAACATCTCGGCACGGTCGGGATCGAAGACGATCTGCAGCAGCCCTTCCCTGTCGCGCAGATCGATGAAGATCACGCCGCCGTGATCGCGGCGCCGGTGTACCCAGCCGGCAACGGTGACTTCGCGGCCAATCGCAGTGCGGTTTACCTGGCCGCAGTAATGACTGCGCATGGGAATCGGGCCCAACCGGAGAGGCGGGGGATGTTACGGTGAAGCCTCAGGGGGCGCAAGCGGCGCCGGGCCTCGCTGCGGCGTGGTTCCCGGCGCCACGACGCCGAGCGAAACGACCATTTTCAGCGCGTCCTCGACGGACATCGAAAGCTCGAGCACGTCTTCGCGCGGCACGAAGACGAGGAAGCCGGCCGTCGCGTTTGCCGAGTTCGGCACGAACACGGCCACGACGTCGCGGCCGGTCGCACCCTTGATCTCCTGCGTCTCTTCGGACGTCTGGAACGCGAGCCGCCAGACGCCTTTGCGCGGGTACTCGATCAGCAGCACCTTGCGAAACGACTTGCCCGAGGACAGCAACACCGACGAGAACGTCTTGACCGCGCCGTACACGGAGCGCACGAGCGGAATGCGCGCGAGCAGCGCTTCGTACCAGCGCACGAGCTGCCGGCCGATCAGGTTCGCGACCAGGACGCCGGTGCCGAACAGAACGACGAGCGCGAGCACGGCGCCCAGACCCGGGATGCGGAACCCGAGCAGCGTCTCGGGCCGGTACGCCTGCGGCACGAGAAACAGCAGCTCGTCCATCAGATCGAGCAGCACCTTGAAGACGAGGACGGTAACCCCGACGGGCAACCACACCAGCAGGCCCGCCACGAGGTAACGACGCAAGTGCATCAGGCTCTCGCGGACTTGGTGCCCTTCGGCTTGGCCTTGGGCTTGCCCGCGGCCTTCGGCTTCGGCTTGGCCTCCGCGCTCTTCGGCTTGTCGGCCGCACCCGTCACGGCCGCGGCCTCCTTCTTTTCCTCGCTCTTCACGGGCTCGGCGGACTCCGCCTTCTCGACGAGATTGCGCTTCTTCTCGCCGTCACCCTTGAAGTCGGTCTCGTACCAGCCGCTGCCCTTGAGCCGGAACTGCGGCGCAGACACCAGCCGGCGCAGCTGCGCCTTGCCGCACTCCGGGCATTTCCGGAGCGGCGAGTCGCTCATCTTCTGCAAAGCTTCGAGGTAGTGGCCACAGGCGCCACAGCGGTATTCGTAGATCGGCATAGTTAGGCTCTCGCGTTAGGCGGCCCGTTCCTTGACTCCCTTGACGAAGTTCAGGCCGTCGCCTTCGGCCGTGACGCGAATGGTGTCGCCCGGGCCGAAGTCGCCGCGCAGGATACGCTGCGCGAGCGGATTCTCCAATTGCTGCTGGATCGCGCGCTTGAGCGGTCGCGCGCCATACACGGGGTCGAACCCGGCCTGCGCCAGGCGATCGCGCGCGCTCGCGTCGAGCACGAGCGAGATGTCCCGCTCGCCGAGCCGCTTGTGCAGGTAGCCCAACTGGATGTCGACGATCTTGCGGATGTGCTCCGCCTCGAGCGGGTGGAACACCACGACGTCGTCGATGCGGTTGATGAATTCCGGGCGGAAGTGCTGGCTCACGATCTCCATGACCTCGGCCTTCATGCGCGCGTAGTTCTGCGCGCCCGCGAGCTCCTGGATGCGCTGGCTGCCCAGATTCGACGTCATGACGATCACGGTGTTGCGGAAGTCGACCGTGCGGCCCTGGCCGTCCGTGAGCCGGCCGTCGTCGAGCACCTGCAGCAGCACGTTGAACACGTCCGGGTGCGCCTTCTCCACCTCGTCGAGCAGCACGACGGAGTACGGCTTGCGGCGCACCGCTTCCGTCAGATAGCCGCCTTCCTCGTAGCCGACGTAGCCCGGCGGCGCGCCGATGAGCCGCGCGACCGAGTGCTTCTCCATGAACTCCGACATGTCGATGCGGACCATGGCCTCCTCGGTGTCGAACAGAAACGACGCGAGCGCCTTCGTGAGCTCGGTCTTGCCCACACCCGTGGGGCCCAGGAACAGGAAAGAGCCGTTCGGCCGGTTCGGATCCGCGAGACCCGCACGCGCGCGACGGATCGCATTCGACACGGTCTCGAGCGCCTCGCGCTGACCGACCACACGCTGCTCGAGGAACTCCTCCATCTTCAGCAGCTTGTCCTTCTCGCTTTCGAGCATCTTCGAGACCGGAATACCGGTCCACTTCGAGACGACCTCCGCGACCTCTTCGTCCGTGACCTTGTTGCGCAGCAGCTTCGGGGCCTGCTCACGCTCTGTGCGCGTGGCCTGCGCGAGCCTGCGCTCGAGCTCCGGGATCTTGCCGTATTGCAGCTCCGCCATGCGGCCGAGATCCGACGCGCGGCGCGCCTTCTCGAGCTCCGCGCGGGCATGCTCGAGCTCCTCCTTGATGTGCGCCTCGCCCTGCACGGCGGCCTTCTCGGACTTCCACACCTCTTCGAGATCGGCGAACTCCCTGTCGAGCTTCGCGATCTGGGCTTCGAGGTCCGCGAGCCGGCGCTTCGAAGCTTCGTCCGGCTCCTTCTTCAATGCCTCGCGCTCGATCTTGAGCTGGATCAGGCGGCGCTCGAGGCGATCCATCTCCTCGGGTTTGCTGTCCATCTCCATGCGGATGCGGGACGCGGCTTCGTCGATCAGGTCGATGGCCTTGTCCGGCAGCTGGCGGTCGCTGATGTAACGGTGCGACAGCGTGGCCGCGGCCACGATCGCGGGGTCCGTGATCTCCACCTTGTGGTGCAGCGCGTACTTCTCTTTCAGGCCGCGCAGTATCGCGATCGTGTCCTCGACGGACGGCTCGTCGACCAGCACCTTCTGGAAACGCCGCTCGAGCGCCGCGTCCTTCTCGACGTACTTGCGATACTCGTCGAGCGTGGTGGCGCCGACGCAGTGCAGCTCGCCTCGCGCGAGCGCGGGCTTCAGCATGTTGCCGGCATCCATGGCGCCCTCGGCCTTGCCGGCGCCGACCATGGTGTGCAGCTCGTCGATGAACAGGATCACCTGGCCTTCCTGCTTCGCGAGGTCGTTCAGCACGGCCTTGAGCCGCTCCTCGAACTCGCCGCGGAACTTCGCACCCGCGATCAGTGCGCCCATGTCGAGCGACAGCACGCGCTTGTTCTTGAGGCCGTCCGGCACCTGGCCGTTCACGATGCGCTGCGCGAGACCTTCGACGATGGCCGTCTTGCCGACGCCGGGCTCGCCGATCAGCACGGGGTTGTTCTTGGTGCGACGCTGCAGCACCTGGATCGTGCGGCGGATCTCGTCGTCGCGGCCGATCACGGGATCGAGCTTCTCCTGCTCGGCGCGAGCCGTGAGATCGATCGTGTACTTCTCGAGCGCCTGGCGCTTCTCCTCGGCGTTCTGCTCGTCGACCTTCGCGCCGCCGCGGATCTCGTCGATGGCCTTCGCGATCGCGCCCTTCACGGCGCCGGCCTTCTCGAGGATGCGACCGAGGTCGGTCTTCGACTGCATGGCCGCGAGCACGAACAGCTCGCTCGAGATGAAACTGTCGCCACGCTCCTGCGCGAGCTTGTCGGTCACGTTCAGGAGCTTGCTCAAATCGTTGCCGATGTGGACTTCGCCGGGCGTGCCCTCGACACTCGGCAGGCGATCGATGGCCTCGCCGAGCTGCGAGCGCAGCAGGTTCATGTTCACGCCGGCCTTCGTCAGCAACCCGCGCACCGTGCCGCCCTGTTGCTCGAGCAGCGCAGCCATCAGGTGCACCGGCTCGATGAACTGGTGGTCCCGGCCGACGGCCATGGACTGCGCATCCTGGAGCGCCTGCGTGAAGTTCGTGGTCAGCTTGTCCATCCGCATGGCAATACGATCCTGATTGATTGGCTTGCCCGAACATGAGGCTAGCCCGGCGGAATCTCAACCGCCATGCCGGCAACTACGTGGCGCGAGGCCGCGTCAGGCGGGCGATTCGCGCCAGATCAGCGTGGCCATGCGGCCGCACGGGGCCTCCCGGCGGTGCGAGAAGAACCGCGCGGACTCGTGAAACGTGCAGAACCCGCCGCCGAAGATCGCCGCGACGCCCGCGGCCGCGAGGCTGTCGCGGGCGAGGCCGTACAGATCGGCCTGCCAGCGGCCACGTGCATTGGCCGCGAAACGGGTCGCGGCCCGCGGCTCGACTGCGACGAACGCGTCGCGAACCTCGCCACCCACCTCGTACGCCGACGGGCCGATGGCCGGGCCGAGCCACGCCATCAACCGGTCCGGCGGACCGCCCAGCGCCCGCACGGCGGCCGGCAGCACGCCGTGCAGGAGCCCGCGCCAGCCGGCGTGCGCGACACCCACGCGCCGACCCGCGGAATCTGCGAGCAGCACCGGCAGGCAGTCGGCGGTCAGCACGGCGCACACGACGCCTGCCCGGCCGGTCACGGCGCCGTCGGCAGGCGCGACGGCCTCCGCGTCGAGGTCGAGCACGCGCGTGCCGTGCACCTGCTCGAGCCAGACCGGCTCGGACGGCAACCCGAGCCCCGCGCGCAGCCGGACGCGGTTCGCGGCCACCGCGGCCGCGTCGTCACCCACGTGGGTGGCGAGATTCAGCGAACCGTAACGGCCGGCGCCTGCGCCGCGCTCCGTGACCCATGCGTGCACGCCGGGCGGCGCCGGCCAGTCGGGAACGAAGCCGAGCCGCGCCGTCATCGCGCGGCCGCCGCATCCGCGCGCAGCAGCGCGAGCAGGCGCTCCATGTCCGGCGGCAGCGGGCTCTCGAAGGTGAGCGGCTCACCGGTGACGGGGTGGGCGAACGCGAGCCGGCTCGCGTGCAACGCCTGGCGGCGAAACCCCTGCAGGGCGAGGCGCAGCTCATCGCTCGGCGCGCTCGGCAGGCGGGGACGGCCGCCGTAGACGGGGTCGCCGAGCAGCGGTGCGCGGATGTGCGCCATGTGCACGCGGATCTGATGCGTGCGGCCGGTCTCGAGCTCCACCTCGACGTGCGTGTGCGCACGGAAGCGCTCGACCACACGGTAGTGAGTGCGCGCGGGGCGACCGCCGTCGACGACGGCCATCTTCGTCCGCTCGCGGCGATGCCGGCCGATCGGCGCATCGACGGTGCCGCCGCCGGTCAGCACGCCCTGGCAGATGGCGCGATAGGTGCGCTTGATCTCGCGCCGCTCGAGCGCGGCCGCGAGCGCGGTCTGGCTCGCGAGCGTGCGGGCCACGAGCAGCAGGCCGCTCGTGTCCTTGTCGAGCCGGTGCACGAGACCGGCGCGCGGCAGCAGCGCGAGCCCGGGGTAGAGGTTCAGCAACGCGTTCTGCAGGGTGCCTGACGGGTTACCGGCGCCGGGATGCACGACGAGGCCCACGGGCTTGTCGATGACGAGCAGCGCGTCGTCGGCGTGGACGACTTTGACCGGGATGGCCTCGGGAGCCACCGGAACGGCGGATTCGAGCTCCGTGTCGAGCACGAGCTGCTCGCCGCCTTGCAGCAGCAGGCGCGGCTTCGCCGCCTCCCCGCCGACCGTGAGCTGTCCGGCGTCGATCCAGCTCTTCAGGCGGCTGCGCGAGAACTCCGGCAGCAGCAGGGCCGCGGCCTGGTCCAGGCGTTTGCCGCCGAGATCGTCGGGCACCGTGAGCCGGCGCTGGATGCGGCTCATGCGCCCTCGGTCCGGGCGGTCGGAAACTTTCGGCTATACTTCGGCATCGAAAGAGCTCGTCCAAGACCGCCGATTATCGCCTTCGCCCGCACCCTCCGGACAGACCACGTGCTTCGAAACCGCGCCATCGTCCTGCTCGCCGCCCTGGCCTCGATCTCACTGGCGGGTTGCCACAGGAGCAACACGATCCAGGACGCGGGCAGCCCGTCGGTCATGTACCAGCGCGGCTACGACGCCATGAGCGCATCGAATTACGCGGGCGCGGTCCAGTACTTCAAGCAGCTCGGATCCCGCTACCCGTTCAGCCCCGAGGCGCGTCAGGCGCAGCTCGACCTCATCTATCTCTACTATCGCAGCCAGCAGCCCGAGCAGGCCGTCGACGCGGCCCAGCAGTTCGAGAAAGAGAACCCCACGCACGAACGCATCGACTACTGCCTGTACATGCGCGGCCGCATCTACTTCGACAAGGAACCGAACATCCTCGAGAAGCTGTTCAAGGTCGACCTGTCGATGCGTCCGCCCAAGGATTCGCTGCGGGCCTTCGGCATCTTCCAGGAGCTGATCCGGCGGTTCCCGAACAGCGAGTACGTGCCCGACGCGCGCGAACGCATGACGTTCCTGCGCAACCGTCTGGCCGCCTACGAGAACCACGTGGCCGCGTATTACCTGAAACGCGGTGCCTACGTCGGCGCGATCAATCGCGCCAAGTACGCCATCGAGCACTACCCGGAGGCGCCCGAGCTGCAGACTTCGCTGCAGATCCTCGTGCAGTCGTACGAGAAGCTCGGCATGCAGGACCTCGCGGCCGATGCGCGGCGCGTGCTGCGCCAGACGTACGGCGACGACGCGGCGACCGCCGAGCTCTGACGCGGCGGCGCGTCAGTACCCCGAAGTGATCGGATAGCGCCAGTCGCGACCGAAAGCCCGGCTGCTGACGCGCACTCCGGGCGGCGCCTGCCGGCGCTTGTATTCCGCGCGCTTCACCATCTGCAGCACCCGCACGACCGTGGCGCGATCGAAGCCGAGCGCCGTGATCTGCTCCACCGAATAGTCCTTCTCGATGAAGGCCTCGAGGATCGGGTCGAGCACCTCGTACGGCGGCAGCGAGTCGCTGTCCTTCTGGTCGAAGCGCAGCTCGGCCGTCGGGGCCCGTGTGAGCACGCGCTCGGGGATCACGGCGCCCAAGGTGTTCCGGTACCGTGCGAGCTGGTACACGAGCACCTTCGTGCAGTCCTTGAGCGGCGCGAAGCCGCCGGCCATGTCGCCGTACAGCGTGGCGTAGCCGACGGCCATCTCGCTCTTGTTGCCGGTCGTGAGCAGCATCTTGCCCTGCTTGTTCGAGATGGCCATCAGCAGCACGCCGCGGCAGCGCGCCTGGATGTTCTCTTCGGTGGCGTCGGGCGGCAGACCCGTGAACAGGTCCTTCAGCACGCCGAGCGTCGCCTCGAACATCGGCTCGATCGACAGCGTGTCGTAGCGCACGCCGAGACTGCGCGCCTCGGCGGCCGCGTCCTCGAGGCTCATCTGTGACGTATAGCGCGACGGCATCATGACCGCATGCACGCGAGCCGCCCCGAGCGCGTCGACGGCGATCGTCAGCGTCAGCGCCGAATCCACGCCGCCCGAGAGCCCGAGCACGGCGCCCGCAAAGCCGTTCTTCTCGACGTAGTCGCGCGTGCCGAGCACGAGCGCGCGGTACACGCGCTCCACGAGCGGCAACACCGGCGCCGGCTGCGCCTGCGGCAGCGTGACCTTGCCCCCCGCGACGTCGAGGTCGACCACGTACAGGCCCTCGTCGAACTGCGGCGCGCGGAAGCGCACCGTGCCGGTCGCGTCCACGGCCACGGAGCCGCCGTCGAACACGAGCTCGTCCTGGCCGCCGACCATGTTGACGTACAAGAGCGGCAGGCCCGTCTCCCGCGCACGCGCGGCGAGCACTTCCTCGCGCCGCTGCTGCTGGTGCATGTGGAACGGCGAGCCGTTGATCACGAGGATCGCCGCCGCACCGGCCGCGGCGGCGGCTTTCGCGGGCTCCGGCACCCACGCGTCCTCGCAGATCACGAGGCCGAAGCGGCAACCACCGATCTCCGCGACCGTGGCCTCGTGGCCCGCCTGGAAGTAGCGCTTCTCGTCGAACACCGCGTAGTTCGGCAGCGCCTGCTTGCGGTGCTTGGCAACGACGCGGCCATCGCGCAGCAGCGCCGCGCTGTTGTAGATGGCCGCGCCGTCGTACTCGGGATAGCCGATGCACACCGTGATGCCGGCGACCCCATTGCGCACGGTCTCGAACGCCGCGTGCACGCGATCGCGCAAACCCCGGTGCAGCAGCAGATCTTCCGGCGGATAGCCGCAGAGCGTGAGCTCGGGAAACAGCACGAGCTCGCACCCCTGCTTACGGGCGCGTGCGGCGTAATCGAGAACCTTGTTGGCGTTCGCGTCGATCGCACCGACGCGCGTGTTGACCTGAGCCAGGCCGACCTTCACCCCAGCGCCTTGGCCATCGTCTCGCCGAGATCCGCGAGCGAACGGACGGTCTTCACACCCGCCCGCTCCAGTGCCGCGAACTTCTCGGTCGCCGTGCCCTTGCCGCCGGAGATGATGGCGCCCGCGTGGCCCATGCGCTTGCCCGGCGGCGCCGCCACGCCGGCGATGTAGCCGACGACCGGCTTCGTCACGTGCTTCTTGATGTACTCGGCCGCGGCTTCCTCGTCGGAGCCGCCGATCTCGCCGACCATGATGATGCCCTTCGTGGCCGGATCCTTCTCGAACAGCGCGATGACATCGATGAAGTTCATGCCGCGCACCGGGTCGCCGCCGATACCGACGCACGTGCTCTGGCCCAAGCCCCGCAGCGTGGTCTGATTCACGGCTTCGTAGGTCAGCGTGCCCGAGCGCGACACGATGCCGATCGAGCCCGGCTTGTGGATATGGCCCGGCATGATGCCGATCTTGGCGCCACCCGGCGTGATGATGCCGGGGCAGTTCGGGCCGATGAGCCGCGTGCTCGTGCCCTTCAGCACGGCCTTGACCCGAACCATGTCGAGCACCGGCACGCCCTCCGTGATGCACACCACGAGCTCGATGCCTGCATCGGCCGCCTCGAGGATCGCGTCGGCCGCGAACGGCGCCGGCACGTAGATCATGCTGACCGTGGCACCCGTGGCTGCCTTCGCATCCGCCACGGTATCGAACACGGGCAGATCGAGGTGCTTCTCGCCGCCGCGCCCCGGCGTGACACCGCCTACGACCTGCGTGCCGTAGGCCAGGCACTGCTGCGTATGGAACGTGCCCTGCTTGCCCGTCAGTCCCTGGCAGATGACCTTGGTGTTCTTGTCGACGAGGATGCTCATGCCGCGGCTCCGGCCAGTTTCACTACCTTGGAAGCCGCATCGGTCAAGCCTGTTGCCGCTACCACTTTCAGGCCGCTGGTGCTCAGCATCTCGCGGCCCTTCTCGACGTTCGTTCCTTCGAGGCGCACGACCACGGGCACCGTGACGCCGACCTGCTTCACGGCGGTGATCACGCCCTCCGCGATCGTGTCGCAGCGGACGATGCCGCCGAAGATGTTCACGAGGATGGCTCGCACGTTCTTGTTCGTCAGGATGATCTTGAACGCCTCGGTCACGCGCTCGGCCGTGGCGCCGCCGCCGACGTCGAGGAAGTTCGCCGGCTCCCCGCCGTGCAGCTTGATCAGGTCCATGGTCGCCATCGCGAGGCCGGCGCCGTTGACCATGCAGGCGATGTTGCCGTCGAGCGAGACGTAGTTCAGATCGTGCTCGCGCGCGCGCCGCTCGCGCTCGTCTTCCTGCGCGCCGTCGCGCATGGCGGCCAGGCGCGGCTGACGGAACAGCGCGTTGTCTTCGACGTTGATCTTGGCGTCGAGCGCCACGACGTGGCCGTCCTTGGTCACGATCAGCGGGTTGATCTCGACCAAGCTCGCGTCGCACTCGCGGAACAGCTTCACGAGCTTGCGCAGGATGTCGCGCAGCTCCGCCTGCTGCGGGCCCTTGAGCCCCAGGCCGAAGCCGAGCTTGCGGGTCTGGTAGTCCTCGATGCCGGCCGCCGGATGCAGCGTCAGCGTGATGATCTTCTCGGGCGTCTTGTGCGCCACTTCCTCGATGTCCATGCCGCCGGCCGCGGACGCCATGATGGCGATGCGCTCGGAGCTGCGGTCGACGACGAGGCTCAAATAGAGCTCGCGCTCGATGCCCGACCCCGTCTCCACGTAGACGTGATCGACCGGCAGACCTTCCGCGCCGCTCTGGTGCGTCACGAGCCGCGTGCCGAGCATCGCCTTGGCGAGCTGCTCGACCTCGGCCACGGACTTGGCGAGCTTGACGCCGCCGGCCTTGCCGCGACCTCCGGCATGCACCTGGGCTTTGACGACCCACAGGTTGCCGCCGAGCTGCGTGGCGGCGGCCTTGGCTTCCGCGGGCGTGGATGCGACCTGACCCTGCGGGACCGGAATGCCGTACTCGGCAAACAGTTGCTTCGACTGATACTCGTGAAGGTTCATGCGGAAAGGTTCTCGGCCAAACGGCGGGCGGCGGTATTCTCCATGAAACCCGCCGGGCTCGCAAAGCATGTGAGCCGCGTCCGAAGGGTGCACGCACCGTTCGGGTAGAATCCGCACCATGTCCGCCGTCGATGCCCTCGACACCGAGCGCCCACGTTCCCCGCGGCCCAGCACAGAACCGGCGACGGGCGATTTCGCCTGGCGCGTGCTGATACTGCTGAACCTGTTCCGGCTCGCGATCGGGGGTCTGCTGCTGGCCGTGTTCTATCTGGTCGACGCGCCGCGAATCGTCGGGGAGAACGACTCGACGCTGGCCTGGCAGGCTCTGATCGGGCTGCTGACGATCGGCTGCGTCGAGCTCGTGCTGCTGCAGCGCCGCTATCCGAGCACCATGCTCCAGACCTACCTGCAGTTCTGCACCGATCTCATCGGCATGACGCTGCTGATCCACGCCAGCGGCGGCATCTCGAGCGGCCTCGGCGGCGTGCTGATCGTCTCGGTGGGCACGCTGGCACTGCTGGTCCCGGCCGAGCGCGCCTTCCTGTTGGCGGCGGTGACCGCGCTCGTGCTGCTGCTCGAGCAGGCCTACGCGCAGTTCCAGGGCATGACGACCAGCGCACAGTTTGCGCCTGCCGGCATCCTTGGCGCCGCGATCTTCGTGATCACGGCCGTCGTGCAGCTGCTGCGACACCGGATCGTCGAGACCGAAGCGCTGGCCGAGCAACGCGGCCTCGACCTGCGCAACCTCGTGGAGTTGAACGACTACATCATTCAGCACCTGCGCGAGAGCATCGTGGTCGTCGACCACGACGACCAGATCCGCTTGATCAACGAATCGGCCGGCAAACACTTGAGCGTCAGGACGAACGTGCGCGGCGAGCACGTGGCGGCGATCTCCACCGATCTCGCAGAACGGCTGCGGTCGTGGCGCGACTCGGCTCTGCCCGGCCGGCCGCCGCCGACGTTCGGCGCTCAGGACGGCACGACGCTGCAGCCGCATTTCGCCCCCTTGGGCGGCGACCGGCGCGGCGGCGTGGTGATCTTCCTCGAGGACACCTCGTTGATCGAGGAACGCGTGCAGCAGGCCAAGCTGGCCGCCCTCGGGCGACTGAGCGCGAGCATCGCGCACGAGATCCGCAACCCGCTCGGCGCCATGAGCCACGCGGGCCAGCTGCTGGCGGAGTCACCCAGCATCGGCAAGGACGACCAGCGCCTGACGGACATCATCCGCCTGAACGCGCGGCGCGTGAGCCAGATCGTCGAGAGCGTGCTCGCGCTGTCGCGCCGCGGCCAGAGCCGGCCCGAGCGCCTGCAGCTGACGCCGTGGGTCGAGGATTTCGCGCGCGAGTTCGTGCAGACGCTCGAGCTGTACGAAGGCGCCGTCTCGGTCGTCGACGGCGCGCCCGACATCGAGGTGCGCATGGACCCGACGCACCTGCACCAGATCCTCTGGAACCTCTGCGACAACGCCGTGAAGTACGCCAGCGCGGCGGCCGGCGCGATCGCGGTCGAGGTCACGTGCGGCGTGCTCGAGCAGTCCGGGCGGCCCTATCTCGAGGTCGCGGACCGCGGTCCGGGCATCAAGCCGGACAAGGTGGAGCAGATCTTCGAGCCGTTCTACACCACGCAATCCGGAGGCACGGGCCTCGGGCTCTACATCTCGCGCGAGCTCGCCGAGCGTAACGGCGCCTCGCTGCGCTACCTCGCGCGGTCTGGCGGCGGCAGCGCGTTCCGCATAGTGTTCGCAGATCCGAATCGCTGGCAGCCCGGCGAAGAGTAGCCATGAAGCCGATCGCCCTTGTCGTCGACGACGAGCCGCATATCCGCGAGCTGCTGTCGATCACGCTCGAACGCATGGATATCAGCACGCGCACGTGCGCCGACGTGACCGGAGCGAAACAGACGCTGCTCGAGCAGCCGTTCGATCTGTGCCTGACGGACATGCGGCTGCCGGACGGCGACGGCCTCGACCTCGTCGAGTGGATCCAGCGCGAGGCGCCCGGCACGCCTGTCGCGGTGATCACGGCACACGGCAGCGTCGAAGCGGCCGTCCGCGCCCTGAAGCTCGGCGCGTTCGACTTCGTCTCGAAGCCACTCGATCTGAACGACCTGCGCAAGCTGGTCACCGCAGCCCTGAAGCTGCGCGGCACCGTCGTGGCGCCGCGCAACACCGCAACGGATGCGTTGGTGGGCCGGTCGCCGCCGATCGAGCGCGTGCGCGCCATGGTGGCGAAAGTCGCGCGCAGCCAGGCGCCGGTGCACATCTCGGGCGAATCGGGAACCGGCAAGGAACTCGTGGCGCGCATGATCCACGAGAGCGGCCCGCGCCGCGAAGGGCCGTTCGTGCCGATCAACTGCGGCGCCATCCCGACCGAGCTCATGGAGAGCGAGTTCTTCGGCCACAAGAAGGGTAGCTTCACGGGCGCCGTGGCCGACAAGGTGGGCCTGATCCAGACGGCCGAGGGCGGCACACTGTTCCTCGACGAGGTGGCCGATCTGCCGCTGCACATGCAGGTCAAGCTGCTGCGCGTCATCCAGGAGAAGACGATACGCCCCGTCGGCCAGGCCAACGAGGTCCCGGTGGACGTGCGCATCCTGAGCGCCACGCACAAGGACCTGAGCGAGCTCGTCGCCGAGGGCACGTTTCGCGAGGACCTCTACTACCGCATCAACGTGATCGGCCTGACCGTGCCGCCGTTGCGCGAGCGCGGCGAAGACGTGCTGATGCTCGCGCACCACACGCTCTCGCGCCTCGCCGCGGAACAGGGCGTCGAGACGCCGCACCTGACGGCCGCGGCCCAGAAGGCGCTGCTCGCGTATCGCTTCCCCGGCAACGTGCGCGAGCTCGAGAACATCCTCGAGCGCGCGTTGACACTGTGCTCCGGCGAGGAGATCGACGTCGTCGACCTGCAGCTGCCCGACGACGAGCCGACCGAGGAACGGCCGAGCCTGGGGCAGGAGTCCCCGCTCGGCACGCAGCTCGAGGAGATCGAGCGCGACGCGATCGTCGCGGCCCTCGAGCAGACGCGCTACAACAAAACGGCCGCGGCCAAGCGCCTCGGCATCACGTTCCGCGCGCTGCGTTATCGCATCAAGAAGCTCGGCATCGAGTGACGCCGGGCCCGCGTGACCCGATGCCTGTCGCCACTCGCCGAAAGGGGTGACAATTTTGGTCGGATTGTGCCGCTAATGCGGCTTTGGCGAAGGAACGGCCAGCTGCAATATGTCGAAGCGGCATGGCTGCGTAACGAGGGCGTGCAGCTGCAACCCTTGGGTGGCGCGGTAATTGACATAGTCATCCCGCCACTGGCATACGGCTTGCAGTAGCACCGCCCAGACGCCGTGTGCGTCACTGCGATGAGAATCCCCTGAAACCGCTAGAGGAGCTTGTGAAAATGACGAAACTGCAAAAGGGCTTCACCCTGATCGAATTGATGATCGTGGTGGCCATCATCGGCATCCTGGCCGCGATCGCGATTCCTGCCTATCAGGACTACACGATCCGTGCGCAGGTGTCGGAAGGCATGAACCTGGCGGCCGCGGCGAAGGCTGCGGTGGCCGAGTCGTTCCTGAACCGCGGTGTCGCGCCGGCCACGCGTACGGCCGCCGGCATGTCGCCGGCCGCGGGAGATACGCGCGGCAAGTACGTCTCCGGCGTCGACGTCGTGAACGGCGTCATCCAGGTGTCGTACGGCGGTCCGGAAGTCAACGCGCAGATCGCCGGTCAGACGCTGTTCATCGTCCCGTACGTCAGCAATGACAACTCGGTCATGTGGCAGTGCGGCGCGGCCCCGGTTCCGGCCGGCAACAACGGCCTGATGCCGGGTGCGGCGGCCGGTGGTGGCACGCTCGCGGCAGCGAACTTCCAGAAGTACCTGCCGTCGGCCTGCCGTCCGTAAGCCACGGTCTTCGACCGGCCACTGCTTGAGGGTGGTCAGTCGCACCGTCAACGAGGCCCCTCACGATCGTGAGGGGCCTTGTCTTTTGCGGCCCCGCCGCACAGGCAACCGCGAACAGGCGGGTTTTTCGCTCGTCGAGCTCGCGGCCGTCCTGGCCGTCACGGCGATCATCGGGGCGCTGGGTGTGTCCGCCTACCGCACGTATGCGGTCCGTGCCGAAATCGCAGCCGGCATCGCGGGCACGAGCGGCGCGCGCGAACGGGTCGGGGCCGCCTTCCGCGCCACGGGCATCCCCCCGGCCGACCGCCAGGCCGCCGGCCTCAGCCCCGGCCGCGATCCGGCCTGGGGCGAGACGGTCGAGGACATCGACATCGTTCGGGGGCGCGTGGACATCCGCTTCGGCGGAGCTGCCGACGACGCGATCGCCGGGCGCACCCTCTCCCTGACGCCGTTCGAAACCGCGGATCAGCGCATCGTGTGGCTGTGCGGCAACCGGCTGCCCGAGCCCGGCCTGAACCCGTTGGGCTTCGCGGGCGGCGCACCTCAGCCCGTACAGGTGCTGAGCCTGATCGAGGTTCGTTACCTGCCGCCGCAATGCCGTTGACGGCCGCGGACGCAAGTCGTGAGGGCCGTCACATCGGCCGCGCGGCCCTCTGCGACAGACTTGACATAGGGTGCGTGGCAGCCGGCGGATGGCCCCGCAGGGAATACGCAAATCTTTGTCACAGAAGAAGAAGCGTGCGGTTGACAGTTCCAGCCGGCAGCGGTGAAAGTAGAACGCTTATAGTCAAAATGGCTACGAACGCGGCATAGCAGCGACTCATGGCGGTCACGGCAACTCAAGGTCCCCTTTCCGGCCTGCCACGCAGACTCGTGCAGGACGGCGTCGTTTCCGAGGCCGACCTGCTGTCGGCGCTCGAAGCGATCGGCGGCAAGAGCGCGCAGCTCGTGCCGCACCTCGTCGCCAATCGCCTGGGCGACCCGCGCCAGATCGCCGTCGCGGCGGCCCATGAGTTCGGCGTACCGCTGCTCGATCTCGATGCCGTCGACCTCGACCTCGATGTCGTCAAGCTGGTCGACGAGAAGCTGCTGCTGAAGCACCGGATCCTGCCGATCCTGCAACGCGGCAAGCGCCTGTTCATCGCCGTCTGCGATCCGACCAACCTGCAGGCGCTCGACGAGATCAAGTTCCAGACCACGCTGCGCATCGAGCCCGTCATCGTCGAGCAGGACAAGCTCGACGCTCGCGTCGCACGTGCCATCGAAGCCGTCGACACCACGATGTCGAGCTTCGAGGAAGACGACTTCGACCTCGAGAACCTCGAGGTCTCGGCGGGCGACGAGGAGGTCGGCGCCGACGTCAATAGCTCGGACATCGACGACGCGCCCATCGTGCGCTTCGTCAACAAGGTCATGGTCGACGCCATCAAGAAGGGCGCGTCGGACATCCATTTCGAACCCTACGAGAAGCATTTCCGGATCCGGTTGCGCCAGGACGGCGTTCTGACCGAGATCGCCCGTCCGCCGGTGACACTGGCGGGCAAGGTGGCGGCACGCCTCAAAGTCATGGCGCGGCTCGACATTGCGGAACGGCGTATTCCGCAGGACGGCCGCATCAAGATGAAGCTGTCGAAGAACCGCGCGATCGACTTCCGCGTGAACACCTGCCCCACGCTGTTCGGCGAGAAGGTCGTCTGCCGTCTGCTCGATCCCACGAGCGCGCAGCTCGGCATCGATGCGCTGGGTTACGAGGAGCATCAGAAGAAGCTCTACGTCGAGAACCTCGCCAAGCCCTACGGCATGATCCTCGTGACGGGCCCCACCGGCAGCGGCAAGACGGTGTCGCTGTACACCGGCCTCAACATCCTGAACACGACCGATCGCAACATCTCGACGGCCGAAGACCCGGCGGAAATCAACGTGCCCGGCATCAACCAGGTCAACGTGAATCCGAAGGTCGGACTGACGTTCGCCGCGGCGCTGCGCGCGTTCCTGCGTCAGGACCCGGACGTCATCATGGTCGGCGAGATCCGCGACCTCGAGACGGCCGAGATCGCGATCAAGGCCGCGCAGACCGGCCACCTCGTGCTCTCCACACTGCACACGAACGATGCGCCGAAGACGCTGACGCGTCTGGTCGACATGGGTGTCAAGCCGTACGCGATCGCAAGCTCGGTCAGCCTGATCATCGCCCAGCGCCTCGCGCGCCGGCTCTGCTCCAACTGCAAGGAGCCGGTGGAGATCCCGGCCGAGGCACTGTTGAAGGAAGGGTTCACGCAGGCGGAGATCGACGCCGGCATCACGATCTTCGGGGCCAAGGGCTGCAACCAGTGCACGGGCGGCTACAAAGGCCGCGTGGGCATCTACCAGGTCATGCCGGTGACCGAGACCATCGGGCGCATCATCATGGAGGGCGGCAACGCGATGCAGATCGCCGCCACCGCGAAGCAGGAAGGCGTGGCCGACCTGCGACAATCCGCGCTGAAGAAAGTCAAGGACGGCCTTACCAGTCTCGAAGAGATCAATCGCGTTACAGTTGAATAGCACGGTGGGCCAGGAAGGCCCGCCGCAGTTCCGCGTGCTCCGCTGGAGACACTGACACATGGCAACCGCTGCAGCGAACCAGTTCCCCTTCACGTGGGAAGGGACCGATCGGACCGGCAAGAAGGTCAAGGGCAAGGTCGTCGCCACGAGCGAGGCCGCGGTCCGTTCCGAGCTGCGCCGCCAGGGCGTGGTGGCCACCCGTGTCCGCAAGCAGAGCATGCTGTTCCGCAAGCAGGGCAAGGTCACGCCGGGCGACATCGCCGTGTTCTCCCGCCAGCTCGCGACCATGATGACCGCGGGCATTCCGCTGGTGCAGTCGTTCGACATCGTCGGCGCGGGTCACGAGAACCCGGCCATGCAGAAGCTGATCCTGGCGATCAAGGCCGACGTCGAGGGCGGCACGTCGCTCGCCGACGCGCTGGCCAAGCATCCGCTGCATTTCGACGACCTGTTCGTGAACCTCGTGGCGGCCGGCGAGCAGGCGGGCGCGCTCGAGACGCTGCTCGACAAGATCGCCACGTACAAGGAAAAAACCGAGGCCCTGAAGAAGAAGATCAAGAAGGCGCTGTTCTATCCGGCCGCCGTCGTCGTGGTGGCGATCGTCGTGACGACGATCCTGATGCTGTACGTGATCCCCGAATTCGAATCGCTGTTCCAGGGCTTCGGCGCCGACCTGCCGGCATTCACGCGCATGGTCATCGACATGTCGAAGTTCATGCAGAGCAAGGGCTGGATGCTGCTCGTGGTGGTCGTGGGCGGCGTCGTCGGCTTCATGTACGCCAAGAAGCGCAATCGCGGCGTGCAGCATTTCGTCGACCGCACGATGCTGAAGCTGCCGATCCTGGGCTCGATCCTGCACAAGTCGGCCATCGCACGCTACGCGCGCACGCTCGCGACGACGTTTGCGGCGGGCGTGCCGCTCGTGGAAGCACTGGGCTCGGTGGCCGGCGCCACGGGCAACGTCGTCTATGAAGGCGCCGTGCTGAAGATGCGCGACGAGGTCGCCACCGGCCAGCGTCTGCAGCGAGCCATGGAGAACACCGACCTCTTCCCGAACATGGTCAACCAGATGATCGCCGTGGGCGAGGAGTCGGGCTCGCTCGACGCCATGGCCAGCAAGGTCGCGGACTTCTACGAGGAAGAGGTCGACAACGCCGTCGACAGCATGTCGAGCCTGCTCGAGCCGCTCATCATGGCGATCCTGGGCGTGCTGGTCGGCGGCCTCGTCATCGCGATGTACCTGCCGATCTTCAAGATGGGCTCGGTCGTCTGACCGAGCCGGCCGCCGCGTGGAGATCTTCGAGGCCTGGCCCGTCATGCTGTTCGTGGCCACGGGCCTGATCGGACTGATCATCGGCAGCTTCGTCAACGTCGTCGCCTACCGCATCCCGATCATGCTCGAGCGCGCGTGGCGCGCCCAGGCGGACGAGCTGAAGTCGCAACCGTTCACCCCGCCGCCTCACGTCACGGAGGATGGCCGCTTCGATCTCATGTGGCCGCCTTCGGCGTGCCCCGGCTGCGGAACCCCGATCGCCGCGCGACACAATGTGCCGGTGCTCGGGTTCCTCTGGCTGCGCGGGCGCTGCGCCAAGTGCGGCTACAGGATCTCGCCGCGCTACCCAGTCGTCGAAGCCGCCGCCGCCGTGCTCGGCATCGTCGTCGCGTACGTGTTCGGTGCGACGTGGCAGACGCTGGCCGCCCTCGGCCTGACCTGGACCCTGCTCGCGTTGACGCTGATCGACCTCGACCACAAGCTGCTGCCGGACTCGATGACGCTGCCGCTGCTATGGGCGGGACTGCTGCTGAACGCGGCACCGCTGGGGGGCGCGCCGCTGTTCGCCGCCTCGCTGCAATCGGCCGTGATCGGCGCCGCAGCGGGGTACCTGTCGCTGTGGACCGTCTACCAGCTGTTCAAGCTCGTGACGGGCAAGGAAGGCATGGGCTACGGCGACTTCAAGCTGCTGGGGGCGATCGGCGCCTGGCTCGGCTGGCAGATGCTGCCGCTCGTGATACTGCTCTCCGCTGTCGTCGGCAGCGTCGTCGGCATCCTGATGATCGTGTTCGGCGGCCGATCCAGCCAGACGGCCATTCCTTTCGGCCCCTATCTTGCGGCCGCGGGGTGGATCGCCCTACTGTGGGGGCCGGCGCTCGTACACTGGTACGGCTCGCTGTTCGCGCGTTGAGCCCTTAGGGTCCGCGGCCACCATGCCGCGCCTCAACCGCGGTCCAGCGAGTCGTGGACGCGGAGAACGGCATGGGGGACAGCGCGACCGGTCGGCCGCGTCTCGTCGTGGGGCTGACGGGCGGGATCGCCAGCGGCAAGTCCGCGGTGGCAGCCATGTTCGTCGCCCTGGGCGCCGGTCTCGTCGATACCGACGTGGTGTCGCGAGAGGTCGTCGCCCCGGGGGAGCCCGGCCTCGCCGCGGTCCGCGCCGCCTTCGGCCCCAGGGTCCTGCGGCCCTCCGGCGAGCTCGACCGCGCCGCGCTCCGCAGTCTGGTCTTCGAGGACGAGGCCAAGCGCCGGCAGCTCGAGGCGCTGCTGCACCCGCTGATCCGCGAGCGCACGCGCGCGAAGCTCGCGGAGATCGGCACGCCCTATGCGATCGTCGCGGTGCCTCTGCTCGTGGAAACCGATTTCGGGGAGCTCGTAGACCGCGTACTCGTCGTCGACTGCCCGGAGCACGTCCAGCTCGAGCGGCTCATGAAGCGCGACGCCATCCCGCGGCCGGAAGCGCTCGCGATGCTGCGCGCGCAAGCGGATCGCGCCACGCGACTCAAGGCGGCCCACGACGTGATCGACAACAGCGGCACTCGCGAGGCGACACGCACGCAGGTCGAGTTGCTGCATCGCCGCTATCTCGATCTCGCGGCGCAAGCCGCACGACGCGCATGAGTTTGCCGAGCGTGCGGCGCTCGCGCAGAATAGCGGCATGAACTCCGCCGCCGAGCTCCCTGCAGCGTCGCCAGAGCACGGCCTGATCACGTTCGAGCAACCGCTCTCGGAGCGAATGCGCACGTTCCTGCGCGTTGAGTTCCTGTTCGAGCAGACGCTGTTCCACGTCGACGAGCCCACCGAGTTCAGCTCGCGCGCGGCGGTCACCTCGCTGCTCGAGATCCTGACGATCCTCGGACGCGGCGACGTGCGCTCCGACGTGGTCAAGGAGCTCGAGCGGCACGCGGAGATGCTCGGCCGCTACAAGAGCCAGCCGGGCGTAGACCCTGGCCGGCTGTCGGGCCTGATCGACAACATCGACGAGCTGCGCCAGCAACTGGCCGAAGCCGGCCCGCACTTCATCAACCCTTTGAAAGAATGCGACTTTCTGAACACCATCCGGCATCGGGGCGCGATTCCGGGCGGCACCTGCATGTTCGATCTGCCGGACTACGGCTACTGGCTGCACCTGCCCTCGGCCGAGCGGCGGCGGCAGCTCGAGGACTGGACGAACCGGCTGCGACCGATCTGCGACGCCGTCGCGGAGGTCCTGTGGCTCACGCGCGAGGCCACCGAAAGCGCCGAGCAGATCGCGCCCGGCGGGCTGTTCCAGCACGGCTTCGACCGCAACGAGCAGGCGAGCCTCGTGCGCGTCCAGCTGCCGGCCAATGGCGGCGTATTCCCCGAGATCAGCGCCGGCCAGCACCGCTTCACGATCCGTTTCGTACGCTGGCGTGGCGTCGACGCGCGACCGGTCCAGGTCACGCAGGACGTCCGGTTCCAGCTCGCGATCTGCTGAAGATCGACGATCGGTATCACGCCTCCCTGAGGCGCTCGACGATCGGCCAGTCCGCCTCGAGCAACGGCAACTCCGCAAATTCGTCGACCGTGATCCACCTGAGCGCCTGTCCCTCGCGCGGCACGACTTCGCCACCGTAGCGGCGCACCCGCCAGACATCGAGGTGCACCTGCTTGTCGGGGTAATCGTGGGCGAGCTCGAACCAGGCCACGGCGTCGATGACCTCGATGCCGAGTTCCTCGTCGAGCTCGCGGCGCAGGGCGGCGAACGGCGTCTCTCCGGGCTGCCTCTTGCCGCCCGGGAACTCCCAGAGACCGGCCATGTGGGTGCCTGCCCGGCGCTGGTTCACGAGCCAGCGCCCGCGCTCGTCGGCAATCAGTCCGACGAGCACGTGAACACGCCCGGATCCGGTCACGTCAGCTCAGACGGCCGTGGCACTGCTTGTATTTCTTGCCCGAGCCGCACGGACACGGCTCGTTGCGTCCCACCTTCGGCTGGTCGCGCACGTACGTCTGCACGGGATCGGCTTCCGGCTGCGGTTGCGGCTGGGCGCCGGACGGCGGACGGAACCCCGGCGGCGGCGCGGGCGGCTCGGGCGGCGGCGCCACGAGCGACGGCGCGGCCGCGTGCTGGAATCGCAGCGTGCTCGGATCGGGTGTGGCCGGCTCGACCGCCGCCACGTCCTCGGGCCTGCGGACCTGGATCTTCGAGAGAATGGCGATGGTTTCGTGCTTCACGCGATCGAGCATCGCGCTGAACATCTCGAACGCCTCGCGCTTGTACTCCTGCTTCGGATTGCGCTGCGCATAGCCACGCAGATGGATGCCCTGGCGCAGGTAGTCGAGCGCCGCGATGTGCTCCTTCCAGTGCGAGTCGAGCTGGCGCAGCATGATGCCCTTCTCGAGCTCGTGCATGATCTCGGGACCGATCTCGGCCACCTTCTGCGCGTACGCCTCGTCGGCAGCCTTGACGATCGCAGCACGCAGGCGGTTCTCGTCGATCGAGTGGTCGTGCTCGAGCAACGCCTGCACGTCGAACCTGAGGCCGAACTCCTGATCCAGCGCCCTCGTGAGACCGGGCTTGTCCCACATCTCCTCCACGCTCTGCGGCGCGACGTACTCGTCGATCGTGGCATTCACGACCTCGGCGCGGATGCCGCGGACCGCATCGGAGATATCGGCGGCCTCCATCAGATCCGAGCGCTGCTGGTAGACCACCTTGCGCTGGTCGTTCGCGACGTCATCGTACTCGAGCAGCTGCTTGCGGATGTCGAAGTTGTGCGCTTCCACCTTCCGCTGCGCCCGCTCGATCTGCCGCGAGAGCAGCTTGCTCTCGATGACCTCGCCGGGTTTCATGCCGGCGCGCGAGAGCATGCGCTTGATGCGCTCGGGGTCGCCGAAGATGCGCATCAGATTGTCCTCGAGCGACAGATAGAACCGGCTCGAGCCCGGATCGCCCTGCCGACCCGACCGGCCGCGCAGCTGGTTGTCGATGCGCCGCGACTCGTGGCGCTCGGTGCCGATGATGTGCAGCCCGCCGAGCTCGAGCACCTTCTTGTTGCGCTCGCGCCAGTCCTGCTCGAGCGCTGCGATGTCGGCCTCGGTCGGGTTCACGAGCTTCGCACGCTCCGCATCGAGATTGCCGCCGAGCTTGATGTCGGTACCGCGGCCCGCCATGTTCGTGGCGATCGTGACGGTACCGGGGCGGCCGGCCTCCATGATGATCTCGGCCTCCCGCTCGTGGTACTTCGCGTTCAGCACCTGGTGCGGGATCTTGTGCTTCTTCAGGAGACCCGACAGGAACTCCGAAGCCTCGATCGACGTCGTGCCCACGAGCACGGGCTGGCCGCGCGTGTGGCAATCCGTGATGTCCTCGATGATCGCCTTGAACTTGTCTTCCTGCGACAGATAGACGAGATCCGGCGCGTCGTCGCGGATCATCGGCATGTGCGTCGGTATGACCACGACCTCAAGGTTGTAGATCTGCTGGAACTCGTACGCTTCCGTGTCCGCCGTGCCGGTCATGCCTGCCAGCTTCTTGTACATGCGGAAGTAGTTCTGGAAGGTGATCGACGCGACGGTCTGGTTCTCCTCCCGCACGCGCACGCCTTCCTTGGCCTCGACCGCTTGATGCAGGCCGTCGGACCACCGGCGTCCGACCATCGTGCGCCCGGTGAACTCGTCGACGATGATGACCTCGCCGTCGCGCACGATGTAATCGACCTCGCGCTTGAAGAGGCCGTGCGCGCGCAGCGCAGCGGTCAGGTGGTGCATCAGGCGGATGTTGCCGGGATCGTAGAGACTCTCGCCTTCGCCAATCAGGCCCGCCTTCAGGAGCAGTTTCTCGACGTACTCGTGGCCCTCTTCGGTCAGGTGCGCCTGCTTGCTCTTCTCGTCGATCGTGTAGTCGCCGGGCACGAACAGCTGCGCCTTCGGCGGCGAGGCTTCCGCGTCGATCTCGATGAGGTGATGGCCGCCTTCCTTGGCCTTCGCGAGCGCCGCTGCCGTCGACATCTTGCCGAGCGACTTGCCGTTCAACCCGATGAGCTCGACCTGCGAGGCCTCGATCTCGTCGTTGGCCTTGCCGGGCGGCGGCTTGTGCACCTTCAGCGACGGAATGAGCTGATTGATCCTTATGTAGAGCTCCGTGCTCTCCTCGGCGCGACCCGAGATGATCAGCGGCGTGCGCGCCTCGTCGATCAGGATCGAGTCCACCTCGTCGACGATCGCGAAGCTGAGCGTCCGCTGCACGCGGTCCTCGGGCCGGAACGCGAGGTTGTCGCGCAGATAGTCGAATCCGAACTCGTTGTTCGTGCCGTAGGTCACGTCGGCCGCATAGGCCGCCCGTTTCTCGTCGGTGGGTTGGTTGCTCTTGATGACGCCCACGGTGAGGCCGAGGAACCGATAGACGGGCGCCATCCAGTCGGCGTCGCGCTGTGCCAGGTATTCGTTGACCGTCACGATGTGCACGCCGTCGCCCGTCAGCGCGTTGAGGTACGCGGCCAGCGTGGCCATCAGGGTCTTGCCCTCGCCGGTCCGCATCTCGGCGATCTTGCCCTGGTGCAGCGCCATGCCGCCGATCAGCTGGACGTCGAAGTGCCGCATGCCGAGAGTGCGGCGGGCCGCCTCGCGTACGAGCGCGAACGCCTCCGGCAGCAACGCGTCGAGGTCCTTGTCCGCCGCGTAACGCTGCTTGAGCTCCGTGGTCCTGGCTTGCAGCGCCTCGTCGCTCAACGGCGTCAGCGAGGCCTCGAGGGCGTTGGCCGCGGCCACGAGGCTACCGTAGCGCTTCAACAGCCGCTGGTTGCGGCTCCCAAAGACGCTGGTCATCAGGCGGGAAACGGTGCTCAACACGCGACGAGGTCCTTGAGACGCAGTAAAGCGCCCTATTCTATGGGACCGTGACGGGTTTTGCGCACAGCCCCGCGGTTACGGGGCGTTAATCAGGCTAGCGTGCCTGGCCGATGTAGGTCAGGGGGTCGACCGGCCGGTCGTTGACCAGCACTTCGAAGTGCAGGTTCGGCCCGGTTGCCCGGCCCGTGCCGCCCATGCGCGCGATGACCTGCCCCCGTTTGACGGTGTCGCCGACCGCGACGAGGTTGTCGACGTTGTGGGCATACCGCGTCACGTAGCCGTTGCCGTGGTTGATCTCCACGAGCTGGCCGTAGCCGTACCGCTCGCCGGACCAGGTGACCACGCCCGACGCCACGGCGATGACGTCGGCGCCCGCACGGCCCGCGAAATCGATGCCCTTGTGGAACGCCAGCCGGCCCGTGAACGGGTCCGTGCGACTGCCGAACTGCGAAGAGATGTATCCGGCGGTCACCGGGCGGCCGCCCGGATGGACCTCGTCACGCAGCTTGCGGTTCAGCAGCAGGTCCTCGAGGACCGTGAGCTGGCGGCCGCGGTCCGCGAGCTGCTCGTCGAGCACGCCGAGCGCGTTCACGATGCCGTTGATCTGCATCGACGCCGTGTCGGCCATCACCACCGGCTCCTCGGGACCGCCGAGCGGCGGCTCGGAGCTGAAATCGAATTCCCCGTCCTGCAGGCCGGCCATCTGCGTCAGCCGTGCACCGAGCGCGTCGAGCCGGACGACGTGAGCATTCATCTGCCCGAGGCGAAGCGCCAGGGCGTCGAGGTTCTGCTGCAGCGTGCGACGCGTCGCGTCGACGATGGCCTGCTGCTGGGCGAGCTCGGCCTTCCAGGTATCCGCCTGGCCCGGGATCGCAACACCGAACACGCGCGCAGCACTGACACCGGCGTAGAACGCGCCGGCGCAAACGGTAATGGCGATGACGGCCATCGTGAGCCACACACGGCCCGAGGTCAGATGGACATGGCCCAAGTGCCCCCGGCCCTTCGACAGGAGTATCAACTGCATGCGGTGCCCCAGCTCCTGGCTTGTAATTCTTCGATCCAGCGCCATGGCAGGCGCCGGCATGCACCGCGAGTATAGATGCAGGTTTTGTCAAAAGTCACTCGGCAACCCCGCTATCATTGGAGAGACTCCGGCAGATCGGTGGCTTTGCGTCCCGTCCTTTCGGACGGTTTGCCTTTGCAGCGAGCCCGGCCAGAATGCCGGCTCGCCGGCTTCGGCTCAAGCGATGCGCCCCAAAAAGTAGACGGCGTTCTCAGATCGATGGACAACGAACCACGGCATTTGTCAGAACTCATGGGCCAGGGTTCCCTCGCGGACCTGAAGCGCGAGGCCGAGCGTCGCCGAATGGAGACAGTGGCGATCCGCCGACTGCTGCCCGCCGAGGAAGCCGCGCACCTCGTCAACGCTGCGACGAACGCCGCCGGCGAGCTCGTGCTCGTGATGGACGCGCCCGCCTGGGCGGCGCGAATGCGCTACTGCGTCGGCGCGCTGCCGAACAGGAAGGTCCGGATTCTGGTGGTGCCGCGCGGCGGGTGAGCGCGGTCAGTGGCTCGTCGCGAGCTGGTAGGAGACCGGCGAGTGCTGCTCGCCCTCATCGAACACCACGGTCGTATGGCTGTCCGGCGCCTCGAGCATGGCGCGCAGCAAAAGGTTGTTCAGCTTGTGACCGCACTTGAAGCCGCTGAACTCGCCGATCAGCGACGCACCGACCAGGTAGAGGTCGCCGAGCGCGTCGAGGATCTTGTGGCGGACGAACTCGTCGCGATACCGCAGGCCGTCCTCGTTGATGACGCGGTACTCGTCCATCACGATGGCGTTGTCGAGGTTCGCGCCGAGGGCGCGCTCGCGGGCGCGGGCGCCCTCGAGATCCTTCAGGAACCCGAACGTGCGCGCACGACTGATCTCCTTCAGGAACGCCGCGGTCGAGAATTCGAGGCTGACCGCCTGGCGATGCTTGCGCAGGGCCGGGTGCTCGAAATCGATCTCGACGTTCAGGCGAAACCCGTCGTGCGGCGCGAGCCGCACCCACTTGTCCCCTTCCCTGACTTCGATCGGGCGCAGCACCCTGATGAAGCGCTTCGGCGCGTTCTGCTCCTCGATCCCGGCCGACTGCAGCAGGAACACGAACGGCGCTGCACTGCCGTCCATGATCGGCACCTCGGCCGCCGTGAGATCGATGAACGCATTGTCGATGCCGAGGCCGGCCAGCGCCGACATCAGATGCTCGACGGTGGCGACACGCGCGCCGGCGTTCTCGATCGTCGTGCCGAGCGTGGTCTCGGTCACGCGCAGCGCATCCGCCGGAATGTCCACGGGCTCCGGCAGGTCGAGACGGCGGAACACGATGCCGGTGTTGGCCGGCGCCGGCCGCAAGGTCATGTAGACCTTGTCGCCCGAATGCAGGCCGATGCCGCTCGCGCGTATCGTTTCTTTCAGAGTGCGTTGACGCACGCCGTCCGTCGCTCCGTAACGTGATCGCCGAATGCCAGTCCGTTGGCCCGCTCGCCCGGCGGCACCGTCGCCAAACGGCGACAGACCCACCCGGTGGACAGGGCCGAGGAAACTACCATAGCGCCGTCGCCACCAGCAAGGAAACCGCCCACCGCGTTCAGTCCGCCTGCCGGCGCAGGAAGGCCGGGATGTCGAGCAGGTCCTCGAGCGTGTCGGGGCTCGCGCTCATGCCGTCGCCGACGGCCTTCTTGCGCTGCACGGCCGGCTTCTGGAGCTCGATGTAGTTCGGCTCGCGAGCCTTCGCCTGCTGCCGGCGCACGACCTGCGGGCGCTCGCCCATGCCGACGGCCTGGCCGAGACCCGTGGCCACCACGGTCACGCGGATCTCGTCGCTGATCTCGGGATCGATGACCGTGCCGATCTTCACGGTTGCGTCCTCGGAGGCGAACTGCTTCACCGTGTCGCCCACCTCCTGGTACTCGCCGATCGACAGATCCGCACCGGCGGTCACGTTCACGAGGATGCCCTTGGCGCCGGAGAGGTTGATGTCCTCGAGCAGCGGGCTCGAAATCGCCGCCTCGGCCGCGAGCCGTGCGCGATCCTGGCCGCTCGCGACACCGGAGCCCATCATCGCCATGCCCATCTCGGACATCACGGTGCGGACGTCGGCGAAATCGACGTTGATGAGGCCGGGCTTCGTGATCAGCTCCGCGATTCCCTGCACCGCGCCCTGCAGCACCTCGTTGGCCGCACGGAACGCGTCGAGCAGCGTCGTCTGCGGACCGAGC
The DNA here is from genome assembly GCA_035548835.1 of Gammaproteobacteria bacterium. Taxonomy (GTDB): domain Bacteria; phylum Pseudomonadota; class Gammaproteobacteria; order Steroidobacterales; family Rariloculaceae; genus FEN-1219. Next base: position 16,956 of record DASZSB010000167.1, on the reverse strand, counting down.
ACGGACAGCAGCTTCTCGTTCGGAATCGTGATCAGCGAATCGACGAACCGCGTGAGCTCGGCGATGCCCTGCTCCGCAACTCGCATGCGTTTCGCGCCTTCCATGCTGAACGGCTTCGTGACGACCGCCACCGTCAGGATGCCCATTTCCTTCGCGAGCTGCGCGACGACGGGCGCCGCGCCCGTGCCGGTGCCGCCACCGAGACCGGTCGTGATGAACAGCATGTCCGCGCCTTCGATCACGGCCTGGATGCGGTCGCGATCCTCCATCGCGGCCTGCCGGCCGACCTCGGGGTTCGCGCCGGCACCGAGGCCCTTCGTGATGTTGCAGCCGATCTGCAGGCCGGTCTTGACCTTGACGTTCTTCAACGCCTGCGCATCGGTGTTCGCGCAGATGAAGTCCACGCCCTCGATGCCGCTGCGCACCATGTGCGCCACGGCGTTGCCGCCACCGCCACCGATGCCGAGCACCTTGATGACAGCGGTTTCGCTGTAGCCGTCCATGAGTTCGAACATTGCAATCTCCTCGTATTGAAAGTAGCGAAGCCTAGAAATTCTTCTGGAACCAGGCCTTCATCCGCTCGAAGACGCTGGTCACACCCAACTTGCCGCCGGACGAGTCGGCCTTCGCCGCGTTCGCCCGCTTGCTGTACAGCAACAACCCGACGCCCGTTGCGTGGATCGGGTTGCGCACCACGTCGGAGAGACCTTCGACGAACTGCGGAACACCGAGACGCACCGGCATGTGGAACACTTCTTCGGCGAGCTCGATCGCGCCTTCCATCTTGGCGCTGCCGCCCGTCAGCACGATGCCCGCCGCCATGAGCTCCTCGAAACCCGAGCGGCGCAGCTCCTCACGAATCAGCTGATAGAGCTCCTCGTAGCGGGGCTCCACGACCTCGGCCAGCGTCTGCCGCGCGAGCCGCCGCGGCGGACGATCGCCGACGCTCGGCACCTCGATCGTCTCGTCGGGGTTCGCGAGCTGCGACAGCGCGCACGCATACTTGATCTTGATCTCCTCGGCATACGGCAGCGGCGTGCGCAGCGACACGGCGATGTCGTTCGTGACCTGGTCGCCCGCGATCGGAATCACGGCCGTATGCTGGATGGCGCCGCCGCAGAAGATCGCGATGTCGGTCGTGCCGCCGCCCATGTCGACGAGGCAAACGCCGAGCTCCTTCTCGTCCTCGGTCAGCACGGCGTAGCTCGACGCCAGCTGCTCGAGCACCATGTCCTCCACCGTGAGGCCGCAGCGCTGCACGCACTTCACGATGTTCTGCGCCGCGCTGACGGCGCCCGTCACGAGATGCACCTTGGCCTCGAGCCGCACGCCCGACATGCCGACCGGCTCGCGGATGCCTTCCTGCGAGTCGATGATGAATTCCTGCGGCAGCACGTGGATCACGCGCTGATCCGCCGGGATCGCGACGGCACGCGCCGCGTCGATCACGCGCTCCACGTCACCCGCGCTGACTTCCTTGTCGCGGATGGCCACGATGCCGTGCGAGTTCAGGGAGCGAACGTGGCTGCCCGCGATGCCGGTGATCACGCTGTTGATCTCGCAGCCGGCCATGAGCTCGGCTTCCTCGATCGCTCTCTGGATCGACTGCACGGTCGACTCGATGTTCACGACGACGCCGCGCTTGAGCCCCCGCGACGGATTCGAGCCGAGACCGATGACCTCGAGCCGGTCGTCCGCGGAGATCTCGCCGACGATCGCGACGACCTTCGACGTGCCGATGTCGAGGCCCACGATCAACCTGCGGTCGTCTCTTCTACCCACCGTGCGAGCTCCGTTGCACCGCGCCTGCCACTCCCATGCCCTGTTAACCCCGATCCCCGACCTGCGCCACGGCCGTGACGCCGGCTGGCTGCGCGTCGCGCCAACCCACCGCGAACCCGTTCGTGTACCGCAAGTCCACGTACGCGACGCGTTTCAGATCGTTGGCGAGCGCCGGCGCCACGACCTCGAAGAAGCGATACAGCCGCTCGTCGATGTCGCGACGACCGAGCCTGATCTCCTGACCGGAGCCGAGCACCAGCAGCCATGCGCCGCGCTCGTCCATCGACAGGCTCTTCAGCGTGAGATTCGCTTCCGTGAGCTTGCCGCGCACCGCGAGATAGCGCCGGGCCACCTCGCGCTCGGTCCCGCGCGGCCCCGCGAGGCGCGGCAACTCCGGAAACTCGTGCTGCGCCTCCTGCGTGAACAGCTCGCCGCGCACGTTCAGGAGCCCGTTCTCGCCCCAACGCGCCGCGGCCTGGTGCTCCGTGATGCGCACGATCAGCGTGTCCGGCCACGAGCGGCCCACGTTCACGCGGTCCACCCAGTCGATGGCCTTCACACGCTTGCGCAGCGCGCCGAGATCGACCGACACGAAGCCGGCATCGAGGCCGCTCATGGCGGCCGCCTCTATCTGCAGCGGAGTCACGCGCTGGAACGTGCCTTCGACGACGAGGTTGCGCACCGGCTGATCGAGCACGAACTGCGCGCCCTTGAAAAGGCCAAAGAGCACCGCTGCGCCGACGACCGCCGCAAGCACCGTCTTCAGCCGCCCATAGCCCGGCGCGCCGAGCCGCGGCACGCGCAGGCGCGAGAGCTTGCTCTCGACGCGGCGGCGATTGCCTCTGCGGGTGATGCCGAACATCAGGTCCGTGCCTCCGCCGCGCGCTCGCCGACGATGCGCACCTCGGGCTCGAGCCGCACGCCCGCGCGCTGCTGCACGGTCGCGATGACCTCTTCGATCAACGCCTCGATGTCCGCGGCGGTGGCCTTGCCCGTGTTCACGATGAAGTTCGCGTGCTTCTCGGACACCATGGCGCCGCCGATGCGCCGGCCCTTGAGGCCCGCGGCCTCGATGAGCCGGCCGGCGAAATCGCCGGGCGGATTGCGGAACACGGAGCCGCAGCTCGGGATCCCGAGCGGCTGCGACGCGCTGCGTTTCGCGAGCAGCGCCTTGATCGTGGCGAGCGAGGTTTCGGTATCCGCGTCGAAGCGGAACGTGGCCGACAGGAACCATTCGCCGGCCGGCCCGCGCACGCTGCGGTAACCGATCTCGTAGTCGCTGCGAGGGCGCGTCCTCTGCTCGCCCCGCCGTGTCATCGTGACGACGCTCTCGACGTGGGCCCACGTCTCGCCGCCGAAGGCGCCGGCGTTCATGGCGAGCGCGCCGCCGACGGTGCCCGGAATGCCCGCGAAGAACGCGGCGGGCCCGAGCTGCCAGCGCACGCACTGCTTCGCGAGCAGCGCGCACGCAAGCCCCGCGCCCGCACGCACGCGCGCATGGTCGACGCGCACGAGCTCGCGCGGCAGGCGGCCCGTGGCAATCACCGCGCCGCGGATACCGCCGTCGCGCACGAGCAGATTCGAGCCGAGGCCGATCCAGTGCACGGGCATGTCGGCCGGCAGCTCGGCCAGCGCAAGCTCGAGCTCCGCGACGCTGGCCGGCTCGAAGAACAGGTCCGCCGGCCCGCCCACGCGCCAGGACGTGTGCTTGCGCAGCGGCTCGTTGCGCAGCGCGGCCGGTGTCACGTCGTCGGCCACGGCGTTCACTTCTGCACCCCCACGGGCGTGCGCACGGCCAGCGCGCGTGGCAGCGTCTGCGCCGCCGCGCCGATGCTGCCGGCGCCGAGCGTCAGCACGACGTCGCCGTCGCGCAGGATCTGCGCAAGCACGGTCGCCAGCTCGGCCAGGTCCTCGATGAAGATGGGCTCCACGGCGCCGCGCACGCGCACGGCGCGCGCGAGCGATTTGCCGTCCGCGCCCGCGAGCGGCTTCTCCCCTGCGGAATACACGTTCGTCAGCACGAGCGCGTCGACGGTCGACAGCACCTGCGCGAAGTCGTCGAGCAGCGCCAGCGTGCGCGTGTAGCGGTGCGGCTGGAAGCACACGACGAGCCGCCGGCCGGGCCACGCGTCCCTCGCTGCGGCGATCGTGGCCGCGAGCTCGGTCGGATGGTGACCGTAGTCGTCGACGAACGTCACGCGGCCCGCCGCGGTCTGCACGGTGCCCTGCACCTGCAGCCGGCGGTCGACACCCGAGAAAGAGGCCAGCGCGCGCGCGAGCGGCGCGTCGTCGATCTCGAGCTCGGCGGCCACGGCGATCGCGGCGAGCGAGTTCAGCACGTTGTGCCTGCCCGGGAGATTGAGCTCGACCGCGAGCGGCGTGCGCCGCTCCTTCGACTCGACCTTGAAGCGCGTCTTCAGTCCGTGCCGCTCGACGTCGAACGCGCGGATGTCGGCGCGCTCGCCGAAGCCGTAGCTCACGACGCGCCGGCCGAGCTGCGGAATCAGCTCGCGCGTGTTGTCGTCGTCGCTGCAGAGCACCGCGAGGCCGTAGAACGGCAGGTTGTGCAGGAAATCCAGAAAGCCCCGTTTCAGCCGGCCGAGGTCGTTCTGGTACGTGCCGAGATGATCCGCGTCGATGTTCGTGACCACCGCGATCATCGGCTGCAGGTGCAGGAACGACGCGTCGCTCTCGTCGGCTTCCGCCACGAGGTAGCGCCCCAGTCCGAGCTTCGCGTTGGCGTTCGCGCTCGCGAGCCGGCCGCCGATCACGAACGTGGGGTCGAGGCCGGCTTCGGCCAGCACGCTCGCGACGAGGCTCGTGGTGGTGGTCTTGCCGTGTGTGCCCGCGATCGCGATGCCGTAACGGAAGCGCATGAGCTCCGCGAGCATCTCGGCGCGACGCACGACCGGGATGCGCCGCGCGTGCGCGGCCAGGATCTCGGGATTGTCCGCGGCCACGGCGCTCGAGACCACCACGACGTCGGCGGCACCCAGATGCTCGCCGGCGTGGCCCTCGTGCACGCGCGCGCCGAGCGTGCGCAGGCGTTCCGTGACGTTCGTGAGCTTCGCGTCCGTGCCGCTGACGTTGTAGCCGAGATTCAGCAGCACTTCGGCGATGCCGGCCATGCCGGCGCCGCCGATGCCGACGAAGTGGATGTTGCGGATGCGGCCCATGCGCGAGTGGTTCATGCGCGCACCCCCGCAGCCTCGAGACACGCCGCCGCGAGCTTCTCCGCTGCGGCCGCCTGGACCTTCGCGTGCGCGGCCTCGGCCATCGCGACGAGGCGGTCGAAATCCTCGAGGCACTCGCGCAACGCGGCCGCGAGACCGGCCGGCGTGAGGTCCCGCTCCGCGATCAGCACGCCCGCGCCCTCGCCAACGAAGTGGCGGGCGTTGCGGGTCTGGTGATCGTCGATCGCGGCCTTGAATGGCACGAGGATCGCGCCGACGCCGATGGTCGCGAGCTCGCTGACCGTCAGCGCCCCCGCGCGCGCGACCACGAGGTCGGCCCACTGGTACGCGGCACCCATGTCCTCGATGAACTCGACGACGCGCGCCGACACGCCGGCCGCGGCATACGCCGCGCGCGCGGCCTCGAACCCCGTCCGGCCGGCCTGGTGCCAGACTTCGGGCCGCGCAGCGACCGGCAATTCCGCCAATGCGCGCGGCAGCGTCTCGTTCAGGATGCGTGCGCCCTGGCTGCCGCCGATCACGAGCACGCGCCGGCGCTCCGCGCGCCGCGCGGTCAGCCGCGCGCGCGGCGCCTCGCCGGGCGCGAGCGAGCGGCGTACGGGGTTGCCGATCAGCTCCGCGCGCACGCCCGCCGGGAAGCTGCCCGGGAACGCCTCGAACACGCGCTGCGCGAGCGGCGCCAGCAGGCGGTTCGTCGTGCCGGCCACGGAGTTCTGCTCGTGGATCAGGAGCGGCTTGCGCGCGAGCCAAGCGGCCACGCCGCCGGGACCGGACACGAAGCCGCCCATGCCGAGCACGGCGCTCGGCCGGCGGCGGCGCAGCGCGCGCAGCGCCTCGAGCACCGCGCCCGCGATGCGGAACGGCGCCGCGAGCCACGCGAGCACGCCCTTGCCGCGCACGCCGGCGATCGTGATCCACTCGATCTCGATGCCGTGCTGCGGCACGAGCCGCGCCTCGAGTCCACGGTGCGTGCCGAGCCACACGACGTCGCAGTGGCGCGCCTTCAGCTCGTCGGCCACGGCGAGGCCCGGAAACACGTGCCCACCGGTGCCGCCCGCCATGATCATGATGGGTCCGGCCGTCATCGCACGTACCCGCGCTGCACGAAGCGCTTCTGGCTGCCGTAGAGCTCGCGGTGGATCCGCAGCAACAGGCCGAGCGCGATCAGAGTCACCACCGTGCTCGAGCGGCCGTAGCTCAGGAGCGGCAGCGGCAGACCCTTGGTCGGCAGCAACCCCGTGTTCACGCCAATGTTGATGAACGCCTCGAAACCGAGCATGAGGCCGATGCCGGTGGCCACGAGCCCCTGGAAGTGCATGCCGCTCGCGAGCGCCTCGCGGCCGAGCGCCACGGCCCGGTACACCACGATGGCGAACAGTGCGATCACGATCGACGCGCCCGCGAAACCGAGCTCCTCGACGAGCACGGCGAACACGAAGTCCGTGTGCGCCTCGGGCAGATAGAACAGTTTCTGCACGCTCTCGCCGAGGCCCACGCCGCCGATGTCGCCGCGGCCGATCGCGATCAGCGACTGCGTCAGCTGGAAGCCGCCCGCGAACGGATCGGCCCACGGATCGCGGAACACCATGAGGCGCGCAAGACGGTACTGCGAGGACATCGCGAGGATCGCGAGCAGCACGACACCCACGGCCACCGCGAGCAGGAAGTCGCGCAGTCGCGCACCGGCCACGAACAGGATGCCGAGCGTCGTCGCGCCGAGCACCACGGCCGAGCCGAAGTCCGGCTCCGCGAGCAGCAGCGTGCTCGCGGCACCGATCACGAGCAACGGCTTCACGAGACCGTTCAGGCTGGCACCGAGCTCCTGGGCGCGGCGCACGGCGTAGCTGCCGATGTACAGCAGCAGGCACAGGCGCGCGGGCTCCGACGCCTGCAGCGTTACGGGCCCGACGAGCAGCCAGCGGCGGCTGCCGTTGACCGCGTGACCCACGCCCGGAATCAGCACGACGGCGAGCAGGCCGAACGCGGCCACGAGCAGCAGCCAGTTCATGCGATACCACGTGTCGGTGGGCACCAGCATCACGGTCAGCATGCCGAGCACGCCGATGCCGATGGCCCCCACGTGCCGCACGAGATAGAACAGCGGCTCGCCGGTCTGCCGGTCGGCGATCGAGATCGAGGCCGAGCCGACCATGATCGCGCCGATCACGAGCAGCCCGACGATGGCCGCCAGCAGCACGGGATCGAACGCAGCGGTGCGCTGCTCTGCGACCGCGTTCATTCCGGCAGCTCCAGCGCGGCCTGCGCGAATCTGTCGCCGCGTTCCTTGTAGTCGCGGAACATGTCCTGGCTCGCGCAGGCCGGCGACAGCAGCACGGTGTCGCCGCGCTGCGCGAGCGCTGCCGCCTGCGCGACGGCGTCGGCCATGCTGGCCGCGCGCACCGTGGGACACACGCCCGCAAACACGCGCTCGAGGTCGGGCGCGGCCGTGCCGATCAGCACCGCCGCGCGCACCTTGCCGCGCGCACCCTTCGCGAGCGGCATCAGGTCCTGGCCCTTCGCGAGACCGCCCGCGATCAGCACGAACGGACCGGCCAGGCCCTGCAGCGCGGCCAGCGTGGCGCCGACGTTCGTGCCTTTCGAATCGTCGACGTACGCGACGCCGCGGCGCACCGCCACGCGCTGGCAGCGATGCGGCAGACCCGCAAACGTGCGCAGCACCTCGAGTGCAGCCGCCAGATCGCGCGTGAGCGGCGCCGTCAGCGCCAGCGCGGCCAGCGCGTTCGCCTCGTTGTGTGTGCCGCGGATCGCGAGCTCGTGCGACGGCAGCAACGGCTCGCGGTCGCGCGCGAGCCAGCGCTCGCCGCTGCGGGTGACGATCGAGTAGCCTTCCGCGAGCTCGCTCTGCACCGAGAACGCCACGGCGTGCGGATGGCGGGCGCCCATCGCGGCGACGAGCACATCGTCGGCGTTGTAGACGGCCAGGTCGGCCGCCTTCAGCAGCTTTTCCTTCAGCTCGGCATAGCGCTCCAGGGTGCCGTGACGATCGAGGTGGTCGGCGGACAGATTCAGCACGGTGGCCGCGAGCGGCGCGAGGCTGTCCGTGGTCTCCATCTGAAAGCTCGAGATCTCGAGCACGTACGCGTCGGCTTCGCGCTCGAGCAGGTCGAGCGCGGGAGGGCCGAGATTGCCGCCTGCCGGCGCGGCGAGTCCCTGCGCCTTCAGCATCTCCGACACCAGTGTCGTCACGGTGCTCTTGCCGTTGCTGCCGGTGACGGCGATCACGGGGGCGCGTGCCGCGAGCGCGAACAGCTCGATGTCGCCGATCACGGCGATGCCGCGGCGTCGCGCCTCGAGCGCGAGCGGAATGTCGTAGGCAAGGCCGGGCGACAGCAACACGCGGCTCGCGTCGTCGAGCCAGCGCGTGTCGAGGGTACCCGCGACCACGTCGACCTCGGGACAGGAGCCCTTCAGCTCGCCGAGACCCGGCGGCGCGGCACGGCTGTCGATCACGCGCACGGGCTCGCCGCGCGCGGCGAGATAGCGAGCGACGGCGAGGCCCGTGGCCCCGAGGCCCACGACCAGGCTGCGTTTTGCTGCGCTGTCCCCCACCGGTTCCTTCCGTGTCACCGCTCTGCCGCTCCGCCGCCGCGCCACGAGTGGCTGCACTGCCGCGACTGCTGCCATCAACGAATCTTCAAGCTGGCCAATCCGATCAGCACCAGAATCACGGTGATGATCCAGAAACGCACGATCACCTTCGGCTCGGCCCAGCCCTTGAGCTCGAAGTGATGATGTAACGGCGCCATGCGAAAAATGCGCCGGCCGGTCAACTTGTAGGAGGCAACCTGGATGATGACTGAGACGGTTTCGACGACGAAAACACCGCCCATGATGAACAGCACCAGTTCTTGCCGCACCGCCACCGCCACGAGCCCCAGAGCGGCACCGAGTGCGAGCGCACCGATGTCACCCATGAAGACTTGCGCGGGGTAGGTGTTGAACCACAAGAAGCCCAAGCCGGCGCCAGCCAGGGCCGCACAGAAAACCAGGAGCTCGCCGGATCCCGCCACGTACGGGATCCCGAGGTAATTCGCATAGATGACGTTGCCCGCGGCATACGCGAACACGCCGAGCGCCGCGCCCACGAGCACGGACGGCATGATCGCGAGGCCGTCGAGACCATCGGTCAGGTTCACGCCGTTGCTGGAGCCTACGATCACGAGGGCCGTGATCGCGACGTAGAGCCAGGCCGGCAACTCGATGCTGACGTTCTTCAGATAAGGAATCAGCAGCGCGTGATCGACGTCCGGATTCTCGGCGCTCAGATAGAACGCGATCGCAAGCCCGAGCGCGCCCACGGTCTGCCAGAAGATCTTCGCGCGCGCGGACATGCCCTTCGAGTTGCGCACGACCAGCTTCTTGTAGTCGTCGACGAAGCCGATCACGCCGAAGAACAGCGTACCGCCCAGCACGAGCCACACGAATCGGTTGTTCAGGTTCGACCAGAGCAGCGTGCTGACCGCGATGGCGAGCAGGATCAGGGCGCCACCCATCGTCGGCGTGCCCGCTTTCGGCAGGTGGCTCTGCGGACCGAGCTCGCGAATCTGCTGACCGACCCGCTGCATCGTGAGGCGCTGGATCAGCCACGGCCCCACCGCGAACGACAGAACGAGCGCGGTGAGCGCGGACAGGATCGCGCGCATCGTGAGATAGCTGAAGACGTTGAAGCCCGTGTAGAGCCGCGTCAGATGATCGGCCAGCAGGATCAGCATACGGCGGCCTCGGGCAGGTCGGCGGCGGCCTCGAGCGTGCGCACGAGCCGGTCGAGCCCCATCACGCGCGAGCCCTTGATCAGCACCGTGACGTCCTCGTCGAGCAGCGGCACGAGCACCTCGCGTGCGGCGTCGATGTCGTCGATGCGCCGGCCCCCGGCACCGAAGGCCGCGGCGGCCTCGCCCGCGAGATCGCCGATCGCAAGGAGCAGATCGCAGCGACCGCGCGCGTACTCGCCGATCTCGCGATGCAGATCGCGCGCCGCGCCGCCGAGCTCGGCCATGTTGCCGAGCACGAGGATCCTGCGGCCGCCGAGCACGTCGAGATGATCGAGCGCCGCGCGCACGGACGCGGGGTTCGCGTTGTAGCTGTCATCGATCAGCGTCGCGCCGTGCCTGCCGGCGACGGCCCGCAGACGGCCGCGGACCGGTACGACGTGCGCCAGGCCGTCGCTGATGTCTTCGGTGCTCGCGCCGGCGGCCTGCGCGGCCGCGGCGGCCGCGAGCGCGTTCGCCACGTTCTGCCGGCCGAGCAGCGGCAGCCAGACGTCGACCTCGTCGCCGTCGGGCAGCCTGAGCGTGAATTCCGAGCCCGAGGCGCCGTAGTCCGGCTCGCCGACGACGCGGCAATCGGCGGTCCCGGCAAAGCCGAACGTGACCCTGTCCTCGCACGGCGCACGGGCGAGCCAGTCGCCGCGGAACGGATCGTCGGCGTTCAGCACGGCCGTGCCGGCCCGCGGCAGGTGGTCGAGCAGCTCGCCCTTGGCCGCGGCCACGCCGGCCACGGAACCGAAACCCTGGAGGTGCGCGGCCGCGGCGTTCGTGATCACGGCCACGGTGGGCTGCGCGAGGCTCGCGAGGTAATCGATTTCGCCCGCACGGCTCGCGCCGAGCTCGACGACGAGCGCGTCGTGCTCCGCGCTCAGCGTCAGTATCGTGAGCGGCACGCCGACGTCGTTGTTCAGATTGCCCTGCGTCGCGCAGATGGCACGGCTCACGCCGAGGATCGAGGCCACGAGCTCCTTGACGGTGGTCTTGCCGCTGCTACCCGTGATGGCGACGGCCGGCAAGGCGAACGCCATGCGCCACGCTCTCGCCATGGCGCCGAGCCCGCGGCGCGTGTCGCGCACCTCGACCTGCGGCAGGGGCGAGCTTGCGCGGCGCGATACGAGCGCGCCTGCGGCGCCCTTCGCGCACGCGTCCGCCACGAAGTCGTGACCGTCGAAACGATCGCCCGCGATCGCCACGAACAGCGCACCGGGCGACAACGTACGCGTGTCGGTCGAGACGCCGCCGAACGGCGCGTCGGCGCCGAGGAGCCGGCCCCCGGTCTCGCGCGCAACGGCGCCGAGCGTGCGCGGCATCATGGCGCGGCTCCGATCAGCTCGGCGGCGACGGCGCGATCGCTGAACGCGCGGCGCTCGGTGCCGACGAGCTGCTCGGCCTCGTGACCCTTGCCGGCGATCAGCACGATGTCGCCCGCGCGCGCGCGGCCGATCGCGTTCGCGAGCGCGGCACGCCGGTCGTGGATCACGCTGACGCGCGGATGCTCGCCGATGCCGGCGCGAATCCCTGCGACGATCACGTCCGGATCCTCGCTGCGCGGGTTGTCGTCCGTGAGCACGATTCTGTCCGCGAGGTCGGCGGCCACGGCGCCCATCAACGGCCGCTTGCCCTGGTCGCGATCGCCGCCGCAACCGAACACGCACGTGATCTCGCCGGTCGCGGCGTCTTCGAGCGTCGCCAGCACGCGCTGCAGCGCGTCCGGCGTGTGGGCGTAGTCGATCACGACCCACGGCTTGTCCGGCGGCCCGCCGAGCACCTCCATGCGGCCGGGTGCCGGCTTCGCGGCGCCGAGCGCTCCGCACGCCACCTTCAGCGGCGTGCCCTGGGCGAGCAGCGCACCGAGCGCGGCGAGCAGGTTCTCGGCGTTGAAGGAGCCGATCAGCTTCGACTGCAACCGGCCGACACCGAACTTCCCGCCGATCTCGAGATCGACGCCGTCCAGATCGGCCCGGCGCACGCGTCCGACCAGCTCCGCGCCCGCACCGCGCGTGCTCGTGCGGATCAGCTCGCAACCTTCGGGCAGGTCGGCGCCCAGGGTCGCGCCGAACGGATCGTCCGTGTTGACGACCGCGCATTGCAGCCCGGGCAGCATGAACAGCCGGCGCTTCGCATTGCCGTAGCTCGCGAAGTCGCCGTGCTCGTCGAGGTGGTCGCGTGTCAGGTTCGTGAACACCGCGGTGTGAAAGGTCAGGCCCGCGATCCGGTCCTGGGCGAGCGCGTGCGATGACACTTCCATCGCGACGCGGCCCGTCCGCAGCTCCGCGAGCTCGCGGTACAGCGTCAGCGTGTCGGGCGTCGTGTGGCCGTGCTTCGCGAGCTGCGGCGGCACGCCATAACCCAACGTCCCGATGTAACCGCACGGCCGTTGCGGCAGACCGAGCGTCTGCGCCAGCAGCCAGGCCACCGTGGTCTTGCCGTTCGTGCCGGTCACGCCGATCAGCGTCGGCGGTGAGCTCAATCCGTAGAAAGCGCGTGCGAGCTCGGCGAGCCGCGCCTTGAGTCCCGGCACGGCCAGGCTCGGCGCCTCGACGCGCGGGAACGCGGGCGTGGGCTCGTACAGCACGATCGCGGCGCCGCGCGCGAGCGCGTCGGCCGCATGCGCGAGACCGTGATCGCGGCCGCCGGCGAGCGCGACGAACGCAGCCCCGGGCGTGACCTGCCGGCTGTCGAGCGTGAGATCCGTGATCGCGAGCCGGCCGTAACCGCCCGCGCCCGCGCCGAGCAATTCGCCGAGCGTCCTGCCGCGTGCTGCGAGCGCCGCCATCATGGCCCCACCTGCGCTTGCGCGAGCACCGTGAGCGCCGGCGCCGGCAGCGCGTCGGGTGGCACGGCCATCACGCGCAGCGCACCCGAGACGATGTTCGCGAACACGGGGGCCGCGATGTCGCCGCCGTAGTAGGCCTGGCCTTGCGGCTCGTCGATCATGACGACCACCACGAGGCGCGGTGCGCGCGCCGGAGCGATGCCGGCGAACACGGCGCCATGCCGGTCGGCGCTGTAGCCGCCGACGCCGGCCTTGCGTGCGGTGCCCGTCTTGCCCGCGATGTGGAAATTGCGAACCGCGGCGCGCTTGCCCGTGCCGGTCGGCGCCACGACGGCCTCGAGCATCTCGATGAGCTCCTGCGCGGTGTTTGCGGAGATCACACGCTCGCCGGCCGGCGGCTCGTCGACGGCCAGCATCGACACCGGCCGCAGCACGCCGTTGGCCGCGATCGCGCTGTAGGCGCGCGCGAGTTGCAGCGTGGTCACGGCGACACCGTAGCCGTAGGACAGCGTCGCCTGGCCGATCGTGCGCCAGTGCTGCGGATCGTTCAGCACGCCGGCCGATTCGCCCGGGTACGAGCTGTCCGTGAGCCGGCCGATGCCGAAGCCCGTGAGCGTCTTCCAGAGCAGCTGCGGCTCCATCGTGAGCCCGACGCGCGCCGCGCCGACGTTGCTCGACAGGGCCAGCACCGTGGTCAGATCGACGCGGCCGAGGTTGTGCTCGTCCTCGGTGATCAGGCGGCTGTTGATGCGCAGCGCACCCGGCGAGGTGTCGATGATCGTGTGCGGGTTGAAGGAGCCGGTCTCGAGGGCTGCGGCCAGGACGAGCGGCTTGAAGCTCGATCCCGGCTCGAAGATGTCGGTGACGGCGCGATTGCGATACTGCTCCGGGCGGTACTGCGAGCGATCGTTGGGGTTGTAGGACGGCTGGTTCACCATGGCCAGCACTTCACCCGTGTTCGGGTCGAGCACGACGACGGAGCCGGACAGCGCGCGGCTCTCGGTGACCGCGCGCTTGAGCTCCCGATACGCGAGGTACTGGATGCGCAGATCGATGCTCGTGCGCAGATCACGCCCGGGCCGCGCATGGCTCAGCAGCTCGACGTCGCCGATCACGCGGCCGAGCCGGTCCTGCAGCACGCGCTTGCTGCCGTTCTCGCCGCGCAGATAGTGATCGAACGCGGCCTCGAGCCCTTCCTGGCCGTGATCATCCACGTCGGTGAAGCCGACGATGTGGCCCGTGACCTCGCCCGCGGGGTAGTAGCGACGGTACTCGCGCACCGTGCCGACGCCCGGCAGGCCGAGGCGCATGACCTGCTCGGCCTTGGCCGGCGGCAGGTGCCGCTGCAGGAACACGAACTCGCGATCGAGATTGCTCGTGATGCGCCGCGCGAGCCACTCCGTGTCCTGGTCGAGTGCCGCGGCGAGCTCCGGCAGGCGTTCCATGGCCGGCTTGAGCTCCTTCGGATTGGCCCACACGGTATCGACCGGCGTGCTGACCGCGAGCGGCTCGCCGTAGCGATCGGTCAGCGTGCCGCGGTGTGCGGAGATCTGCACGGTGCGCAGGTGACGGTCGTTGGCCTGCTCCGTCAGGAACTCCTTGTTGACGAGCTGCAGGTACAGGATGCGGCCTTCGAGCGCGAGCGCGCCGAGCGCGAGACCCGCGAGCAGCACCATCGTGCGCCAGCGCGCGCGATCCGCCACGGTGGTTTTCGCCGGACGCTTCATCGCATCACCGCTTGGGCTCCACGACCACGACGAGCTGCTCGTCGCGCGGCACCGTGAGGTGCATCCGTTCGCGCGCCAGCCCTTCGATCCGCGGATGCGTCGCCCACGTGCTCTGCTCGATCTGCAGCCGTCCCCAGTCGATCTGCAACTGGTCCTGCTCCCGGTTCAGCTCCTCGACCTGGATGAAGAGCTGCCGCGAACGGTGCTCGGTCTCGACGATCCAGAGGCCGGACGCCGTGACGCACGCGGCGAGCAGCAACACGCCGGTCAGCTCGAGCAGGTGCTTCTTCATGCCACTTGCTCGAGGGAGAGCCGTTCGGCGATGCGCAGTCGCGCGCTGCGCGAGCGGGGATTGCGCTCGACCTCGTCCTCGGTGGGACGCACGAGCCTCCCGATGAGCTTCAGACGCGGCCGGGCATGCGGCGGAATGTTCGGCAGCCCGGCGTACGCCTCGTCGCCGCGGGCTTCGCGCGCCATGAACCGTTTGACGATGCGGTCTTCGAGCGAGTGGAAACTGATCACGACCAGCCGACCGCCGGCGGCCAGCAGGTCGAGCCCTTGCGCGAGCCCGCGCTCGAGCGCGCCGAGCTCGTCGTTGATGACGATCCGGATGGCCTGAAAAGCGCGTGTGGCCGGATGGATGCGCTCGCGCGCCCGGCCCGCGTGGGCCGCGATCAGATCCGCGAGCTGCCGCGTGCGCGTCAGGGGCTCCGCTTCGCGTGCACGCACGATGGCGGCGGCGATCTGCCGCGCGCGCGGCTCCTCGCCGTACTGGAACAGCACGTCGGCGAGTTCCCGCTGCGACACGGTCGCGAGCCACTCCGCCGCCGTCGGTCCGGCCGCCGTATTCATTCGCATATCCAAAGGTCCGTCGTGCGCGAAACTGAAGCCACGCTCCGCAACGGCGAGTTGCGGCGAGGAGACCCCGAGATCGAACAGAACACCTGCCAACGCGTGCCCGGCGAGCCAGGGCGTGACGACGGCGGCAAAGTCCTCGAAACCTGCGTGCTGGATGGTGAAACGCTCGTCGCCGGCGAACCGCTCACGGCCGTGAGCCACCGCGTGGCTGTCCTTATCCAACGCGAGTAGCCGTCCATGCGCTCCGAGCCGCGCCAGTATTGCGGCACTGTGCCCACCACGTCCGTAGGTCGCATCGACGTACCAACCGTCATCCCGTAACGACAAACCTTCGAGCGCCTCCTGGAGCAGCACCGGCTGATGTCCAGGAGGTCTGGTCACCGCCACGATGCTCTACAGAGTCAGCGATTCGAGTTCTTGAGGTAGGCCCGCTTGTTCGCCGTCTTCGTTAGCCAGCCATTCATCCCGCCGCGCGCTCCACCGTTCTTCGCTCCAGAGCTCGAACTTGTTGCCTTGACCGACCAGCATGGCTTGGCGGTCGAGGCCCGCGAACTCTCGCAACTCACGCGTCAGCAGGATCCGCCCGTGGCTGTCCATATCGAGCTCGGTGGCGTGTCCCAGCATCAGACGCTGCAAGAGCCGCGATTGCTTGTTGAGCGCAGGCAAGCGAGTCAGCTTGCGTTCGATCTCCTCCCAATCGGGCAGTGGGTAGATGAGCAGGCAGCAATCCCGGTCGACGGTGGCTACCAGATGCCCTTCCGCACGGGTCATGAGGCGCTCCCGGTAACGAACCGGGATAGCCAAACGACCCTTCGCATCGAGGGTGACTTTGGTAGCGCCGCGCAACATAGGGAGACCGCCAGGCCCATTCTCTCCCACTTTTCTCCACTCCACGACACTATAGGCACCGCTTCGCCACAGGTCAACGCGTTTCGCGGGGAAAACTCTGGGGCCGACAACGTGTTAGCGACGGGGCCTGTGCGCGTTCCTGAACGGCGCGCTCGAGTGCAGTGCCGCGCGAGCGGCGGGGGTCGCGGGGGTGCTGCGGCCGCAGCGCCCTCGGGACCGAGAGTTGGCACTGCTCTGCGCGCGAACCGCGCCGCGCGGGTGGGAGGAAGGGGGAGAGAGGGAGTCGGCCGATAAGCCGGGTTCTGTCGAGAGCAGCCATTCATCTGCGCTGCGCGTCGCCGCGCAGCTGTAGCGACCTACCCGGGAGCTCGTGTGGGCACACTTGGCGCTCCCCTATTCGGTCTTGCTCCGGGTGGGGTTTGCCGTGCCGCAGAGTGTTACCACCTGCGCGGTGCGCTCTTACCGCACCTTTTCACCCTTACCGGCCGTTGCCGGCCGGCGGTATGTTTTCTGTGGCACTTTCCGTAGGCTCGCGCCTCCCAGGCGTTACCTGGCACCCTGCCCAATGGAGCCCGGACTTTCCTCCAGGTGTTACCCCAGCGGCTGCCTGGCCGACTCCCGGCGCGGAGTGTACGCGCTTTGCGGGCAGCCCGCCCGGCGTCAGGTGCGCAACAGGCGGTACAGGTCGTTGCGCGCGACACTCGTGATCGCGGCCGTGAGCTTCAGGGCCGTGCCGGGCTCGACCTCGGCCGCGAGCAACTCGTACACGCGGCGCGCCGCGTCGAGATCGGCGCGCTTCTCGCTCGTATCGCCCGCGACTACGAGCACGAACTCGCCGAGCAGCGGAATGTCGGCGTCGAGGCGCGCCGCGAGCTCGGCCAGCGTGCCGACACTGATCTGCTCGTGCACCTTCGTGAGCTCGCGTGCGATCGCGGCACGTCGCTCGCCGCCGAAGGCCGCCACGAGCGCGGCCAGTGTCGCTG
>DASZSB010000166.1:0-5738 GCA_035548835.1 Gammaproteobacteria bacterium | reverse complement strand
GAGCGCGTCCTCGTACTGCTCGCGGAAACGCGTCTCCACCATGGCCTGCAGGAAGCTCTTCAGGCCCATGTTCTCCGTGTACCAGCTCGGCCGCGGCAGCGATCCCGTGATGGTCGTAGGCAACAACTGATTCGCCGTGGCGCGTAGCATTGGAAGTAACCCCCTGTGTCGTTGGTGGTCGGCCGAGCCGACATTTCTTTCGGAGCCGGCTACAATATTGTAGAAGCTGTTCGCCGACAACCCTGAGCGGCACGAGTCGCAGGTGCGTTTCGCCGCACCGTGCGGTTCGCCGTGAGGCCGGCAGTTTCGCTGAATCACCGCCGCGGCTTAGGCCCGGAAGCAAAGGAGACATTCATGGATTTGGGCAACGGCCTCGGCCATTTGACGTATTCGACGCTCGTGCACCCGGGTGATACCTGGGCCGAGATGTGGGACAGCCTGAACCGTTACGTGCCGCAGGTGAAAGCGCGCGTCTCGCCGCACAATTCGTTCGGCGTCTCGCTGCGGCTCTCGGCCTCGTCGGCGCAGACGCTCACGGGTGACCGGCACGAGCGCGAGCGCCTGAAGGAGTTCCTGAGCTCGCACGACATGTATCTCTACACGGTCAATGCGTTCCCGTACGGGCCGTTCAAGAACCGTGTCGTCAAGAAGGACGTGTACGAGCCCGACTGGAGCACCGATCTGCGTTCCACCTACACGATGCAGGTGGCCGACATCCTGGCCGAGGTCGCGGCGCCGCACGTGAATCCGTCGATCCAGAGCCCGCCGCTCGGCTTCAAGCCGAAGGTCACGGGGCCCGAGTACGTCAACGAGTTCACGAACCACGTCATCGCCACGGTCGCGCACATGGTGCAGATCGAGAAGCGCACGGGCCGCACGGTCACGCTGGCGCTCGAGCCAGAGCCCGCGTGCTTCCTCGAGACGACGGAAGAAGCGATCGCCTACTTCAAGAACCATCTGTACGCGAGCGATGCCGTGGGGCTGCTCGCGAGCAAGACGGGGCTCAACAAGTCGCAGGCCGAAGCGGCGCTGCGCAAGCACCTCGGCATGGTGTACGACATCTGCCACCAGGCCGTGGAGTACGAAGACATCGGCAAGTCCCTGCGCGCGCTGGCCGACGCCGGCATCCCGGTGTTCAAGCTGCAGGAAGCCGCGGCGCTGCGTGTGCCTAACGTCACGCGCGAAACCGTCGAGGCCATGCGGCCGTTCGCCGACACCGTGTATCTCACGCAGACGATCGAGAAGATCGACGGCCAGCTGAACCGGTATCTGAATCTCGAGGACGCGTTCGCCGCGTTCGAGGCCAAGCCGAACGTCAAGCGTGAGTGGCGCACGCACGTGCACGTGCCGGTGTTCCTCGACAAGATCGGCCAGTACTTCGAGACCACGCGCTTCGCGATCGAGGACGCGCTGAAGTTCCACAAGCAGAACAAGCTGTCGCCGCAGCTCGAGATCGAGACGTACACCTGGGACGTGCTGCCGGAGTCCATGAAGACCGGCTCGATCGTCGATTACGTGCAACGCGAGCTCGACTGGGTCAAGGGTCAGCTCGTCTGAGCGGCGGGCGTCGGGGAGACAATCAATGAAAGTGGGTTTCATCGGGCTCGGCCGCATGGGCCAGGCCATGGCGGGGCGCGTGCTCGGCGGCGGGCACGAGCTTACGGTCTACAACCGCACGCGCGAGAAGTGCGCGGAGCTCGAGAAAGCGGGTGCTACAGTCGCCGCGTCGATGACGGAGGCGTGCCGCGGCCGCGAGGCCGTGATCAGCATGCTGACCGACGACAAGGCGCTGCACGAGGTCGTGAAGGACGGCATCGTGCCGGGTCTCGCGAAGGGCGCCATCCACGTCGCGATGGGCACGCACAGCGTGGCCGCGCTGCGCGAGATCGAGGCGATCCATGCGGGCGCGGGCCAGGTGTTCATCTCGGCGCCGGTGCTCGGTCGTCCGGAGGCCGCCGCGCAGGGCCAGGTCGGCATCGTCGCCGCCGGGCCCAAGGACGCGGTCGCGAAAGTCATGCCGCTGTTCCAGCTGATCGGCCGGCGCACGTTCGACTGCGGCGTGAAGCCGGAGGGCGCGGCCGCCGTGAAGCTCGCGAACAACATGGTGCTCGGCTGTGCGGTCGAGGCCATGGGAGAAGGCTTCGCGCTGGTGCGGAAGTACGGTGTGGAGCCGTCCGCGTTCTACGACGTGATGACGGACGGCCTGTTCGCCGCTCCCGCGTACAAGGTGTACGGCGGCATCATCGCGAAGGAAGGCTATGCCACCGCCGGTTTCACGACGGCGCTCGGTTTGAAGGACACGAACCTGATGCTCGCGGCCGCGCTGGCGGCGAACGTGCCGCTGCCGAGCCTGAACGTGTATCGCGACCGCTTGTTGACCGCCATGGCGAACGGCGAGGGCGATCTCGACTGGTCGGTCATCGCGCGCGTGCAGGCCCGCGCCAGCGGCCTCAAGTAATTCCGGAGAATCACAGTGATCAACGCAGGCATCGTCGGACTCGGTTGGTGGGGCAGGACGCTGGTCGAAGGCGTCTTCGGTTCGAGCAAGGAAATCAAGTTCGTCGCGGGCTCCGCGCGCACGCACACCGATGACTTGAAGGCCTTCGCGAAGCAGCACGAGTTCAAGCTCTACTCGAACTACGAGGACATGCTGAAGCACCCGGGTCTCGATGCCGTAGTGTTGGCCACGCCGCATTCGCTGCACGTGCCGCAGACCGTCGCGGCCGCGAAAGCCGGCAAGCACGTGTTCTGCGAGAAGCCGTTCGCGCTGCATGGCGCGGAAGCGCGCGAAGCCGTGAACGCGGTCGAGAAGGCCGGCGTCACGCTGGGCTTGGGCTACAACCGCCGCTGGCACCCGGAGATGACGAAGCTGCGCAACATGATCGACAGCGGCGAGCTCGGCATCATCCTGCACGTCGAAGCCACGATGACGTTCCCGAACGCGCTGCTGCTCAAAGCCGACGCCTGGCGCGCGAACCGCGAGGAGACGCCGTGCGGCGGCCTCACGCCGATGGGCGTGCACGCGGTCGACGGCATGATCGATCTCTGCGGCCCGATCGACGAGGTGTACTGCCAGAGCTTCCGGCGCGCCGTCACGATCGACGCGGACGACACCACGTCGATCCTGTTCCGCATGAAGGAAGGCATGTCCGGCTACCTCGGCACGATGACGGCCACGGGCGGCGGCTTCAGCTTCCAGGTGTACGGCAGCAAGGGCTACGTGCGGCTCGAGGGCATGACGCACGTCGCCGGCGCGCCGTCCGAGGAACGCCGGTCCCGTCTCTTCGGCAACTGCATCTTCAAGCCCGTGCAGGGTCCCGCGAAGGTGTGGCAGGCCGACGCGCTCGACGTCACGCGCGCCACGCTCGAGGCGTTCGCGCGCGCCGCGCAGGGCAAGGAGAAGTTCCTGATCCCGACCGAGGAGATGGTGCACGGCGCCGCCGTGACGGAAGCCATCATCCGTTCGGCCGAGACGCACCTGCCCGAGAAGGTCAAGAAGGTCTAGTCGCCCGGGGGGGGCTTCCGATGTTGCATTACGTTCGTCCGTTCATCGCGGGCGCCGCACTGGCCGGTGTGGCGCCGGCGTTCGCGCAGTCCGACAGCCTGGCCGAGCAGCTGAAGACCACGCCCATCACCACACAGAAGCTCGCCGACGATTTCCACGTGCTGTTCGGCGTGGGCGGCAACATCCTGGTGTCGATCGGCGGCAACGGCACGCTGATCGTCGACGGCCAGTTCCCGCAGATGGTGCCGAAGTACAAGGCCAAGATCGGCGAGCTCGGCGGCGGCAAGATCGACTTCGTGATCAACACGCACTGGCATTTCGATCATTCGGACGGCAACACGGTGCTGGGGCCGGATGGCACGTGGATCGTCGCGAACGAGAAGTCGCGGCAAATGCTGCTCAAGAACAACGTGATCAACAACGTCGTGTCGAAGCGCGAGCAGCCGAAGTATCCCGAGACCGCGCTGCCCGTGATCACCTACGACAACTCGATGCGCTTCCACTTCAACGGCGAAACGATCGATCTGCTGCACTATGGCCCGGCGCATACCACCGGCGATACCGCGGTCGTATTCCGCCAGCACAAGACGGTGCACATGGGCGACGTCTACAACAACGCGGGCTATCCCTTCATCGACGCCGACAACGGCGGCAGCCTGAACGGCGTGATCGAGTTCAGCTCGAAGGTGCTCCAGCAGATCGACCAGGACTACATCGTCGTGCCCGGCCACGGCCCGGTCGCGAACTACCAGGCGCTGGCCGATTACGTCGCCATGCTGACCACGATCCGCGATCGCATGAAGGCGCTGATCGACAGCGGCGCCACGCTGCAGCAGGTCACCGCGGCCCGCATCACGTCCGAGTGGGACAAGCAGAAGGGCGATCCCGCCGCTTTCCTGAACCGCAGCTACGCGAGCCTGACGCGCAAGTAGCGCAGGGACTACGCTGCCGCGCGCGGCGTGTCCGGCGAGTGCCGTGTGTCGCCGACGATCCGGCCGTCCACGAGCTCGATCGTGCGGTCGCAGGTGCCCGAGAGGCGCGGGTCGTGCGTCACGACCAGAACCGCGCAGCCGTATTCGCGGTTGATCCGGCGGAACAGCTTGAACACGCCGGCGGCCGTCACCGTGTCGAGATTGCCCGTCGGCTCGTCGGCCAGCAACAGCCTGGGCCGCGTCATCAGCGCACGCGCGATCGCAACGCGCTGCTGCTGACCTCCCGACAGCTGCGAGGGTTTGCGGCCTGCAAACTCCGCGAGCCCGACGTCCGTCAGCAGCTGACTCGCGAGCGCCACGTCGTCGGGCCTTGGCCGCCCGTGACGCAGCATGCGCGGCAGCAGCACGTTCTCGAGCGCAGTGAACGCCGGCAGCAGGTGATGGAACTGGAATACGAAGCCGATCGCGCTGCCGCGCAGCGCCGTGCGGGTGTCGTCGTCCATGGCGCTGGTCGGGGCGCCCAGCAGATAGAGCTCGCCGGCGGTCGGCGTGTCGAGCAGTCCCAGCAGATTCAGCAGCGTGCTCTTGCCGGAGCCGGAGGGCCCGATCAGGGCCGCGAAGTCGTCCTGCGCCAGCGCGAAATCTATGCCGTGCAGCACCTCGGTCGCCACCGGGGTGCCGACGCCGTACGACTTGCGCAGCCCCGCGAGCCGCAGCACCTCTGCGCCCCGCGCCGTGGCCTCAGACATAACGGATGGCCACGACGGGATCGAGGCGGGCGGCGCGCCGCGCCGGCACTGCGGCGGCCAGCAGGCCGACGAGTGTCGCGATCGTCATCGCGGCAGGTATCAGCCCCGGCCCAATCGCGATCGTGAACAAGGCGGCTCCGAACTCGTTGAAGAACCACACGAGCGCGTAGCCCACGGCCGCGCCGGCCGCCGAGCCCGCGAATCCGAGCGCTCCGCCCTGCAGCAGGAACACGCGCTGGATCTGCCGCCGCGGGCTGCCCATGGCCCGCAGGATGCCGATCTCGCGTGTCCGTTGCACGACGCTCACGGCCAGCACGCTCGCGATGCCGAACGCGACGGAGATCGCGACGAACACGCTGATCATCACGGTCGACACGCTCTGCGATCGGAGTCCGTTCACGAGCTGCGCGTTCGTCTCGATCCAGCTCTCGGCCTTGAGCCCCGTGAGTCTCGCGATCCGCGCCGCGTACGCATCCGCGGCGAAGATGTCGTCGACCGTGAGATCGATGACCGTGACGCCGCCCGGCAGATCGAGCAGCGACTGCGCCTGTT
>DASZSB010000165.1:0-8754 GCA_035548835.1 Gammaproteobacteria bacterium | reverse complement strand
GGCCCGGCGCGCCGCCGGCGCCGTTGCCCCCGAGCGCGCCACCGGCCGCCTGGAACACGCTGCGCATCAGCGTGCGTTCCTCGGTGGTCAACTCCTGACCGTTGCGGCGCTTCGCCATGAGCTCGCGCACCTTGTCGCCGTCCACACCCGGCGGCAGCGCAATCTCCCGGCCGTTCAGCGACAGCACGTTCCTGCCGCCGGCGGCCGTCGCGGGCTTGCCGTCGCGCCAGATCTCTTTGCGCAGCACATTCTCGTCGAGGCCGAGCATCTTGGCCGTCGTCGGCACGTCGCTCTCGGCGCGCAACGCGGCCGTCGGCACGACGGGCACGCCGTCACGGTTCGCGATCTGGATGCGGACGTCCGCGTTCATGCCCGGCTTCAGCAGACCGCCGCGATTGGGAATCTTGATCAGCACGGAGAACATCGTGACGTTCTGCTCGACCACGGCCTGCGGCTCGATCTTCAGCACCTCGCCGTCGAACGGCTGGTTCGGGTAAGCGGCCACCGTCACCTTGGCGGGCAGCCCGGGCCGGACCTTGCCGATGTCCGTCTCGTCGACACGCGTGCGCACCTGCACGGAGTTCAGGTCCGCCATCTTCATGAGCACCGTGCCGCCGCTGACGGCCTGCGTCGGCGACGTGATCACGATGCCGGGCTCCACCGCCTTCTCGATGATGGTGCCGGTGATCGGCGCGCGCACGTCCGTGTCCTCGAGCGTGATGCGCGCGTTCTCGAGCGCCACGCGCGAGCTCACCACCTGGGCGTCGGCGTTCGCGAATTCGAGCTGCGCCTTCTCCACGTCGGCCTGGGTCAGCGACTGGCTCTTGAACAACGCTTCGGCGCGTTTCATCTGCGTGTCGGCGATCGCACGCCGCGCTTCCGCCGCCTTCAGCGCCGCTTCCGACTGCGACACGTTGTTGGCCGGCGTGCGCTTGTCGATCTGCACGAGCAGCGTGCCGGCCGGGACGACGTCACCCGTCTCGCCGTTGACCTTGAGCACCTCGCCCGACGCTTTCGATTTCACCTCGACCGTGGACTCGGGCTCGACGACACCGGACGCGTCAACCGATACCTCGATGTTGCGCGTCTCGACGGGCGCCGCGTCGTACACCGTCGGGGCCGATACGGACTTCGGCGCCTTCTGGCAGCCCAGCATCAGACCGGTCGTGGCAACGAGGATTGCGATTCGCATGGTCAATGCACCGGCTCTCTGTTGGCGACGTCTTCCGCGATCCTGCCGTCGCGGAAGGTAATGATACGGTGCGCGTGCTTCGCGATGTCGGACTCGTGCGTCACTACGACGATGGTGTGGCCGCTGCCGTGCAGCGCCTCGAACAGCGCCATGATGTCGCGGCTCGTGGCCGAATCGAGGTTGCCCGTGGGCTCGTCGGCCAGCAGGATGCTCGGGTCCGTCACGAGCGCGCGGGCAACGGCCACACGCTGCCGCTGACCGCCGGACATCTCGCTCGGCCGGTGCGTCATGCGCTCGCCCAGGCCCACGCGCTCGAGCGATTCGCGCGCGCGCGCAACGCGTTCCTTGCGCTTCATGCCCGCATAGATCAGCGGCAACTCGACGTTGTGCAACGCGTCGGCGCGCGGCAGCAGATTGAACGTCTGGAAGATGAAGCCCACTTCCTTGTTGCGAACGTGGGCCAGCTCGCGATCGTGCATGGCCGAGACGAGCTTGCCGTTCAACCAATATTCGCCCTCGTCCGGGGTGTCGAGACAGCCGATCACGTTCATCAACGTCGATTTGCCGGAACCGGACGGCCCCATGATCGCGACGTACTCGCCACGCTGCACCGTGAGATCGACGCCACGCAGCGCGTGGATGATCTCGTCGCCCATGCGATAGCGGCGCTGCAGGTTATGGGTGCGAATCGTCGGTTCCATCGCCGGCCGGAAGGGCTCTCGGGAATCGGGCGCAATTATGGCATCCGGTCCGGCGCTTCGCCCCGGCCCGGGGGGAAGGCTCCGTCACCTATAGCATTCTTGAGTCGAAGACTTTTCCGACCTGCGCAGGTGACCCGCGGCAACCCCTACGCCAATTGCTCGCGCAGGAACTCGATGGACCGGCCGAACGCGAGCCTGGCGTCCGCAGGACTGTAGCTCGCGCGCTCGTCGCAGTTGAAGCCGTGTTGCGCGCCCGGGTACACGTACAGCGTGCTCTGCGGGTACGCCTTGCGGATCTTCTCGACGTCGGGCATCGGAATCGAGCCGTCCTGGTCCCCGAAGTGATACAGGATCGGGCAGTGCGGCTCCTTGTTGAGCATCCTGGCGACGCCGCCGCCGTAGTACGAGATGGCGGCATCGAGCTTCAGATCGGCGGCGGCGACGTGCGCCACGGTGCCACCCCAGCAGTAGCCGACCACGGCCGCGGAACCCGTCGGCCGCACCGCTGCCGCTGCAGCCTCGATGTCGGCCAGCGTGTTCGGCCACTGCAACTGCTGCATGTACGCGATGCCCTGCTGGATATCCTTGTAGTCGAGCGTGATGCCGGGCTTGATGCGATCGAACATGGCCGGCGCGATCGCCTTGTAGCCTTCGGCGGCGTACTGATCCGCCACGCGCTTGACGTGATTCGTGACGCCGAAGATCTCCTGCACGACGACGATGCCGCCTTTCGGCTTGCCCTTCGGCTCGGCCACGTACGCATCGAGCTCGTGACCGTCCGCCGCCCTCAACCGAATCATCTTCCCCATCTTCCTATTCCTTCCATCGCCGCGCGGGGCTCATTGTGCGCATGCTAGTGCGCTCATCGCGGAATGGCGACTGCCACCGCAACATAGGCGCCGACGGTACCCGGATGGACTACGAGACTGCGCGCCGCCGGACGGGCGATGCGCGGACAGACCACGAGGCTTCCCGGCGACGCGGTGTTACTGCGGCGCGCGGCTCAACCGCCGGTAGTACTCGGCAATCGCCTCTTCGAACCCCGGCGCCGGTTGTGTCGGCGCTTCCGCGCGCACCGCGGCACGTTCTTCGCCGCTCGTGCCCGAGGCGAGCTTCAGCTCGAGCTGCTCCGTCAGATTCACGAGCGACTGGAACTCCTGCTCGATCGAGGCCGGATTGCCGCTGATCGTGCCGCGCAGCGCGTCACCCAGCGCGCGCACGGCCTTCAGCTCTTCTTCCGACAGGCCCTGACTGCGCAACTCGTTGCTGCGGGTCAGAAGCTCGCGCGACGCGTCCTGCAGCAGCTGCCGCGCCTGCTCGACGTTGTTCGGATCGTTCCAGAACGCGCGGTTGCGAGGATCCCAGACGCCGCCGCGGCGCGGGTCGTAGAAGCCGCCGCCTCCGCCCGGCCCGAACGTGCCGTCACGCGAGCCGAACTGGCCACCCTGCTGATTGCCGCCAACCGCGTTCGCCTGACCCTGCCCCGGCGCCGCCTGCTGGCCCTGCGCCCCCGGCTGGCCCTGCTGACCCTGCGCGCCCTGCTGCCCTTGCTGGCCCTGCCGCCCGCCCTGCCCGTTCTGGTTCGCCTGCTGCGTCAGATCCGCGATCTGGCGGCGCAGGGACTGCAACTGCGCGACCAGCTCGGCGTTCGGATCGGGCGCGTTCTGCTGCCCCGCTACGGCCTCCTTGTTCGCGAGCGTCTGCGCTTCCTCGGTACTGCGCTGCAGATCGCGCAGGGCCGACGTCGTCACGGTGTCGGTGGCCGACACCTGCGCGCCGGCACCGCGCAGAATCGCGTCCGCGCCATAACCGAGTCGGGCGCCGGCCTGCACGGCCTGCAGATCCGCCAGCGCCTTGTTGAGCTCCGCGCTCGCATCGGGGGTCTGGTTGCGGAACTGCTGCGCGACGCGCTGGATGTCTTCCTCGAGCTTCTCGAGCTGCTTCTGCAGATCGTAACGGCGCTCGGCGATGTTCTCGGCCGTCCGGTCGTCGAGCGCGCGGCGGCCGTTCTGCTGCGGGCCGTTGCCGAGCTGCCGCACGGCCTGCTGCAGATCCTCCGCGACCTGCCGCTGACCTTCGTAGAGGTCCTTCGAGCGCTGCGCGAGATCCTCGAACGCCTGGCCGGCCGCCTGCTGGCGCTCGGCCGTGAGCTGTTGCAACGCCTGCTGCAACTGCCGCCGCGCCTGCTCGATCGCGCGTTGCGTCTGCGCGGGATCCTGGCCCTGACCCTGCTGCTGCGTGCCGGGGCCACCGGCCTGGTTCATGGCCGACAGCGCCTGATCGAGCTGATTGATGGCCTGCTGGAGCTGCTGGCCCTGCTGGCCCTGGCCGCCACCCTGCGCGCTCTGCTGCCCCTGCTGACCGCTCTGCCCCTGCTGGCCCTGTTGACCCTGCTGGCCTTGCTGCTGCTGTTGGGCAAGCCGTTGCTGCATCTCCTGCAGCTGCTTCTTCAGCTCCTCGGTTTCGCGGCGCAGCGACTCCTGCTGCCACCGCTCCTGCTCCGTGAGCCCGTTGCGGCGGTTGGCCTGATTCGCGAGCTGCTCCTGCCGGCGCGCGAGCTCCTGCAGCTTGCGGATGGCCTCGTCCTGGTCCTGCTGCTGCGGCGAATCGAACGAGGCGGCCGATTCCGTCTCGTACTGGTTCTTCTCGAGGTCCATCTCGAGCTCGAAGAGCTCCGACAGATCGCGACCCGCGAGACCGCCGCCGCCACCGCCGCCCTGCTGCTGGAACGCCACCTGGATGTCGGTGAACACGGCCTCGGCGCGCAGCAGGTGCTGCAACGCCGTCTGCTCGGGCGGCACGGCCTCGTCGAGCGCGACGTCCGCGAGCTGCTCGGCCGCGGGGCCCATCGCGTCGGCCGCCTGCTCGAGGCTGTCGACGAACTTCTGGATGCGCGGGTCGGCGCCGGTCAGCTGCCGTGCACGCGTGCGGCTTGCGAGCGTGCGCGCCTGATCCGCCAGCGTTCGCTGCAGGTCGGCGAGCATCTTCGCGTTGTCGTTCAGCTGCTGCTTGTCGAGATAGCTCGACGTGCCCTGCTGGCGCTCCTTGATGAGGTTCCACGTCGCGACGAGGATTTCCTTCTGCCGCCGCGAGATCTCGTCCTGCTGCTGGCCACCGCCGCCACCACCGCCGCCGCCCTGCGAGGACTGCGTGAAGCTGCGGTCGAACGGCTGGACTTCGATGAAGAACAGGTCCGTCTGCACCTCGCGGCCGCGGTCGTTGGCCACGGCGTAGTACGAGATCACGTCGCCTGGCTCGAGCTTGCGTGTGGTGACCGGGCCCGGCGCGCTCGGCTGCGGCGCGGGAGTGACCTGCGCCTGCTGCTCCTGCTCACCGCCGCCGCCACCGCCGCGCGGCCCTCGGCGCGGCGGGAACACGCGCAGCTCCTCGATACCGTTCTGGAACGACTGGCGCAGACGCTCGCGGCCTTCGTCGAGGCGCGTCTGCGTCGGCTTGACCTGCTGAGTCATGTCTTCGAGGAACAGCACCTTCTGGCCGTTCGCGGTCTTGCCGTTCACGTCGAGCGGCAGCTTGGTCCATTCGCCGCCGTTGACCGAGTAGCGCAGCTCGACCTTGTCGAGACCGAAGTCGTCGCTCGCCTCGACGCGCACGCCGACTTCCTCGATGTTGCTCGCGCGGTAGTCACGCCCCGGCTTCACGACCTTCACGACCGGCTTGTTGTCCGGAATCAGGGTGATCAGGTAGTCGTCGGTCAGATTGACCGAGTCGCCGTTGAACAGCGTCGACACGTGGTACTGGCCGTCCTTGTCGACCGTGAGCTCCGCGGTGTTCACGTTGCCGTCGGCCTTCATGGCCACGCGCTGGCCGTTCACGACGAGCTCGGACGCTTGCAGCGGCTGATCGGTGGCGAGCTCCACGGCCACCTTCGTGCCCTCGACCGCGCGAATATCGCTGCCGGGATCCTCGACGGCCGGCTCGAGATGCGTCCAGTTCGGGTAGTTGTACGTGAGCTTCAGGCTCGTGATGCGCGGCAGGTCGGCCACCCCCACGGCAAACTCGGGGCTGCGCAGCCCGGCCGCGGCGACGTAGTAGCGCAGCGGCTCGCGCACGGCGAAGAACGTGAACGCGAAGCGCCCGTCGGCCTGGCGCGTCATCGGCGCGCTCTCCCAGTCGGCACCGGGGCGGAACTGCGCGAACACCGTCATGCCCGCGGGCTCGAAGCCTTCGGCCCTGGCGTCCACCTTGAGGTCGCCGCCGCGGCGCACGGTACCGTCGCCGGGCTGCACGGCGAGCCGCTGCGGCGGCAGCGTGTCGGACACGAGCCAGCCCGCCCAGAGGTTACGCACGCCATAACGCCAGTTCGCGGGCCCATACGCCGCGAACCAGACGAGCGCCGCGAGCGCCGCGAACGCCACGACGGCCGGCGCGCGCAACTGCAGCGCCGGAATCTTGAGCGCCACCGGGATGCCGCGCGCGAGCTTCAGCGCGTCCTCGGCCAGCAATCCCAGGAACGGCGTGGCCCGCTCGGCGGGACCGTGCGCGATGCCATCGTAGGTTTCCAGGCGGCCGTTGAAATCCGGCGCGCGCCGCTCGATCTCGCGGATGCCGCGCGTGCGCTCGAGCCTGCGCAGCGGCAACGCGACCAGGGTCACGGCGATGGCCCCGAGCGCGACGAGCAGCAGCGCGCGGGCGGTATAGACGATATGGGGGTCGAACGCGCGGCGGATGCCGAAGTACACCGCGACCAGCGTGATCACGAGGGCCGCCACCGCGAGCAGCGCCGTACCGCGCGCCACGATCAGCGCGCGCAGGCGCCGTCGGAATTCGCCGAGGTAGGCTTCCAGCTGCGATTGTGCGGTCATGCGGCAATCCCTCTGCGAACCCTAAGATGCCAGTTTCCGACAGCCGTTTCCACGATCACCAGCAGCACCAGCAGGATCACGAGCCAGGGACCGAGCGGGCTCGCCACCGGCTGCGCGCCCACCGGCGCGGCACGCTGCGTCTGGTCGGCCGCCCGCACCCCGAGCCCCTTCCAGCGCTCGAGAATGCCGGGCTCGATCGGGGCGAGGTCGGACTCGCGCGGATCGAAGTTCACGGCCACGATCTCGGTGGCACCGCCGCCCACGACCTCGTAGAAGCCAAGCTGGTCGAGCAGCACGTCGTCGCTGCCGGCACCAAGCCCCAGTGCCTTCTGCCCGCGGGGATCGAAGATCTGGCCCCCCGCGAGGCCGAGCGCCCGCACGGCCAGCGTGCTGCCGAGGTCGGCCTCGCTGCTGAACCCGGCACCTCCCAGCAGGTGATTCGCAAGCCCCGCCATCAGCGGCACGAACACGGGCTGAACCGGCAGATCGTTCCACTCGCGATCCAGCGACGACGTGAACAGCAGCACGCGCCCGGCGCCGAGCGATCGCTCGAGCAGCAGCGGCGTGCTGTCCGCGAGCCGCACCAGCACGCGATCCTCGACCGCGGGCTCGACCGTGAGCGCGCGCGCGAACCGCGCCGAGCGCAGGTCCTCGACGCCGCGCAGCGCGGGATGCGTGCTGTCGACGTCGCCGATCGACGCATTACGGTCGGCGCTCATCTGCGCCGTGGCCGCGAGGCGCTCGCCGGTCACCGGCAGCGTGGTGAGCCCCGCCGAGCGGGGGCCGGCCGCCAGCAGCACCTTGCCGCCGTGTTCGACATAATCCTTGAGCAGCGCGCTCTCGCTCGCGCCGAGCAGGCCCAAGTCGGTCACGACCACGAAGCTGTAGCCGCCGAGCGGCTTCTCGCCGAGCGCGGCGGGCGCCTTGATCTCGGGCTTCAGCTGCAGCGCCGCCAGCGTCTCGAGCGCGGCGCTCGTGAACAGTGCGCCGCGGCCGCGCGTATCGGCCGCCACGATCAGCACGCTGCGCGGCTCGGGGCGCTTCAAGGCGAGGTAGCGCTTGTCGTCCGCGGGCAGATCGTCGGCCGGGCTCAGCGTGACCTCGACACGATTCGGGCCGGACGAGAGCTCGAGCGGCGGGAACTTGACCTGCGCGCGGCCGCCGGCCGGCACTTCCACGGTCTGCGTGCCGACGGCGCGACCGTTCTGGGTCAGCGTCAGGGTCTTCGTGGCGGCCGCGGCCGCGAAACTGCGCACGCTGGCCGTGAGCTCGCCGGTCAGCGCCGAGCCGGCGAAGCCGTCGACGGCCCAGTTAGCGGCCGAGCCCGTGGCGACGTCGTGCAGCACGATCTCGGCGGGCCGGCGCGGCGCGAGCTCGCCGAACCGTGCCGGCATTCCGCTGGCCTGCATGTCGCTCACGAGATCGAGCACGACGGGCAGCTCGGCCGTACGCAGCACGCCATCGAGCGAGCGCATCAGCTGGCCATAATCGACCCGGAACGAGCCGGGCTTCGCGGTGTTCAGCGCCTGGCGCAGCGCCGCGACGTCGCCGGTGGGCGCGCCGAGCACTTCGAGCGTGCGGCCGACCTGCACGAGCTGCGCGCGATCCCCGCTGCCGAGCGAGCCGAGCACGTCGCCGGCGGCGGCGAGCGCACGCTGCCAGCGGTCGCCATAGCCCATCGACGCAGACCCGTCGAGCGCGATCACGTGCAGGCGCGCGCCGGTCTGCCCGCCAGCCTGCGGCACGCGCCAGATCGCAGGCTGAGCAAACGCGAGCGCGAGCAGCGCCAGCACGCCGATGCGCAGCGCGAGCAGCAGCAGGTACTGCAGCTTCTTGGCGAGCACGCGGCGGGGCTCGCCGGGCTCCAGGAACATCAGCGAGCTGAAGCGCTGCTTGTTCGGATTGTCCGACGACAGCCGGTGCAGCCACAGCGGCAGCCCGATCGCCAGCAACCCGGCCAGGAACAGCGGCGCGAGCAGACTCATTCGACTGCCTTCGTTCGAGCGCGGCTTCTCGGCCGGAACGCGCGTGAACGGCA
>DASZSB010000164.1:0-5891 GCA_035548835.1 Gammaproteobacteria bacterium | reverse complement strand
CTCGTCGCGCAGCTCCAGTCGCTCGGCATTGCCGTGAAGATGCTGACCGGCGACGCGCTCGAAGTGGCGCGCGAGGTGGCGCGCGAGGTCGGGCTCGGCGAGGTCATCCACGCGGCGCGGTTGCGGCCAACGGCCGGAGCGCCGGCTGCGGATGCGGCGCAGCTCGTGCAGCAGGCCGCGGGGTTCGCCGAGGTCTTTCCCGAGGACAAGTTTCGCGTGGTCGAGGCGCTGCAGGCGGCCGGTCACGTGGTCGGCATGACCGGGGACGGCGTGAACGACGCGCCCGCGCTGCGCCAGGCGGAGGTGGGCATCGCGGTCAGCAATGCGACCGACGTGGCGAAGGGGGCCGCGAGCGCCGTGCTGACCACGCAAGGTCTCACCGGCATCGTCGACCTCGTGACGAATGGCCGCAGCGTCTATCAGCGCGTGCTGACGTGGATCGTCAACAAGGTCAGCCGGACGATTCTGAAGGCGGGCTACGTCGTGATCGCGTTCCTCGCCACGGGGCAGTTTGCGATCTCGGCGCTCGGCATGATCCTGATCGTGTTCATGACGGACTTCGCCAAGATCGCGCTGGCGACCGACCAGGTGCAGGCGTCGCGACGGCCCGAGACCTGGAACGTCGGTCCGCTCGTGATCGTGGCGGTCGCAGTCGGAATCGCACTGCTCGTCGAGACGCTCGGGCTGCTGGCATTCGGCTGGCACCGGTTCGGCCTGGCGGAGGACCCGGGCCTCCTGCAGACCTTCGCGTTCCAGACGCTGCTGTACTTCGCGCTGTTCTCTCTGCTGTCGATTCGCGAGCGCCGCGCATTCTGGCGCTCGAGGCCGAGCCTGGTGCTCGCGGCGGCGCTGGCGGCCGACGCGCTGATCGGCGTCCTGATCGGGGTCTACGGTCTCGCGGATATGCGGCCGCTGCCGGTCGCGGTGACGGCCACGATCGTCGTCAGCGCCACCGTGTGCGCGCTCGGCATCAACGACGGCGTCAAGCTCGTCGCTCTGGCGCTGGTGTCACGGCCGCGCCGCGATGGGTAGCTTCGGCTCGTTGGTGCGGCGTCGCCCGGCTATCGGCGTCCCGCACCGACGAACAGCAACCCGCCCACGACGATGGCCGCGACGCCGGCCCACATCGGCACGTTGACGCGGTTCTCTTTCTCCACTTTGATTTCCACGGGCCCGAGCTTCGCCGCCGTGTCCTTGCTGGTGTAGGAGAATCCGCCGTAAGCCAGCGCGAGCACGCCGGCCACGACGATCACGATGGCAACGATTCGACTGGCTCCCATGGCATCCTCCTCCGGTGCGCGACGAGCCCCATGGTACCTCGCCGAACGCGCTAGCATTCGGTTTCCAGCGACGGAGATCCCGCGATGACCCGCAACCAGCGCTTTCGAGCGCTTTTCGTGCCCGGCAAGCCGTTCGTCTGCATGGGCGCGTTCGACGCCATCACGGCGAAGCTCGCCGAAACGAGCGGCGCACAGGCCATCTTCGTCAGCGGCTTCGTCGCCTGCGGCGTGGAAGCCGGCGAGCCCGACGTGGGCGCGCTGTCGCAGCGCGACATGTTCGAGCACATCCGCCGCGTGTGCCGCGCGACGAGCCTGCCCGTGTTCGCCGATGCCGACACCGGCTACGGCGGCATGCTGGACGCGCAGCGCACGATCCGTCTGTGGGAAGAGGCCGGCGCCTCGTGCCTGCACCTCGAGGACCAGGCGCTGCCGAAGAAGTGCGGCCACTTCGCGGGCAAGCAGCTCGTGTCGCAGCAGGAGATGGTCCAGAAGCTCAAAGCGATGATCGAGGCGCGGCACGATCCGGACTTCTTCATCGTCGCGCGTACCGACGCGATCGCGGTCAACGGCCTCGAGGACGCAATCGCCCGGCTCACGGCTTACGCCGCGGCCGGCGCCGACGGCCTGTACGCCGATGCGGTCGAGAGCGTGGCGCAGATGCGCGAGTTGAGTCGCCGCCTGAAGCCGCTCGGCAAACCGCTGCTGTTCAACATGGTCACGTCGGGCAGGAGCCCCACGCTGTCGTTGAAGGAGATCGGCGAGCTCGGATTCGACTTCGCGCTGTGCCCCGTCGAGCCGCTGCTCGCCATGCATAAAGCAGTGAAGGAGATGATGGAAACCTTCTATGCCGCCGGCTGCGACACGCGCGCGATCGCGGATCGCCTGACGCCGTTCGCGGAGTACAACCAATTCGTAGGCCTGCCCGAGGCGATCGCGCGCGAAGCGCGCTTCACGCGCGTGTGACTTCCGGAGCACCCATGCACGACTCAGCCGCGGGTTTCGTGGACGTCCGTCGCCAGGACGGGATTGCGATCCTGACGCTGACGCGTCCCGCCGCCGACAACCGGATCACGCAGCAGATGGCCGAGTCCGGCGTGGCCGCGCTCGAGGACGCGCGGCGCGACCGGAGCATCGCCGGCTGCGTGCTGACCGGCGCGGGCAACGTGTTCTGCACCGGCGGCGACTATCGGGGCGCCGGCAGCAGCAGCGCGGGCCGCCTCGAGTTCGCGCGTGCCCACAACGATCTGGCGCAGGCCATGGCGCGGCTCGGCAAGCCGCTGGTCGCGGCGATCAACGGCAACGCGCATGCGGGCGGCTTCAGCCTGGTCACGCTGTGCGATCTCGCGGTATGCGCCGAGCACGCGACGCTCGGCCTGCCCGAGGCGGCGCACGGCCTCTTCCCGCTGCTCGCGCTCACGATCGTCAAGGACAGCCTGCCGCAGAAGGTGTTCTTCGACGTCGTCTATCGCGCGCGGCTGCTGGGTGCTAGCGAGGCGCAGTCGTTGCATCTGGTCAACGAGGTCGTGCCGCGGGCGCGGGTGCTCGAGCGCGCGATCGAGCTCGCGGGCTCCACGCGCCATGCCAACCCGGACATCATCGGTATCGGCCGCGATCTCTACTACGAAACACGCGGCGCAACGCCTCACGATGCCAACGAGCGAGCCCGTTTCGCTCTGCTGGCCGCGCTGAAGGCGCTGGACGAGTCCGGCAGGTAGAGTCCGGGGATTGTCCGGTCACGCCGTAAACGCTTATCGTAGCGGACAATAACAACTCAAATAGCGTTGGCGCTGTTGCGGCGGCCGGCGTCTACCGGGGCGGCAGCGCAATGACACAGACAACGCACAGTGCTTCGGCGCCGGAATCCGTGCGGCGCGTCGCCCTCGCGAGCATGGTCGGTACCTCGATCGAGTGGTACGACTTCTTCATCTTCGGCACGGCGTCGGCGCTCGTCTTCGGCCGGCTCTTCTTCCCCACGTTCTCGGAGCTGGCCGGCACGCTCGCGGCGTTCGCCTCGTTCGCGGTGGGCTTCGTGGCGCGGCCGGTCGGCGGGCTCGTGTTCGGCCACTTCGGTGACCGCATCGGCCGCAAGACCACGCTCATTCTGACGTTGACGATGATGGGTCTCGCGACGTTCGCGATGGGCCTCATGCCGAGCTACGCCACGATCGGCGTGTGGGCGCCGATCCTGATGGTCGTGCTGCGCTTCGTGCAGGGTCTCGCGGTCGGCGGCGAGTGGGGCGGCGCCGTGCTCATGGCCACCGAGCATGCCGGCGGCGAGCGGCGCGGTTTCTTTGGCAGCTTCGCGCAGATCGGCAGTGCCGTCGGCGGGCTCATGGCCACCGGCATGTTCCTTCTCATGCAGCAGCTGCCCGAGAACGAATTCCTGTCCTGGGGCTGGCGCGTGCCGTTCCTGTTCAGCATCGTGCTGGTGCTGGTCGGCCTGTTCATTCGCCTTAGGATCCTGGAGTCGCCCGTCTTCGAGAAGATCAGGGAGACGCGCGGCGTCGTGAAGGTGCCGGCGATCGAGCTGCTGCGTACCGATGCCCGCAACGTGATGCTGGCCGCGGGGCTCTATCTCGCGCACGGCGTGCTGTTCTACGCCATGACGGTTTACACGGTGGCCTACACCACGAGCCAGTTCGGTCTGTCGCAGAACACGTACTTGATCGGCGTGACGGCCGCCGGCGCGGGGCAGTGCATCACGATCCCGTTTTTCGGTGCACTCTCCGACAAGCTCGGCCGTCGCGCCGTCATGATCTACGGAGCGCTGTTCATCGTCGCGTTCTCCGTCCCGCTCAACTACATGATCACGTCCGGTGTTCCGGTGCTCACGTGGCTCGCGGTGGTCGTGAGCATCTGCTTCGGTCACAACGCCGTGTACTCGCCGACGGCCGCACTGTACTCCGAGATGTTCCCGGCGCACGTGCGCTACAGCGGCACTTCGCTTGGCTATCAGCTCGGCGGTGCCATCGCCGGGTTCGTGCCGCTGGTCGCGGCATCGCTCGTGGGCGCCGCGGGCGGCGCGTACTGGCCGATCGCGGCGCTGATCGCGGGCGGCGGGCTGATCGGCTTCGTGTGCCTGCTGCTCGTGCGCCCGGCGCACGGCACGCCGGCGCTCGCCGCCGCGGCGCCGACGCGGCGTACGTAACCGCCGGCAGCCGTCAGGCCGGCTCCGCCACCTTCGGCAGGCGCGTGAGCGCGTCCTCGATCGCCTTCTGCGGCAGGTCGTAATCCTCGAGCCGTCCGGCGTGGTAGCTGTCGTAGGCCGCCATGTCGAAATGGCCGTGGCCGGACAGATTGAACAGCAGGCACTTCGGTTCGCCCGTGGCCTTGCAGCGCAGCGCTTCGTCGATGCAGGCGCGGATCGCGTGATTGGATTCCGGCGCCGGGATGATGCCCTCGGTCTGCGCGAACGTGACGCCGGCCTCGAACGTCGCGAGCTGCGGCACCGCCACCGCCTCGATCAGCTTCTCGTGGTACAGCTGCGAGACCAGGGGCGAATCGCCGTGATAGCGCAGGCCGCCCGCGTGGATGCCGGGCGGCATGAAGTCGTGGCCCAGCGTGTACATCTTCATGAGCGGCGTGTAGCCGGAGGCGTCGCCGAAGTCGTACGCGTACACGCCCTTGGTCAGCGTCGGGCAGGACGATGGCTCGACGGCCACGAAGCGCAGCTTCTGCGCACGCTTGTCGCCCGCGGCCTTGTCGGCGAAGAACGGGAACGCGATGCCGGCGAAGTTCGAGCCGCCGCCGCAGGGCGCGAAGATCATGTCCGGGTAGTCGCCCGCCATCTCCATCTGCTTCTTGCATTCCTGGCCGTTCACGGTCTGATGCAGCAGCACGTGGTTCAGCACGGAGCCGAGCGCATAGTTGGTGTCGGCGCGCCCGGCCGCTTCCTCCACCGCTTCGGAGATCGCGATGCCGAGCGAGCCGGGATTGTCCGGATCCGCGGCGAGCACCTGCCGGCCGGCGTTCGTCATGTCCGTGGGGCTCGCGTACACCTCCGCGTCCCACGTCTGCATCATCGAGCGGCGAAACGGCTTCTGCTGATAGCTGATCTTGACCATGTAGATGCGCACGGCCAGGCCGAACATCTTGCCCGCGAACGCCAGCGACGAGCCCCATTGCCCGGCGCCCGTCTCCGTGGTCAGGCGGGAGATGCCCGCCACTTTGTTGAGGTACGCCTGCGGCACCGCGGAATTCGGCTTGTGCGAGCCCGTCGGCGAGACGCCCTCGTACTTGTAGTAGATGCGAGCCGGCGTGCCGAGCCTGGCCTCGAGGCGATGTGCGCGGTAGAGCGGCGACGGCCGCCAGATGCGATAGGCCTCGCGCACCGGTTCGGGTATGGGGATCCAGCGTTCCCCCGACATCTCCTGCTCGAGGATGTTGCCGGGGAAGATCGCCAGCATGCGCTCCGCGCTGACCGGCTGGCCGTCCGGGCCCAGCGGCGGCAGCGGTTTCCTCGGCATGTCCGCCACCACGTTGTACCAATGGGTCGGGATGTCCTTCTCGTCGAGCAGGAATTTGGTCTGCGGCATGTCGTTGTCTCCGTGGCCGCCGCTGCGCGGCCATCGAGCGCGGGGCGAGTCGCCATATTGAGCGCAACGTCGCCGG
>DASZSB010000163.1:0-3510 GCA_035548835.1 Gammaproteobacteria bacterium | reverse complement strand
CAGCGGGGGGCGGCGCTGCCCGACGAGGTGTTTCCGAACAACTGGCTCAGCCTGCACGCCGACGGCACGGCCGTGCTGTATCCGATGCTCGCACCGAGCCGGCGGCGCGAGCGCCGGCACGACGTGCTCGAAGCCCTGCGCCGACAGCACGGGTACCGCATCGCGCGCGCGCTCGACCTCACACGTTTCGAGAGCACCAGCGAGTTCCTCGAGGGCACGGGCAGCCTGGTGCTCGACCGCGCACATCGCGTCGCCTACGCCTGCCTGTCGCCGCGGACGCACGCCGCCCCGCTCGCGGAGCTCGCGCGCGAGCTCCGCTACACGACGCTCGCGTTTCACGCCGTCGATCGCGCCGGCCGGCCGATCTATCACACGAACGTGATGCTCGCGATCGGCACGCGGTTCGCGGCGCTCTGCAGCGACGCGATCGCCGCCGCCGGCGAGCGGCGCGCGGTGCGCGAGCGTCTGGAGGCGACCGGGCACGAGATCGTGGATCTCGGCTTCGATCAGCTCGAGGCGTTCGCCGGCAACCTGCTCGAGCTCGAAGGCCGCCGCGGCCCGGTCATCGCGCTCTCTGCCGCGGCGTGGGGGTCGCTCGGGAGCGCGGCTCGGCGCGCGCTCGAACGGCACGGCGAGATCGTCACGACGGACGTCGCCACCATCGAGCGCCTCGGCGGCGGCAGCGTGCGCTGCATGCTGGCGGAAGTGGCGCTGCCGCAAGCTCGCTGAGCGCAGGGTCACTCGTGGGCGTGCAGCAGATTGCCGCCCCAGATCTCCTGGTAGTTCAGCTTGCCGGCATGCACGAGCTTCGCATCGAGATTCGTGCTGCCGTATCCGGACACCTCGTACAGCATCTCGAACGAAGGGCGCTGCCCGCTGCCCTGGTCGGGGCGCGCCTGCTCGACGCTCCTGACCAGCATCGGGTCCGTCAGCGCATGCGCGGCCTGCATCATGCCCGCGTCGCGCGTTCCGGCCACGATCAGAAACTGGTTGCCGCCCGGCCCGGGGAACGTCGAGATCAGCGCGTAGTCGCGGTAATTGCGGTTGGACTCCGGCATTCCGGCCTCGCTCGCATAGGTCTCGCCGGTCTCCGTGTTGCGCAGCTCGTCGTAGGTGTAGCCGATCGCGAGACTCGACGATGCGAACACGAAATCCTCGAGCTTGCCGAGCCCGCTGATGTAGCCGAGATACACGACGTGGCTCGTCTTCAAGTCCGTATCGCTCATCTCCGACATCGAGACCACACGCACCGGCTTCTCCGAGGTATACAGCACGCGCAGCACGTCGAGCAGCGCGAACGCGCTGCCGGTCGGCAGGTACGTCAGATCGAGGTTCATGTATTTGCTCGCGACCTTCGGGTCGCGTTTCATGAGCTCGTCGAGCTCGGCGCGCGAGCCGACGTTGAAGTCACGCACGAGCCGCTGGACGTCGCCATGCTCGTCCATCTCGCCGAAGATGTAGTAGTCGCCCACGACGATCAGGATGGGCATGTCGTCCTTGAGCAGGCCCGCCCAGATCGGCGCGGCCGCAACGGCCGCCGCCGGGGGCGGCGCGGGCTCGCGACTGACGGCGATGCCGAACCCGAGCAGGATGCCGAGCGCCAGGACGCCCATGATCGCGGCCACCGGCCGCCAGGGCGCGCGCACGGGCCGCGGGCTGGCGGAGGCTTCGGGCCCGGAAGCCGGGCCTGCGAGGGACGCCGGAACGTTGCCGGCCGCGGGTGCATTCTGGGCCGGCGACGGGCCGGCCGCCGGCCCCGCCAGCAGCGAGACGCGGTACTCGCCGCGCGCCAGCGCGATCTGCTGCGGCTCGGCGCGGCCTTCGGTCGCGTAGTAGTGCTCGAGCTTCTGGCGCAGATTGTGCGCGTACACGCGCACCATCGAATCCTGGCTCGGATCGAAGTCGGCGCCCTTGCCGAACACCTCCATCGCGATCTCGAGCTCCTTCGGCGTCCGGCCGCCGACCGCACAGTCGACCAGGAACTCGAGCAGGCGGGAATAGGAACGCGAGCGGCCGAGCGCACCGCTCGATGCAACCTTCTGCGCCTGTTCGCGGAGTGACTGTGCTTCTGCCTGCATGCGGTGCGGCGGCCGTTTGGGGCCGAATGGCCGGAGCCGCCAAGTTAGCCGATCTTTAACCGTTAATATACGGCAGATAACTGCGCGTTTTTTCTGAAGAAAGCCCGATGGGCCGGGCACGTGCGCAGAGCTGGCGCGCACATTGCGGCCCGCTCGCCGGGGCGCACGCGCACAAATGCCGCCGCTCAGTTGTACGCTGGCGGCGCGTTTTTTCGTATGCTTGCTGCTTTCTTGCGCCAACCAGGGGAGAACAACAAGTGAGCATTGGCCATGGGGGAATCCGCCCGACCCTCGCGATCGGGGCGGCTTTGGTAATCGTCCTCGGTGCAACGGGCTGCGGGCGACAGGAAGCTCCGGCACCGAAGGCACCGCCGGCGGCGCAGAGCGCGCCAGCGGCCGCACCCGCGGCGGCACCGGCTACGACGGCCGCCGTCGAGACGATGCACGACAGCACCGACAAGCTCGAGCATGGCCGCTATCTGGTCGAGACCGTCGCGGGCTGCGGCAACTGCCACACGCCGCACCTTCCGGACGGCTCGCTCGATCCGACGAAGAAGTTCTCCGGCGCGTTCGTGATCGAGGAGCCGGTGTTCAAGGCCTACGCGCGCAACATCACGCCCGACATGGAGACCGGCATCGGCTCGTGGTCGGAAGACGACATCGTGAACGCAATCCGCAACGCTCAGCGTCCGGATGGCAAGTACCTCGGCCCGCCGATGTCGTTCGGCTGGTACCGCGGCATGTCCGACACGGATGCGCACGCGATTGCGGCGTACCTGAAGACCGTGCCGGCCATCCGTAACGAGGTGCCGCCGAGCGAGTACAAGATCCCGCTGAACGGCTATGGCCCGCCGGTCACTCACGTGCCGGATGTGCCGAAGACCGACAAGGTCAAGTACGGCGAGTACCTCGCCGGCCCGATCGGCCACTGCATGGACTGCCACACGACCTACGTGAACGGCCAGATCGACATGAAGCAGCTCGGCCGCGGCGGGAACGTGTACAGCAAGCCTTTCGGCTACACCTGGGCGGCCGTCTCCGCCAATCTGACCTCGGACCCGACTGCGGGCCTCGGCGCGTGGACGGACGACGAGATCAAGCGCGCCGTCACACAGGGCATCAGCCGCAACGGCCGTCAGCTGCTGCCGTTCATGCCTTTCGGGCTGTACGCGAAGATGGAGCCGAGCGACCTCGACGCGATCATCGCGTACCTGCGCACGCTGCCCCCGATGGGCCCCGCGGCCCCGGCCGCAGAAGCGAAGTAGCGCTCTGAGTCGGCACGTGACACGACGCGGCGCGGTGCTTCACGGCACCGCGCCGCGGTCGTTTTGGGATCGGTCCGCACCTTTTCGCCTATAGTGGTGCGCTGGCAGGACAGAGCCCCTGTTCGGCGGCGCGGGAGTACAGGCGATGAGCGGACCGACGGCACCAG
>DASZSB010000162.1:0-39076 GCA_035548835.1 Gammaproteobacteria bacterium | reverse complement strand
GGGCGGTGGCGCCGACGGCGTTGCCGCCGGCGGAGCCTTCGCGGCGGGCGGCGCTGCCCCCTGCGGGCGCGCAGCCGCCGGCGGCGGGGCCGGCGCTGCCCCGGCAGCAGCCGGCTCGAGCGTCAGCACGAGGTCGCCCGCCGCTACCTTGTCGCCGATCTTCACTGCCACGCTGACGACCTTGCCGGGCTGCGGCGCGGGCACGTCCATCGTGGCCTTGTCGGTCTCGAGCGTGAGCAGCGGGTCCTCGGCGGCGAGCACATCGCCCGCCTTCACGTGCACGTCGATCACGTCGACCGCGCTGAAGTCGCCGAGATCCGGAATCCGCACCTCCACGGTGCTCACGGAATCGCCTCGACCAGCCGTCCGGGATCGCTGAGGATCTTGCCGAGCAGCGTCGTGAACCGTACGGCCTTCGCGCCGTCGATCACGCGATGATCGTATGCGAGCGACAGCGGCAGCATGAGCCGCGGCACGAACGCGAGATCGCGGTACACGGGCTGCCACGCACTGCGCGAGACGCCGAGGATCGCGACCTCGGGTGCATTGATGATCGGAGTGAAGAATCTCCCGCCGATGCTGCCGAGGCTCGACACCGTGAACACGCCGCCGTGGATGTCGTCCGTCGAGAGCTTGCCGGTGCGTGCGCGCTCGCTGAGCTCGGCGAGCGCCTTCGCGATCTCGTAGACGTCCTTCTTGTCGGCGTCGCGGATCACGGGCACGACGAGTCCCTGCGGCGTGTCGGCCGCGAAGCCGATGTGCGTGTAGTGCTTGATGACGAGGTGCTCGCCGTCGGCCGCGAGCGAGGACTTGAAGTGCGGCATCTCGGCCAGCGCCAGGGCGCAGGCACGGATGATGAACGCAAGCGGCGTCAGCTTGATGCCACGCTTCTCCGCCGTGGACTTCAACGCGACCCGCTTCTCCTCGAGCTCCGTGATGTCGGCCTCGTCGTGCTGGGTGACGTGCGGAATGTTGACCCAGCTCGCGTGCAGCCGCGGACCCGAGATCCTCTGGATGCGCGACAGCGGCTCCGTCTCGACGCGGCCGAACTTCGCGAAGTCGACGGTGGGCACGGCAGGCCAGGCGACACCGCCCCCACCCCCGCCCAGCATGATCTCCTTGACGAACGCCTTGACGTCGTCGGCCGTGACGCGGCCCTTCGCACCCGTGCCACGCACGCGGCCAAGCTCGACGCCGAGCTCGCGCGCGAGCTTGCGCACCGACGGGCTCGCGTGCGCCTCGGCAAACGACGTCGGCGATGGCGATACCGCGCTGCGCGCGACGGTCGCCGGTCGTGCGGGTGCAGGCCGTGGCGCGGCGGGTGCAGGCCGTGGCGCGGCGGCTGCCGGCCCGGGCGAGGGCGGCGCGGCGGTGGCGGCGACTGGCGCCGGAGCAGGCGCGCCGGCCGGCTGCAGGATCATCAGCACGTCGCCGGCCGACACGCGGCCGCCGACGGCGACTTTGACCTCCAGGATGCGGCCGGCTTCCGGCGCGGGCACGTCCATGCTGGCCTTCTCGGTCTCGAGCGTCACGACGCCCTGCTCGGCCGCGACCTCGTCGCCGGGCTTGACCAGCACCTCGATGATCTCGACGTCGGAGAAATCGCCGAGATCGGGTACGACCACCGGCCGCGGCGCGGACGCCGCCACCGCGGCGGCCGGCGCCTGCGTGAGCTTCGGCTGCAGGACCGTGCGATCTTCTTCGGGGCGCGTGTCGACGGCGGGGACCTCGGGCTCGAGCAGCGCGATCACGCTGCCGGCCGAGACCCGATCTCCGGCCTTGACCATGAGCTCCCGGACCCTGCCCGCGGCCGGCGACGGAATGTCCATCGTGGCCTTCTCGGTCTCGAGCGTGATGAGCCCCTGCTCCGCGGCGACGGTGTCGCCGCTCTTCACGAGGACTTCGATGACCTCTACGTCGGCGAAATCACCCAGGTCCGGTACGACGACTTCCACGGGCGGGATCTTGCGGCCTGTTACTGGGTGACCGGATTCGGCTTGTCCGGATCGATGCCGAGGTCGGTCATCGCCCGGATCACGGTCTGGCGATCGATGCCGCCCTCGTCGGCGAGGGCTGTCAGCGCCGCCAGCAGGACGGAATTGCGATCGACCTCGAAGTGCTGGCGCAGCGCCTCGCGGCCGTCGCTGCGACCGAAGCCATCCGTGCCGAGCACCGCGTAGCGCCCCGGCACCCACTGGCGGATCTGGTCGGCCACGAGCTTCATGTAGTCGGTGGCCGCCACGAACGGCCCCTGCCGATCGGCGAGACAGCTCTGCACGTAGCTCACGCGCGGCTCGGATTCCGGATGCCGCGCATTCCAGTGTTCGACGTCGAGGGCCTCGCGCCGCAGCTCGCTGAAGCTCGTGACGCTCCACACGTCGGCCGGGATGCCGTACTTCTCCTGCAGCAGGTCGGCCGCGGCCTGCACCTCGCGCAGGATCGTGCCGGAACCCATGAGCTGCACGCGCACCTTGCCCTTGCCGCCGCGCTTCAACTCGTACATGCCGCGCAGGATGCCGGACTCGGCACCGGCGGGCAGGGCCGGGTGCGCGTAGTTCTCGTTCATGACGGTGATGTAGTAGAAGACGTTCTCCTGCTCCGTGCACATGCGGCGCAGGCCGTCCTGGATGATGACCGCGAGCTCGTAGTTGTAGCAGGGATCATAGGCCCGGCAGTTCGGAATCGTCGTGGCCACGAGCTGGCTGTGGCCGTCCTGATGCTGCAGGCCTTCGCCCGCGAGCGTCGTGCGCCCCGCGGTGCCGCCGAGCAGGAAGCCGCGTGCCCGCATGTCGCCGCCGGCCCAGGCGAAATCGCCGATGCGCTGGAAGCCGAACATGGAATAGTAGATATAGAAAGGAATCATCTGCACGCCGTGATTGGCGTACGCCGTGGCGGCCGCAATCCACGAGCAGTACGCGCCGCCCTCGTTGATGCCTTCCTCCAGAATCTGACCCTTC
This sequence comes from Gammaproteobacteria bacterium, assembly GCA_035548835.1. Taxonomy (GTDB): domain Bacteria; phylum Pseudomonadota; class Gammaproteobacteria; order Steroidobacterales; family Rariloculaceae; genus FEN-1219. Next base: position 36,119 of record DASZSB010000162.1, on the reverse strand, counting down.
TTGTCCTCGCGGTAGTACGACAGCTGGTCCGCGTCCTGCGGCGTGTACAGCTGACCCAGCGAGGAGTAGATGCCTACCTGGCGGAACATGCCCTCCATGCCGAACGTGCGCGCCTCATCGGGAACGATCGGCACGACACGCGGGCCGATGCTCTTGTCGCGCACGAGCGAGGTCAGGATGCGCACGAACGCCATCGTGGTCGAAAACTCGCGGTCGCCGCTGCCCTCGAGCTGACTCTTGAAGAAGTCGAGGGGCGGCACTTCGAGCCGCTCCGTCGTCGGACGACGCACCGGGTACGAGCCGCCGAGCTTCCTGCGCCGCTCCTTCAGGTAGCGCATCTCCTCGCTGTCCTCGGCCGGCTTGTAGTACTTGAGCTGCGCGAGCTCCTCGTCGGAGATCGGCACGTGGAAGCGATCGCGGAACTGCTTCAGATCCTCGTCGTCGAGCTTCTTCTTCTGATGCGTGATGTTCTGGCCTTCGCCTGCCTCGCCCATCCCGAAGCCCTTGACGGTCTTCGCGAGGATGACCGTGGGCCGGCCCTTGTGGCTCACGGCCTGGCTGTAGGCCGCGTACACCTTGACGGCGTCGTGACCGCCCCGGTTCAGGTGCCAGATGTCCTCGTCCGAGAGGTGCGCCACCATGGCTTTGAGCTCGGGATGGCGACCGAAGAAATGCTCGCGCGTGTAGGTTCCGCCCTTGGCCTTGAACGCCTGGTAGTCGCCGTCGACGCACTCCTCCATCGCCCTGCGCAGCAGGCCTTTGTCGTCGCGCGCCAGCAGCGGGTCCCAGCGCGAGCCCCAGACGACCTTGATGACGTTCCAGCCCGCGCCCTGATAGGCGGCCTCGAGCTCCTGGATGATCTTGCCGTTGCCGCGCACGGGACCATCGAGCCGCTGCAGATTGCAGTTGATCACGAACACGAGGTTGTCGAGCCGCTCGCGCACCGGCATCGTGATGGCGCCCATGGACTCGGGCTCGTCCGTCTCGCCGTCGCCGAGGAAGCACCACACCTTGCGATCCTGCGCGGGCAGAATGCCGCGCGCTTCCAGGTAGCGCATGAACCGCGCCTGGTAGATCGCCATCATGGGGCCGAGCCCCATCGACACCGTCGGGAACTGCCAGAAGTCCGGCATGAGCCACGGGTGCGGGTACGACGACAGACCGACGCCCGGACCGACGACCTCGCGACGGAAGTGATTGAGATTGTTCTCGTCGAGCCGCCCCTCGAGGAACGCGCGTGCATAGATGCCGGGCGACGAATGCCCCTGGAAGAACACGAGATCGCCACCGTGCTCCGCGGACGGTGCCCGCCAGAAGTGGTTGAAGCCGACTTCGTACAGCGTGGCCGACGAGGCGTAGCTGGCAATATGGCCGCCGTATTCCGAGCTCAGGCGATTCGCATGGACGACCATGGCCATGGCGTTCCAGCGGATGTAGGCCTCGATCCGGCGCTCGATGGCGCGATCACCCGGATACTCGGGCTGCTGGCCGACGGGAATGGTGTTGAGGTACGCGGTGTTCGGGCTGTACGGCAGGTACGCACCCGAGCGACGCGCGTGCTCGATCATGCATTCGAGCAGGAAGTGCGCGCGCTCGGCGCCATGCACGCGTAGAACGGAGTCGATCGACTCGAGCCACTCCTGCGTCTCCTCCGGATCGAAATCGTCGCCGCGGAGCGCGATCAAAGGCAGTGGTCTTGCTGTGGCCATGAGGGCACTCTACTCCATTACGCGGCGCCGCGAGGCGCACGTACGCGGCTCGTATCGCGGAATCCTGCTAGGATGCAGATGCAGCCTTAGAACCCCTCTTACCCCATCGCCGCGGCGCTATGATCGGGGTTTGCCCATGGACGGTCAAGGCAACGCGCCGCCCAAAAAAACACCCGGGACTGTGACACGCCCCTCATGATCGAGCTACCCGATTTCGCCCCGCTGAAGATCGCCGAGACCCATCGCCCGCTGACGCGCGCGGCGCTCGATGCGCTGGACCACGTGCTCGTCGTGCTCGGGCGGAACGTGCCGGCGCGCGGGCTCGACAAGCTACCCCAAGGCAAGCAGCTCGCCGTGCTCGCCGCACGCGCCGCTCGTCGTGGCGACGACGTGGCGAGCTCGCGCGCGGCCAATGGCCGTGCCACCGGCATCACAGTGGCGAAATTCGACGCCGCCTCCGCGTTCGCGGCACTGACCTGGGCCGCCAAGGTCGTGCGCGAGTGCCTGCGCGACAGGCCCGCGACGCTCGGCATCGCCTTCGTCGGACTCGACACCGACACCGAGCACCGGGCCGCGGAGGCCTTGGTCGCCGCCGCGCACGCGGCCGCGTTCGCGCTGCCGCGCTTCAAGTCGAAACCCGACCCGATGGATCGCAGCGCGCCGAAGAAACTGCACCTGCACCGCTCGCAGGGCAATCTCGATGCGGATGCCGCCCGCGCGAAGGCGCTCGGCAACAACGTGGCGCGCTGGTTCACGGCGCTGCCGCCCAACGTGCTGACGGCGGAGAGCTATCGTCAGGCGATCGCGGAGCTCGCCGGGGCACGCGACATCCGGTGCCGCACCTTGCGCGAAGCCGATCTCGACAAGCTCGGCGCCGGAGCCTTCCTGGCCGTGTGCCGCGGCAACGCCACGCGCGATGCAGGCATCGTGCACCTCTCGTATCGCCCGCGCAGCCGCAAGCCCGCACTGACCCTGGTCGGCAAGGGCGTGATCTTCGACACGGGCGGCACGAACCTGAAGCCGTTCGTGCACATGCTCGACATGCACACCGACATGCAGGGCAGCGCCGTGGCGCTCGGCACGCTGCTGGCGCTGGCCGACCTCGGCGTCCCCTATCGCGTCGACGCCTGGCTCGCGCTCACCGAGAATCGTCTGGCGCCGAACTCGTACAAGTCGCAGGACCTCGTGCGGGCAGCGAACGGCACTACGATCCAGGTGGTCCACACGGACGCCGAAGGCCGCATGGTGCTCGCCGACACGCTCGCGCTGGCGGCGCGCGACGAGCCGCAGGTCATCATCGACTACGCGACGCTGACCGGCGCGTGCGTACACGCGCTGACCGAGCGCTACTCGGGCGTATTCTCCAACCGCAGCGCCGCGAACGCGCTGCTGACCGCCGCCGGCGTCGCCAGCGGCGAGCGGGTGTGGCCGTTCCCGATGGACGACGACTTCGACGAGGCGCTGAAGAGCGACATCGCCGACGTCAAGCAGTGCTCCGTCGAGAACGCGGGCGATCACATTCTCGCGGCACGGTTCCTGTCGCGGTTCGTACCGGCCGCGACACCGTGGATCCACGTGGACCTGAGCGCCGGGCAGCACAAGGGCGGACTCGGCCACGTACCGACGGACATCACCGGCTTCGGCGTCCGGCTCACGCTCGAGCTGCTGCGCGGCCGTGATCCCGACGAACTCGCGACCAGGCTGTCGGCATGAGCACGGAGGAACAGGCTCTGTCCGCCACGCCGCCCGCCACCGCCATCGCGGGACGATTCCGCGGCTTCCTGCCGGTCATCGTGGATGTCGAGACCGGCGGCTTCAACAGTGCCACGGACGCCCTGCTCGAGGTCGCCGCCGTGTTCGTGCGCTTCAATGCCGACGGCGATCTGGAGCCGGGGGAGCATCATCGCTACATCGTGAAGCCGTTCGAAGGCTCGCGCCTCGATCCGGCCTCGCTGCAGGTCACGGGCATCGACCCGTTCCACCCGCTGCGTCCCGCCATCGACGAGGCGGACGCGCTGCGGTCACTGTTCCAGGAGGTTCGCAAGGAGCTGAAGGCCACGGAGTGCACGCGCGCGATCCTCGCCGGTCACAACGCGTTCTTCGACCTGCAGTTCCTGAACGCGGCGGTCGAGCGGACGGGCATCAAACGCAACCCGTTCCACCCGTTCTCGAGCTTCGACACGGTCACGCTCGCGGGCGTGGCTTACGGCCAGACGGTGCTGAGCCGCGCCGTGGCGGCAGCGGGCTTCGAGTGGCATGACGAGCACGCGCACTCCGCGCTGTACGACGCGCAGATGACCGCGAAGCTGTTCTGCACGGTCGTGAACCGGTTCCGCGGCCTGTACGGCCGATAGCGGGAGGAAAGCTACTGCGCCTGCGCGACGGGCTTCGCGCTCGCCAGGATCTGCTGCAGCTCGCCGGACTCGTACAGCTCGACCGTGATGTCGCAGCCGCCGATCAGCTCGCCGTTCACATACAGCTGCGGGAACGTGGGCCAGTTCGAATAGGCCTTCAGACCCTCGCGAATCTCCGGGTCCTCGAAGATGTTCACGTACGCGAACTTCGCGCCCGTGGCGCGCAGCACGCTGACCGTCTTGGCCGAGAACCCGCACTGCGGGAAATCCGGCGTGCCTTTCATGTACAGCAGCACCGGGTAGGTGTCGAGCTGCTTCTTGATGCGTTCGTTGACGTCCATGATCGCGCTCCTCGCGTGCCGAATTGGCGCTGACTCCACGCGCCAATGTCAAGCTGCACATTGCTGCCCGCAGCGTTGAACTGCATCGGGCTCTCACCTATTCTTCTTCAGTCCTCGGGCCGGGGCAACCCCCCGCCCGCGGGGCACCGCTCGAAGCCCCGTGGCGCGAGCGACAACTCCAAGCAATCCAACGTCCTGCGCAGGGGAGAAAGAAGAATGAACCCGTTGAACACCATCAAGGGCACGATCATCGCCGGAGTCGTCCTCGCGATCGTCATCGCAATCATTGCCGGGCTACTGAATACCGGCGTCCACTTCAACCCGCCGAGCTTCATCGTCTGGCTGCACGTACTCTCCGGCATTACGTGGATCGGCCTGCTGTACTACTTCAACTTCGTGCAGGTACCGGCTCTGGCGGCCGCCGCAGCCGATCAGGGCGGTCCCGGTGGCGCCGGCATCTCGAAATATGTCGCGCCGCGCGCGCTGCTCTGGTTCCGGTGGGGCGCGGTGGCCACCTGGATCACGGGCGCAACATACCTGGCGCACACCGGCCTGTTCATTCCGGCTTTCACGCTTTCGAAGGGCGCGATGGTGATCGGCGTCGGTGCCTGGCTCGGCACCATCATGCTGTTCAACGTCTGGGTCTTCATCTGGCCGAACCAGAAGAAGGTGTTGGGCCTCGTGGAGGCCACGGCCGAGCAGATTGCGAAGGCCCGCCGGGTCGCGTTCATCGCCTCGCGCACGAACACGCTGCTGTCGATCCCGATGCTCATGAGCATGGTGGCATTCGGGCACGGCGGCTTCTTCCTGTAGGCACTCGAGCACCTATCGCGGGACCCGGCGGACGCGTTCTTCCGGGTCCCGTTTTCATCGGGAGCGAGCACACGACATGACGACCCGTGCCCTGCCGAGCGACATCTGCAGCGTCGTCACGAACGCGCTGGCCGAGGATATCGGCAGCGGCGATCTGACGGCGGCGCTGCTCGACGCGCGCAAGCCCGCGGTCGCCCACGTGGTCACGCGCGAGCCAGCCGTGCTCTGCGGCCGCGCATGGTTCGACGAAGTGTTCCGGCAGGTCGATGCCGCGATCGCCGTGACCTGGAACGCGGCCGACGGCGACCGCATCGCCACGAACGACGTCGTGTGCACGTTGCGAGGCCCGGGGCGCAGCATCGTGACCGGCGAGCGCTCCGCGCTGAACTTCCTGCAGCTGCTGTCGGGCACGGCCACGGCGACGCGTGCGCTCGTCGACCTGCTCGTCGGCACGGGCATGCGCGTGCTCGACACGCGCAAGACGCTGCCGGGACTGCGCCTCGCGCAGAAGTACGCCGTGCTGTGCGGCGGCGGCACGAATCACCGCATCGGTCTGTTCGACGCCGTGCTGCTGAAGGAAAACCACATCGCGGCCGTCGGCAGCGTGGCGGAAGCCGTGCAGCTCGCGAGGCAACGCTCGCCGCAGGTCATGATCGAGGTCGAGGTCGAAACCCTCGATGAGCTCGACGAAGCGCTCGCGACGGATGCCGACCGCATCATGCTCGACGACTTCACGCTCGCGGACATGCGCGAAGCCGTACGCCGGCGCAACGCGCAACCGGGCCGCCGCAAGGAGCTCGAGGTTTCGGGCAGCGTGAACGCCGATACGCTGCGCGCGATCGCGGCGACCGGCGTGGACTTTGCGTCGGTCGGCGCGCTGACGAAGAACGTGCGCGCGATCGACTTCTCGATGCGCTTTCTCGCGCACTGAAGGACCGGACGAAGCAGGCCGCAACGACACGCTGAAGGCGGCGGAGCCGGGTTCCGCGTGCGGTACGCACGACGGCCTACTCCGTCCTGATCGACTCCACCTTGATGGGCTCGACGAGCCGCTTCGGCTCCGAGACGCCGTAACCCTGCGCGTAGTCGACACCCATGCCGCGCAGCATCGTGATGATCTCCTGGTTCTCGGCGAACTCGGCGATCGTGCGCTTGCCCGTCAGGTGCCCGATCTCGTTGATCGAACGCACCATCTCGCGATCGATCGGATCGTGCAGGATCTCCTTCACGAAGCTGCCGTCGATCTTCAGGAAATCGACCGGGAAGTGCTTGAGATACCCGAACGACGAGAGGCCCGTGCCGAAGTCGTCCAGCGCGAATCGGCAGCCGAGCTCCTTCAGCGCGTGGATGAAGCGGTTCGCCTGCGAGTAGCTCGCGATGGCCGCCGTCTCCGTGATCTCGAAGCAGATGCTCGAGCCCGACAGCCCGCTCTTCTGGAACTGCTCGACGACGAACGGCAGGAACTTCTCGTCGGCAAGGCTCTGGCCGGACAGGTTGATCGAGCACAGCGACAGCCGCTCGCGCTCGTCGGCTTCCGACACGAGCCACGTGAACGCCTGCGCGATGACCCACCGGTCGATGGCCGTCATGAGGCCGTAGCGCTCGGCCGCCGTGATGAACAGCCCCGGCGCCACGAGCTGACCCGCCTCGTCGCGCATGCGGATCAGGAGCTCGTAGTGCGCGCCCGGCTCGCCGTTCGCCTGCAGGGGCTGGATCGTCTGACGGAACAGCTCGAAGCGATTGTCGTCGAGCGCGTTGCTGATGCGGGCGGCCCACTGCATCTCCTTGCGCCGCTTCATCAGGTCGATGTCGTTTTCCTGATAGTTGTAGACGCGGTTGCGGCCCGCGTCCTTGGCGGCGGCGCACGCGCTGTCGGCGGCCGTCAACAGCGAGGCCACGTCGTCCGTCGCGGCCGTGATCGGCACGACGCCGATGCTGACGCCGAGCCGGAACGTGCGATCGTCCCAGGTGAATCGGAACTCGCTGATGGCCTCGCGAAGCTGCTCGGCCGTGCGCAGGGCTTCGTCCATGGTGCAGCTCTCGAGCAGCACGCCGAACTCGTCGCCGCCGAGCCGCGCGAGCGTGTCGCGCCAGCGGACCTTCGACTTCAGCAGCGCGCCGATCTGGATCAGCAGCTGATCGCCCACGTTGTGGCCACAGGCGTCGTTCACGATCTTGAACTGGTCGAGGTCGAGGTGCAGCACGGCATACGACGTCTCGCGCGCCTTCGCGCTCTTCAGCGCACGCTCGAGCCGCTGCTCGAACTCGCGCCGGTTCACGAGCTCAGTCAGCACGTCGTGGCTCGCGGCATAGCTCAGGCGACGATTCAGCTCGCGCGACTCGCTGACGTCGTGGAACACGAGCACGCCGCCGGTCACCGCGCCGTTCGGGTCGCGGATCGGAGCCGCCGTGCTCTCGATGTACAGCTCGTTGCCGTCGCGCCGGATCAGCAGCGCCGGCCGCACGGACTTGATCGGCCGGTTGCGGCGCATGGCGACCGCCACGGGGTTTTCGATCGGCTCGCAGGTCTCCTCGTGGAAACCGCGGAAGATCTCGTCGATGAGCCGGCCGACGGCGTCGTCGAGCTTCCAGCCGGTGAGGTCCGATGCGACGGGATTCAGGTATTGCACGCGCGACTCGGCATCCGTCGTGACGACGCCGTCGCCGATCGACTGCAGCGTGATCTGGGCGCTCTCCTTCTCGCGGAACAGCGCCTCCTCGTAGAGCTTGCGCTCCGTGATGTCGGTCTCGACGCCCACGAGCCGGCGCAGGCGGCCGTTCTCGTCGAGCCGACCCTTCACGCGGCTCTGGATCCAGCGCCACTCGCCGCTCGCGTGCCGCATCCGGTGCACGCTCTCGAACAGATCGGTGCGGTTTTCGAGGTGATCGCGCAGCTGGCTCTGTACCTGAGCCAGATCGTCCGGGTGCACGAGCAGCTTCCACTCCGGCACGTCGGCGTCGTCCGTGTAGCCCAGCATCGTGCGCCAGCGCGGCGAGAAGTACATGCTGTTCTCGCGCACGTCGTAGTCCCAGAGACCGTCGTTGGCCGTGTTGGTCACGAGCCGGTCGCGCTCCTGCACGGAGAACAGGTCTTCCTGCAGCTCGATGCGCTCGAGGCCGCTGGCGCAGCTCACGCTCACGAGCTTCAGCGCCAGATGCAAATCCGCCGACCACTCGGGATTCGGTGACGCGGAACAGACACCGAGCACGCCGCCCAGGCGACCCCGCACGTTGAAGCCGACGACCAGCAGGCCGCCGACGTTCAGGCTGGCCAGATTCGCGGCGTCCTGACGTTGCGCCAGCGGCGCCCTGGCGGTGTCCTTGATCTCGAGGATGCGCAGGTGCTCGAGCCGCCCCTTGATCCAGGGGAAATCGGCCAGCTCCCGCCCCTGCAGCACTTCGGGGTTGCAGGCCGAAAACGTCGAGCGTCCCGAATAGACCCTCTCGAACTGCGCGCCGTCCTCGGTCACGATCGCCACGAACACGGCGTCTGCACCGCAGGCGTCCGTCAGGGCCTGCAGGCCGGCCGTGATGCGCTCGCCGGCATTGCTCACGGCCATGCTCTGCAGGTCGACGGCGACCTTCGTGCAGGTCAGGTCGAGGCCGGGCTCGCGCGGGTTCGCGGGCGAACGCCGGCGCGACCGCTCCAGGGCCGCCTCGTCGGACGGACCGCCCCCTGTCCCGTCTTGAACGCGGGCGCTCATCTTAGTGGCGCAACCTCTTGATTGGTCTCGGCATCCCCCGTAACGACCGCATTCTGACAGCAAATGGAGCGATTACAAGCAACTGGATCACCTGTGCGTCGCCTTTCGGCGACATTCGGCGCCGCGCGTCAACCGCGCCCGCCGCGATGCGTTTCGGGCTGTGAACACTACACGCCAAGGAGGCGGTCCATGAACATCCTCAGTCGGCTCCGACAACTCCGCTGGCGCTCGCTCGCAGCGGTCGCGCTTGCGGCGATGAGCCTGGTGGGCTGCAGCGGTTCGGGAGGGGGGAGCAGCTCTTCCCTGACGGGCAGCACCGGCGCCAGCTGTGCCGATGCCTCGTGCGGCACGTTGATGGTCGGCGTCACCGACGCCGACGGCGACTTCATCAACTATTCCGTCGACGTCCTGTCGATCACCCTGAAGCGGCAGAACGGCGCCACCGTAGAAATGCTGCCGGCCAAGACCCGGATCGATTTCGCCCAGCTGACGGACCTCTCCGACCTCGTATCGATTGCGAACCTGGCACCCGGTGATTTCTCTGGCGGCACGATTCGCGTCGACTTCTCCACGGCGGAAGTCTATGTCGAGGTCGCCGGCCAGGCAGTCAGGGCCAACGTGGTCGACGCCAACGGCCAGCCCCTCGGCGTGACGGACCTGACGATGCAGCTCTCCAACCGCAACCATCTGGTCGTGACGCCGGCGCGCGTGTCGTTTCTGAGCCTGGACTTCGACCTCGCGGCTTCCAACACGGTGGACATCACGAAGAATCCGCCGGTCGTGACGGCACAGCCCTATTTCGTCGCCGACGTGCAGCCCGCGGCGCAGCGCGACATGCGCGTGCGCGGCGCGCTCGCATCGGCCGACGTGAATGCGGGGACCTATACCGTGAAGGTGCGTCCGTGGTTCATGAAGGACGGCGACCACGGCACGGCGACGGTGCACACGACTGCGACCACGACGTTCGAGATCAACGGCGTGAGCTCGAGCGGCGACGCCGGCCTCACGGCGCTCGCGGCACTGCCGGCCGGCACGCTGACCGTGGCTTTCGGCACTGTCTCGACCTCGGACCATACGTTCACGGCAACCACCGTCCAGGCGGGGGACAGCGTGAGCGGTGAACGACTCGACGCGGTCCAGGGCAACGTCGTATCCCGGACGGACGCGGATCTCACGATCAAGGGGGCGTTCGCCGCGCGGCACGATCACGATGCCGGCGCGGTGCGCACGGTCGTCGTCACGATCGGTCCGAATACCAAGGTGCTGAAGACGGGTGACCCGAGCGGCACGTATGCGACGAATGCGATCTCGGTCGGCCAGAACGTAGTGGCCTTCGGTACCTTCACGGAAGCGACCGCGACGGCCCCCGCCTCGCTCGACGCCACGGCCGGTCGAGTGCGCCTGCTGCCGACGCGCATCCACGGCACCATCAACAGCATGGTGGCTGGCCAGATGAACCTGAACCTGCGCACGATCGACCGCCTCGGCGTCGACATGTTCAACTTCGCGGGCACGGGCACGTCGGCGGCCGTCGACGCCGACCCCGCCGACTACGAGGTGACGACGGGCACGCTTGGCCTGACCGCGCTCGCCGTCGGCGACACGACGAAGGTGCTGGGCTTCGTGACGCCGTTCGGCGCCGCGCCGCCGGACTTCAACGGCAACACCGTGATCAGCCACGTCGACATCCCCGACCTGCTCAGCATCAGCTGGGGCCGGGCCGGCACGACGGCGCCGTTCTCGAGCCTCAACAACTCGGGACTCGTGCTCGATCTGCACAACACGGCCATCGGCGACCGCCACGCGCTGTTCGTCGACCTGCAGCGCATGGACCTGCTGACGATGACGGCTTCGCCGACGATCGTGCCAGCAACGGGTTCCGTGCTGTTCGGCGTCGCCAGGCGCGGCAACATCGAGCTCTACACGAGCTTCGCGGATCTCGTGACGGCGATTACGACGCACCTGAACGCGGGCGAGTCGGCGGTCTCGATGATGGCCAGCGGCTCCTATGACGCCAGCACGAACACGCTGACGGCGAATCGCATCTCCGTCTTCTTCACGTCGCCGAACTGAGGTTTACGGCCGTCCCGTAGCGAGCCCCGCAAGGGGCTCGCTACTTTCTCGCTCCGCGCCGGGCTAGAGGCCCTCAGGGGCGCGCAGCATGAGCACGGCCCGGCGGCAGATCGCCACAAGCACGTCGTGCTGGTTGTAGCCCCGATGCTCGAGCGTCAGGATGCCGTTGTGGGGCCGCGATTCGCTCGGCCGCATGGCGATGACCTCCGTCTCGACGTGCACGGTATCGCCCACGAACAGCGGCGCCGGGAAGCGCACGTCCGTGAGCCCCAGATTGGCCACCGTCGTGCCGAGCGTCGTGTCGTTGATGGAGATGCCCACGATGAGCCCGAGCGTGAAGAAGCTGTTCATCAGCGGCCGCCCGAACTCCGAGCGCGTCCGCATGTATTCGTGATCGATGTGCAGCGGCGCGGGGTTGTGCGTCAGCGTGCTGAACAGCACGTTGTCCGTCTCCGTGACCGTGCGCCGGATCGGGTGCCTGAACACCCGTCCGACCTCGAACTCGTCGAAGTAGTATCCCGCCACGACCGCTCCTTCAGGCCACCGAGAGCTCGCGGCTGCGCGCTGCGGCGGCGCGCACCGCGCGCGTCAGCAATTCTGCGAGGCCGTGCTCGCTCATGAGGACCTCGAGCGCGGCCTGCGTCGTGCCGTTCGGACTCGTGACGCGCCGCCGCAACTCTGCCGGCGGTGCGCCGGCGACAGCGGCGTAGGCCGCAGCCCCGGTCACCGTCGCGAACGCGAGCTGGCACGCGAGCTCCGGCGCAAGCCCGGCCTCGCCTGCCGCGCGCTCGAGGCATTCGATAAGCAGGAACACGTACGCGGGCCCGCTGCCCGACACGGCCGTGACGGCATCCATGTGGCGCTCGTCCTCGAGCCACGCCACCGCGCCCACGGCGGCCATCAGCTGCGTGCACAGCGTGCGCTGCGTGTCGGTCACGACCCGATTGGCGACGAGCGCCGTCATCCCCTGGCGGATGGCCGCCGGCGTATTCGGCATGGCCCGCACGATGGGCGTGTCCGCGCCGAGCAACGCGGTCAGCGAGGCGAGCGTCTTGCCCGCGGCGATGGACAGCCACACCGCCCCGCCCCCGACAGCCGCCCGGCACTGCGCCAGCGCGCCGCCGAGCTGGTTGGGCTTCACGGCGAGCACGACCACGTCGGGACGAAAGTCTGCCGTGGCTGCGCCGACCGTATCGCTCGCGGCGATGCCGAGGTCGCGAGCGACCGCCCTCGCCGCCGCGGAAGGTTCCACGGCACGCACGTCGGCGGCCGTGCGCCCGCTCGCGAGCCACCCGCGGACCAGCGCCTGGCCCATGTTGCCGAAACCGATCAGAAGGATTCGTGCGCTCAAGGTTCGCTCCCAACACATCCCGCGGCCCGCATGATACGTCCGGACACGCGTCCCCGCATGACCACGCGACGATGGCATTCACGGCCTCCGTTTGCCATCATGCGCGGCGACTTTGGACACGGCGCCGATACGTAGTCGGGAGCTCAGTGAGAGACGTCTACATCGCCGGCGTCGGCCAGACGCCGGTCAACAAAGATCATGCGGTGCGCGGCCGCTATCTCGGAGCACGCGCGGTCCGGGCGGCCCTGGCGGACGCGGACATCGCACCGGCAGAGGTCGGCGCTCTGTTCGTGGGCAACATGCTGTCCGGCATCCTCGCGAACCAGCAGCAGCTCGGCGGCCTGATCGCGGACTACTCCGGGCTCGCCGGCATCGAGGCGGTCACGATCGAGGCGGCGTGCGCATCGGGGGGAGCAGCCGCTCGCATGGCCTACCTCGCCGTGGCCGGCGGCGCGCACGACGTGGTCGTCGTCTGCGGAGTGGAACGCATGACCCACGTGGAGCGCGACACCGTCACGCGTGCGCTCGCCACAGCCGCCGACTGGGAGCTCGAAGGCGTGTGCGGCCAGTCGTTCCTGTCGCTGAATGCGAGCCTGATGCGCGCCTACATGCAACGGTACGGCGTCGACGCCGAGCGCTTCGCCCCGTTCGCGATCACCGCACATCGCAACGCGGCGACCAATCCGAACGCGCTGCTGCACAAACCGCTCGATCTCGACACGTATCGCGCATCGCGCCTCGTCGCCGACCCGATACGGCTGTTCGACGTATCGCCGATCTGCAACGGCGCCGCGGCGCTCGTGCTCGCCGCCCCGCACGTGGCGGCGCGGCGCGACGCACGCCTCCGCATCGCGGGCTCTTCAATCGCGACGGCCCCGCTCGCCCTGGCCCGCCGCGAGGATCCGCTGAAGCTGACCGCCGTCGAGGCCTCCACGCAACGCGCACTGCGTCAGGCCGGGGTAACGCACCGCGACCTCGATCTGTTCGAGCCGCACGACGCCTACACCGTCATGACCACTCTGACGCTTGAAGCGGCCGGCTTCGCCGCTCCGGGGGCCGGCCTCGACTGGGCCGACGAGTCCCGCATCGGCCTGGACGGCGAGTTGCCCCTGACGACCTTCGGCGGCCTCAAGGCCCGCGGCCACCCGGTCGGCGCGAGCGGCTGCTATCAGCTCGTCGAGGCGTCGCTGCAACTCGGGGAGCGTGCCGGCGCCAACCAGGTGCCCGGCGCCGGCGTCGCGATGGTCCAGAACATCGGCGGGACCGGCGCCACGGTCGCCACTCACGTGCTGATCCGCGACGCCTGACGCCGCCGCGCAGCGAGAAGTGCTAGCCTATGCCGCCGCCGCACCGGCCGCGGCCACACAGGAGAGGACCCGAGCATGGCAGAAGAGATGGGCGACGCCGACATTGCGATGGATCGCACCGGCCTCTATCGCGAGGAGACGTTCACGGACCGTCGCGTCGGCACTCTGCAACGGCTGACCCCGGTCACGCCGGCGGGCGACACCGATGCGACCCGACAGGTGCTCTACGTCGGCCAGACGCAGGTGCTCACGCCGGCGGGCGCGTTGCCGCTCTCGTTCGAGGTCCCGGCCACGTCACTCGACGATGCGGTGACCAAGTTCGGCGACATGGCGCGCGAGGCCCTCGCACGCACGGTGCGCCGGCTCGAGGAACTGCGTCGCGAGCAGGCGTCGTCGATCATCGTGCCCGGCGCCGCACCGCCGGGCGGTCCCACGGGCCCGGGCGGCCGGCTGATCCGCTGAGCATGGACGCGACTCTGCTCGATCGGCTCGCGATCACGGAGGTCGTGAACAACTGGGTGCTCTGGAGCGACGCGGGCGACTGGGCCCGGTTCGCGACGGTCTGGCACGACGACGGCTGGATGACGGCCACGTGGTTCCAGGGACCCGCCACGGAATTCCAGAAGGCGCGACGCGCGGGCTTCGAGCGCGGCGTGAGCATCATTCATTTTCTCGGCGGCACCACCTGCGAGGTGGCCGGCGCCCGCGCCATAGCGCAGACGAAGATGACGATCAATCAGCGCGCCGCGGTCGACGGCGTGGTGTGCGACGTCGTGTGCACGGGCCGGTTCTACGACTTCTTCGCGAAGCGCGACGGTCGCTGGGCGATCGTGCGTCGCCAGCCGATCTACGAGAAGGACCGCCTAGATCCGGTCGAGCCCGGCACCAGGCTCACACTCGACCCGACGCTGCTCGCGCGGTTCCCCGAAGGCTATCGCCACCTGGGCTACCTGCAGACAAAGGCGGGTTTCAACGTGCGGCTCGGCTTGCCGGGCCTGCGCGGTCCCGGGGTGCAGAAGCTCTACACCGAGGGCGCCGCGTGGCTCGCGGGCGCGCCGACGCCCGGCGAACCACTCTGACGCGGGCCGCTCACGGCAGCTCGGTCACGAGCTCCGCGACGGGCTTGCGCTGCTGCGCCGGCACGACCTTCGGCCTGCCGTACCAGATGAGCCCGACGACCGACTCCTTCGCCGGATCGATGCCAAGCAACGCATAAAACCGCGGGTCGCGCGTGACGCCGCCCGTGGTCCACTTCGTGCCGACTCCGTGCGCCCACAGCTGCAGCATCAGGTTCTGCGCTGCGCAGCAGCACGCCGCGTAGTCTTCGCGATCGAGCAGCGTCTCCTCGCTGCGGCGCGTCGTGAGCACCAGGAAACCCGGCACGGCGTCCAGCCGCGCGCGCCGCACGGGGCCGGCTCGCTCGCCTTTCTTCGCAACGTCGAGCTCGACGGCGAGGTCCGTGACGCCACGGCGTGTCGCCGGGCCGATCAGATAGAACCGCCACGGCTGCGTGAGCTTGTGGTTCGGAGCCCACTGCGCAACGTCGATCGCCTCACGCACGACGGCTGCGGGCACGGGATCGGGCTCGAACAGATCGATCGATCGGCGGCCGCGGATCAACGCGGCGAGGCTTGCAGCGCTCGCGGTGGTGGTGGGTGAGGCCATGCGACTCGACTCCCTGTGCACGAAACGACGGCCGGCACCTTAGCACGACCGCCTGCCGCCCGGCCCGATGTGACGCATTCCGTTCGACACACTTCGGGACCCCTGCGAGAATCCGCGCTCCCGCACCCGAACCGGAGATGAAGTGAGCGACAGCACGGACACGGTCGTCATCGGCGCCGGCGTCGTCGGTCTCGCGATCGCGCGCGAGCTCGCGCTCGCCGGCCGCGAGGTCATCGTCCTCGAGAAGAACGCGGCGATCGGCGAGGAAACCTCCGCCCGCAACTCAGAGGTCATCCATGCCGGCCTCTACTATCCTCGCGACAGCTTGAAGGCGCGCTTCTGCGTCGAGGGCCGGCAGCGGCTCTACGAATACTGCGCAGCGAAGAACATCGCGCACCGGCGCTGCGGCAAGGTGCTCGTCGCGTCGCAGCCCGGCCAGGTCAGGAAGCTCGACGCCGTGCGGACGGCGGCCGCGGCCAACGGAGTAAACGATCTCGAGGTACTGTCGGCCGCCGACATCGAGCGGCTCGAGCCGCAGGTCCGCGCCGTGGCGGGTCTTTGGTCGCCCTCGACCGGCATCGTGGACAGCCACGCGCTCATGCTCGCGCTGCGCGGCGATCTCGAGGCCGCCGGCGGCGCGATCGCCACCCATTGCCGCCTGACCGCTGCCGAGCCGCGCGGCGCGACCTGGGCTCTGACGTGCACGACGGCGGACGGCCCGTTCACGCTCGACGCACGCACCGTCGTGAACTCCGCGGGCCTGCACGCCACCCGCGTCGCGGCACTGCTCGGCGCGCCCGCCGGCACGGCTCCACGGCCTCGATTCGCGAAGGGCAATTACTTCACGTACACGGGCCGCAGCCCGTTCACGCACCTCGTCTATCCGCTGCCCGAGGACGGAGGCCTCGGCGTGCACGCGACGCTCGATCTCGCGGGGCGCGCGCGATTCGGGCCGGATGTGGAATGGCTGCACGACGGCGTCGATGCCGACGCGCTCGACTATTCGGTCGACGCGGCCCGCGGCGGCGCGTTCTATGCGGCCATCCGCTCGTACTGGCCGGGCCTGCCGGACGGCGGCCTGGCCCCGGCGTATTCCGGGATCCGTCCGAAGATCTCGGGCCCGGGCGAGCCCGCCGCGGATTTCTGGATCCGTCGGGCGGACGGCGCGGGGTCGGCACGTGCGGTGAACCTGCTCGGCATCGAATCGCCGGGCCTGACGTCGTCGCTCGCGATCGCTACCTACGTGGCGGAGCTGCTGCGCGAGGCCTGAGGCTCACGCGCCGTCGAGCTCGGCATAGGCGGCCTTGACCGCCTGCCCCGCATCCGTGTCTTCCGTCCACGCGAAGACCAGCCGCTGCCCGCTGCGCTGCATCTGCGGCACCGTGTCGGGGCGACTCGCGCGCGTCGTGCCAACGACCCGACGCTCCCCAAGCCGACCGCTGCGGGAGACGCTGCGCACCGCGAGCTCGGCCCCGCTGCTGGCGCGCCGCCACCAGCTGACGAACGCGCTGCCGTCGTCCACCAGCACCACGCCGACCTGCCCGAACGCCCCGTCCGCGTCGATGTCGACGGGTGCGCCGAAGCTCGCGCCGCCATCGTCCGAGCGCGCGAAGCGCACGCGTCCGCGACCGTCCGCCGCGGTGAACCACGCGACGACGACGTCACGGTCGCGCGCGTCGATCGCCGGACCATTGATCGGACAGCCGGCGATCTGCCAGTGATCGGGCCCGAGCGTCACCGGCTCCGACCAGCCCCCCGCCGAGCGGACCCGGACCGCGATGTCGCGGATCTCGTCGGCGCTTCGATCCCGGTACACGACCGCCGCGCCCGCAGCGGTGAGCGCTACGCCCGTGCGGCAGCAATCGCAGGTCAGGCGATCGACGACGCCTTCCTCGAGCCGGCGTCCGTCGCCGCCGAGCAGCGCATAGCGCAGGCTCGTGCCCGCGGGCTCCGCGCTCGACGCGTCCTGTACGTCGCCCGCTTCGTCGCGGCCGTCGAGCCACACCACGCCTGCGCGATCGCCGTCGCGAAACCAGCTCACGAAGCCGTGCTCGCTTGCAGTCGCATCGTCGTTCAGCAGCAGAGGTTCGCTCCACGTGGAGCCGGCGTCGGCCGAGACCGAGACCCGGATGTCGTACGCAACGGGAGACACGGGCGACGGCACGCGCCAGTCGGCAACCCACAGGCGCTCCGACAGCGCCTGCACGGAGGGCAGGTCCGCCGCCGATACGATCCAGTCCGACCCGCGCGCCGCGACGGCGCCGCCGGCCCAGTCGTCACCGGTCAGGCGCGCGTATTTCAGCGCGAGCTCGCCCGCCTGACCGACGGGCTCGAGCCAGCTCAGCAGCACCGCGCCGGCCGCATCGCGCGACAGCCGCGGCTGGCCCCCGCCTTCCCCGACCGGGGACGCGAGCGGGTGGATCGGTCCCAGCATCACGCCCGCCCCGACCGCACCGGATCGCGCCGGCGGCGCGGCTCCGCCACAGGCCGCAAGCGCCGCGGCCATGCACGCCCCCGCGAAGTTCCTCACGACCGCCCGCACCTCAGGCTCCCTGCGCGGCACGCGTGAGTCGATACACGAACGCCGGCGGCAGATTCAGGGCCGCGATGCCGAGCAGCCGGGCGTCGACGCGCAATCGCTCGCGCGTTGCCCGATCGATCGGGCAGCGGCCGCCGTAGGTGAACTGCTGATAGCGGCCACCCGGGCGCAGGAGCTTCAGGACCTTGTCGAGCAGCTCGAAGCGCTGCTCGGGCGTGAACAACAGCAGCGGGAGCCCGCTGATCACGAAGTCGAACGCGACACCAGGCGGCAACTCGCGATCGATGGCGAGCGCGTCCATTGCGAATACGTGGCACTGCGGAAAGCGTTGACGAAGCACGTTCACGAGCTCCGCATCACGCTCCACGATGTACAGATCAGCGGGGTCCACGCCGTTCGCGAGCAGCGCCTCGGTCAGCGTACCCGTCCCCGCCCCGAGCTCGAGCACCTTCGCGCCGGCCGCGACCCCGGAAGCGATCAGACGCCCGAGCGCGCGGCCACTCGGCGCGACGGCGCCCATGCCGCGGGGATCGCGAAGCCACCCACGGAAGAAGTGCAGGAAGTGGCGCGGTGCAGGCGGTCGTGCTGGCTGTTGCATTCGGTGATCATCTTCAATTGGAGTGGCGGGCTCCGATCAGTGGCGTCTGATCCGGACATTGCGGAACATGACGCGACCGGCAGCGTACTGCAGCGCGATCGGCCCCGCTGCAAATTTGTCGTCGTGAGTGTCGACGGTGGTCTCGCCGTTCAGCTTCACCAGCAGGTGACTGCCGCGCGCCGAAATCTCGTACTTGTTCCAGCGATTGCCGCTGTCGAGCAGCACGAGCGGCTTGGCGATACCGACGATGGCACCCGTGCGGTACGTGCGGTCCGGTCGCTGGTCGAAGATGTTGACCTCGTAGCAGGTGGCCGCGCCGAGTTGCGCGGGATTCGCGCAGCGTATGAACACGCCGCTGTTCGTGTCCGCGGTGTCCCAGAACTCGAGCTCCAGATCGAAGTCGTCGTAAACCGCGTCCGTCAGCAGGAATCCGGAGCCCTTGTCGGCCTCTACCGCGCCGTCGACGAGCCGCCAGTTCACGTCGCCGATCCGGCTCCACCCGTCCAGACTCGTGCCGTCGAACAGCGTCTGCCACGCGGCCGCCGGCGTCGTATCGGAGTCGCGCGGCTGATCCTGGCCCGCCGAGCACGCCGAGAGTCCGATCGCGACCGCACTCAGCGCGTGCGCGACCCACCGCATGCGCCCCCGGCCTCTCGTGTGCAACGCGCGCGGCCTCCCCGACTCCCCTGAACCTCTAAACGCCTGGTTTCACAGGAGCTTAGCATGGACGAATGCCACCGCAGCCCGGGACGGTGCCGGAGCCGCAGACCTTGGCATTGGGGTGGTGCCGGTGGAGGGACTTGAACCCCCGACCCCCCGCTTACGAAGCGGATGCTCTACCAACTGAGCTACACCGGCAGTTTCGCGAGGCGCGTATTGTGCCTCAGCGCGCCGCTCAGCGCACGCCGGTCTGACCGCTGCCGCGGACGCGGATCACCACATCGACACCGGTCTGCTCCGTGCCGGGCGGCAGGGCCGCGGCGACGTTCAACGTCACCGACTCGGGCGGTATATCCGTGAGCTCGCCCGTGTCCACGTTGAAGAAATGATGATGCGGGTCGATCGACGAGTCGTAGAACTGACGTGCCGGATCGATCTCCACCGTGCGCACGAGGCCCCGCTCGGAGAACAGATTCAGCGTGTTGTATACGGTGGCCTTGGACACCCGGGACCCGTTGGCACGCAGGCCGGCGATGATCTGCTCGGCAGACAGGTGCTGCGGACGCGCGAACAGCAACAGGCCCACTTCGACCCGCTGCGCAGTGGGCAGAACGCCACGGCTCATGAGCCGCTGCGTGACCTCGTCTTTGTTCATCGTCAGACCCTGAGAAGAATCAGCGACTTGCGCAGTATACCCTCACCTACCGCGTAAGGGCAAAGCCACCCCGGTCGCGGCCTTTCTGTGTGCACGCGCGAGTTTCGCGGATCGCCGTACGAGGAGCCGGTGGACTACGGTCTGCGCAAACGGATCGGGAGGGCCCTCGATGGACCGCGCCAGGGGCTTCACGCTGCTCGAACTCCTCGGCACGGTGGCCTTGGGAGGCCTGCTGCTCGGTCTCGCCGTGCCGAGCTTCCATGGCTGGATCCTGGACGGGCGACGCACGGCCGACGTGAACGGGTTCGTGCTGGCAGTGCAGGTGGCGCGCAGCGAGGCGGCCAAGAGCAGCCACTCGGTGATCCTGTGCAAGACGGCAGACCGCCGGCGCTGTGGCGGTGCGGAACTGCGCTTCGATGCGGGATGGATGGTGTTCGTGAACGCGGACGACCGGCTGCCGCCCGCCCGGTCCGATGCCGAGCCGCTCGTGCTCGCCTACGAGCCCGTGATCGAAGGCAGGATCACCGCGAACCGGCCGCTCTTCGAGTTCCGGCCCATGCTGCGGCGCAGCACGAATGGCACCGTCGTCTTCTGCGACGCGCGCGGCGCCTCGGCCGCACGCGCGGTCATCGTCAGCTACACCGGCAGACCGCGCGTGGACCGCGTGGACGCCGACGGCAAACCGCTGCGGTGCGCGGACTTGTCATAAGCACCCGGAGGCGCCGCCGCTCGTCCCCCGACCCCGACCGACCGTCGGCGAAACCGGGAACGCCCCCAGCGCCGTCCGTATAGTTCGCGCCATGAACGCCCGCCCGCAACACGGTTTCACGCTCTGGGAGCTGCTGATCACGCTGCTGGTCGCCGGCATCCTGATCGGCATCGGTGTCCCGAACGTCATGGAGTTCCAGCGCAACGGCGCGATGACGGCCGCCGCCAACGAGTTCGTCACGGGCATACTCATGGCCCGCGCGGAAGCCGTCAAAAGACAGGTACCGGTCGGCCTCTGCCTGACCGCGAACCCCACCGATCCCGTTCCCGTCTGCTTGCAGAACCCTGTCGCCGACAACCGGAACCTCGGCTTCGTCGTCTGGGTCGACGAGAACGGCAATCTGGACGCGAATGGCTCTCCGATTCTGACCGACGCGACGGACGGCAACGCCGCCATCGACGCGGGCGAAACCGTGCTGATGCGACGGGTGCCCGCCGGCGGCACGGTCGCGGTCTCCGCCAACTGCGGCTACATCTCATACGGGCAGAACGGCTTCACGCGCCAGGCGACGCTCGGCGGCGTGCAGCTGTGCAACCCGAACCCGCGCGCCATTCTGCTCTGCGACGACCGCGGCCGCCGGCGCGCCGCCGGCTCGCTGTCGAGCGCTCGCATCGTGGCCATCGACAACATCGGTCGCGGCCAGGTCTACCAGACCGTCGGCAATACACCGAATGTCGATGTCGACTGGTTCGTCACCAACACCCTCGCCGCGGTCAATCCGACCTGCCCGCCGTAGGACGCCCCTTCATGCGCACGCCATACCTTCGCTCACAAACCGGCTTCAGCCTGATCGAGGCGATGGTCTCGCTCGTCGTGGTGTCGGTCGGCATGATCGGCATCGCGGCACTCTACGGTCAGGGCCTGAGCGCCGGACGCACCGCGCTGTATCGCACCCAGGCCGTGAACCTCGCGGCCGACATGGCGGACCGAATCCGCGCCAATCGTCAGGGCGGCGCGGCGTACGGCGGACCCGCCGCCAACAACAACTGCGACCCCGCGGGCGGCGCGAACTGTACGCCCGCGCAGATGGCGGCGAACGATCTCTTCGCCTGGGGCAATCAGGTCGCACAGCAGCTCCCGAACGGCGCCGGTACGGTCGCATACGCGGGCGCAGCCGTTCCGCCGACCTACACGATCACGATCAACTGGCAGGAGACCGGCGTGGGTCCCGTCAACTACCAGTTGGTCATCGGCCTCCCGACCCTGTAGCGGCGCCACGATGATCACGAAAACGTTCGCAAGCCACATGCCCCCGCAACGCCAGGCCGGCATGACGCTGATCGAGCTCATGGTCGCGCTCGCGATCGGCGCGTTCCTGATGATCGGCGCCATGACCGTCTTCATGCAGAGCCGCACCACGTTCCGCGTGACGGACTCCGTGTCGCGTCTGCAGGAGACTGCGCGCTTCGCGCTCGACGCTCTCGAGCCCGACGTCCGCATGGCTCACTACTGGGGCCTGACGCCGCGCTCGTATCTGATCCAGGGCCGGCGCGCGCCGACGGACCCCGCCGGCATCGGCCCGAACACGTGCGGCAACAACTGGACGATCAACCTGAACCAGGCCGTCCAGGGCAGCAACGGCAGCGCGCCGTGGCCCTGGGGCTGCGCCGTCCAGGGCGGCTTCGCGGCCCAGGCCGCGTCCGACACGCTGGTGGTGCGGCACGCGGGCGACGACATCGTGACGATGCCCCAGCCCGCCGGACAGATGTCGATCGTGAGCACGCGCGCGCAGCCGGGCCAGATCTTCAACACCGCGGCCATGCCCGCGGGCTATACGGCCGCGACATCGGAGGTGCATCGGCTGATGGTGAACGGCTACTACGTCGTGCAGGGCACGGCCACGACGCAGCCGGCCCTGCGCCGCAAGACCTTGCAGGCGAACGGTCAGATCGCCGACGAGGAGGTCGTCGCCGGCGTGGAGGACATGCAGATCCAGTTCGGCGTCGACACCGACGCGCCCGGCACGCCCGCCGTGCCAAACCCGAACCGGGGCTCCGTCAACCGATTCGTGAATCCGAACGATCCGATGATCGACCCGACGAACGCCGCCTTCAATCCGAACGCAGAGATTCTCGCCGTGCGCGTCTGGCTGCGCGTGCGCGCACAGCTGCCCGAGAACGGGTTCGTGGACACGCAGAACTACGTGTATGCCGACCAGAACGTCGGTCCGTTCAACGACAACTTCCGCCGCGTGGTGGTCTCGAAGACGATCTACCTGCGCAACGCGCGTCCCCCCTCCTGAGGCATGGAACAATGAACGCCCAGACACCCCTGTCCGGTTTGCGCAATGGACTGCCCCGCTCGCAGCGCGGCGCCACGTTGGTCGTGGGCCTCGTGTTGCTGCTGGTGCTGACCGTCGTCGGCGTCTCCGGCATGAACACCGCCACGATGGAAGTCGCGATGGCGGCGAACGCCCAGTACCAGGCCGACGCCTTTCAGGCGACCGAAGGCGCTGCCGACACCGTGATTGCGACGCGCAACTACAGCACGAACGGCACGACGACCCTGCCCTGGACCAACGCCGTCGACCTCGACCGCAGCGCACAGACGACGTACCGCGGCAACACGATCGTTCCGGACGCCGCGTTCAGCGCCGGCGAGGTCGAGGCCTTCCACTTCGACATCCAGTCGTGGGGCCGCGCTTCGCGCAACGCCGCCTCGAATCAGATCCAGAGCTTCTACGTCATCGGACGCGCCCTGTAGTCCGTCCGGGAGGAACCCCAAAATGAAGACCCGCATCCTCGCCGCACTGATTCTGCTCGGTCTCTTCAATACCGCAGGCGCCGTGCGCGTGCTGAAAGAAGTGGAGCGGCCGTTCGAGCTCGCGGTGGGACAGTTGGCGCTGCCGACCGACGCGGGCGGCACGCTGACGATCCGCGAGTGCGACACCTGCAAGTTCGGCTCCTACCGCCTGCAGGGCTCGACGCAGTTCCTCCTGGACGGTCGCCAGGCCAGCTACGCCGACTTCCGGCGGGCGGTGGACTCGCTGCGCGCAAGCGCCGTCGGCAACACCACCGTCATCAGCGTCTTCATCGACCGCACGACCGAGCTCGTCACACGCATCTCTGTCCACCAATCGCGGCACTAGCACGAACGAAATCGCCAGGACGGCGCACGAACACTCTTC
The DNA here is from genome assembly GCA_035548835.1 of Gammaproteobacteria bacterium. Lineage (GTDB taxonomy): Bacteria > Pseudomonadota > Gammaproteobacteria > Steroidobacterales > Rariloculaceae > FEN-1219. The sequence continues at coordinate 12,454 of DASZSB010000162.1, read as the reverse complement.
GAAGGACCCGACCATGAACACCCTCATGAAGCAGCTTGCTCACCTCGGCCTGAGCGCTCTGTGGTGCGTGATCTTCGTAGGATCCGCGCTGGCCGATGACACGGAGCTCTTCGTCGGCAACAACCAGAACTCGCAGGCCGAACCGAACATCCTGTTCATCCTCGACAACTCGGGCAGCATGGACACGCTCGTCCAGACGCAGCAGGGCTTCGACGGCAGCGTCACGTATCCGAGCGCCGGCTGCGACGCGAACAAGGTGTACTGGATCGTCGGCACCGGCGATGCGCCATCGTGCAGCACGACGCGCTGGTTCAACCTGTCGGCGCTGAAGTGCAAGGCGGCGCTGAATGCGTTCAAGACGGCCGGTCTCTATACCGACAACATGGCGCAGTACAACCCGAGCAGCTCGGCCAAGCGCTGGGAGACGATCTCCGCAAGCCAGCGCTCGCGCGTGGTCGAGTGCCGTTCGGATCGCGGCATCGACGGCGACGGTGTGGACGGCACGAAGCTGTACGCACGCAATGGCAGCACGAGCTCGACGGGCTACTGGGGCGCGTCGACCACCGAGATCTCCTGGGGCCAGACGCCCGCGAACGAAACGTACACGCTCTACAGCGGCAACTTCCTGAACTGGGCGTACGGTCCCACCGGATTCCAGACGCGCGAAGAGATCGTCAAGGACGTCGCCGGCAAGCTGCTCGACTCGGTCAACGGCGTCAAGGTCGGACTCATGACGTTCAACGACCCGGTCAACTTCGCGGTCGGCAGCCAGGGCGGCTACGTCGCCTATCCCCTGACCGACATCGCGACGGGGCGCCAGGGCATGAAGGACGCCATCAACGCCCTGACGCCGCACACCTACACGCCGCTGTCCGAGACGCTGTACGAGGCCTCCCAGTATTACATGGGCCGGAAGGTGGACTACGGCGACCCCAACAGCGTGTCGGGATCCCGTGACTCCACCAACACCGCGGTCTACAAGTCACCGGTCGACTACGCCTGCCAGAAGAACTTCGTCGTCTACCTGACCGACGGCGAGCCGACGTGGGACAGCGACGCCGACACGAAAATCAAGGCACTGACCGACGCGGCGGGCCAGTCGTTTGGCAGCCTCGTGGGCAAGACCTGCGACGTCGAGACGTATCCGCCCGGCTTCAGCCCCTCCGGCGGCGATTGCCTCGACGACCTCGCCGAGTTCATGTACAAGGGCGACCTGTCGCCGCTCTCCGGTCAGCAGAACGTCACGACCTACACGATCGGCTTCACCGTCGACCTGCCGAACCTGTCGCAGACCGCTCAGCGCGGCGGCGGCAAGTACTACACGGCCAACGACACCGCCGGTCTCGCGAACGCGCTGTCGAACATCGTGACCTCGATCCTGTCGACCAATACGACGTTCACCGCACCGACCGTCGCGGTCAACGCGTTCAACCGCACGCAGAACCTGAACGATCTCTTCATCAGCGTGTTCCGCCCGTCGGGCCGTACGCATTGGCCCGGCAACCTGAAGAAGTACACCCTGCGCGGCACCGACGCGACGATCGTCGACGCAAACGGTGCCCCGGCCGTCGATCCGACGACCGGCTTCTTCTCCGACACGTCACAGAGCTACTGGTCGACCGTGATCGACGGCTCGAAGGTGGATCTCGGCGGCGCGGCCAACGAGATTCCCGATGCGACGACACGCAAGGTCTATACGTACCTCGGCTCGTCGAACCTGACGGCGGCGTCGAACCTCGTTTCCCAGGGCAACACGGCCATCACGGACCTGCTGCTGAACGTCGGCAACCCGGGCGACCCGGCCCGCGCCGACGTGATCGACTTCATCAACGGCGAGGACATCGCGGACGCGAACCAGAACAACGTCACGAAGGAAGCGCGCCATCAGATGGGCGACCCGCTGCACTCGCAACCCGTCGCCATGATCTACGGCCCCGGCCTGCGCGACGGCGTGCTGTACTTCGCCACGAACGACGGCTTCCTGCACGCGCTCGACGTCAAGACGGGCGTCGAGAAGTGGGCATTCCTGCCGCCGGAGTTCCTGGGCAACCAGGTCAAGCTGCTGACGGACGATTCGTCGACGTCGAAGCTCTACGGCATCGACGGCGATCTGCGCATCATGTCGATTGCCGACAACGACGGCGTGATCGAGCCCGGCGAGAAGGTCTACCTGTACTTCGGCATGCGCCGAGGCGGCGACTTCTACTACGCGCTCGACGTCAGTGATCCCGACAACCCGCAGCTGATGTTCCGCCTCGACGGCACGAAGTTGCCGAACGTCGGCCAAACCTGGGCGACGCCGGTGCCGACGCACATGAACATCGCGGGCACGACGCAGAACGCGCAGAAGGCCGTCCTCGTGATCGGCGGCGGGTACGAGCCCGATCAGGACAACAGCGCGCTGACCACCGACACGATCGGCAACGCGATCTATATCGTCGATGCCGTGACGGGCGACCTGCTCTGGTGGGGCAGCAGCGCGAGCGCGGCGACCAAGCGCTTCAACAAGAGCGGCCGCAGCATGGACTATTCGATCCCCGCCCGCGTGCGCGTCCTGGATCTGGACGGTGACGGCTTCGCCGACCGCATGTACGCCGCGGACATGGGCGGCCAGGTGTGGCGGTTCGACGTGACGAACGGGCAGCCGGCCTCCACGCTGATCAACGGCGGCGTCATTGCGCAGCTCGGCGGTGCGCCGGCCTCCTCTCCCGCGCTCGCGGACACGCGCCGCTTCTACTACGCGCCCGACGTCGCTCTCGTGAACACGAAGGACTTCAATTTCACGCACATCGGCATCGGCTCGGGTCATCGCGAGCATCCGCTCAGCACGGACAACCACGACCGGTTCTACGCACTGCGCGATTACAACACCGGAGCGTTGACCCAGGCGCAGTTCGATGCACTGACGGTCATCACGGACGGGAGCCTGACGCCCGTGACGACGGCGAACACGATCGTGCCGCTCAACAGCCCCGGCTGGCGTCTCGACCTGAACATCGGCGGCTGGCAGGGCGAGAAGGTGCTCGCGGAAGCGCGCACGTTCAACAACCAGGTGATCTTCAGCACGTTCATGCCGAGCACGGGCAGCAACTCTTGCCAGCCGCAGCTCGGTATCAACCGCGTGTACCAGATGAACATCTTCAACGGCGCACCGGTGCTGAACCTGGACGGATCGAGCGATCCGACCAATCTCACGATGAGCGACCTGTACATCCAGCGCGAGGGGGGCATCCTGTCTACGGCGCAGGCGCTGTTCGTCGAGCGTGACTTGAACGGCGACGGCGTTCCGGACAGCCCGGACAGCGACCCCGTCGTGTGCGTCGGTCTGATCTGCTTCCCCGCTGGCTTCCAGAACACGCCGGTGCGAACCTTCTGGACGCAGCGCAGCCAGGACTAGGCAACCACGCGATGGCATTGAGGACACCTATGGATAAGTCGAATCGCCGCCGGATGGCGGGCGTGACCCTGCTCGAGCTGATGGCCGTGGTCATGGTGATCGGCGTGCTCGCCATGATCGCGCTGCCGAGCTACCGCCAGTACGTCCAACGCGCGCAGCGGACCGAAGCCAAGAACGCACTGCTGCAGCTCGCGACGAACCAGGAGCGCTTCTACCTGCAGAACCGCAGCTACGGCACCGTGGCGGCCCTCGTCGCCGCCAACCTGCTTCCCGCGGGGGGGCTGACCGAGAACGGCACGTATCAGTTGACGATCGCGGGCGCGGACGCGACGACGTACACGGCCACGGCGACACCGGTCGCCGGCGCGCGGATCGACATGACGCACGACGACATGTGCACCTCGTTCTCGATCACGGCCCAGGGCGTGAAGAGCGCGACGGGCAGCAATCCGACGTCGTGCTGGTGAGTTAGCGCTTCTTGCGCGCGGCCCGCGCGCGATCGTACTCGAGCAGGTTATCGAGGATCAGCAGCGCGGCGCCGATGGTGATGGCCGAGTCGGCCACGTTGAACGCCGGAAAGTAATACTGCTGGTAGTGCACCCGGATGAAGTCGATCACGTGCCCCCAGAGCACGCGGTCGATCACGTTGCCGAGCGCACCGCCCAGAATCAGCGACAAGCCCGCCGCCAGCAGGTTGTGGCCCGTGGCCGGCAGGCGGCGCAACCACACCAGTATTCCCACGCTGACGACGAGCCCGAGCGCCGTGAACATCCAGCGCTGCCAGCCGCCGGCAGTGCTCAGCATGCTGAACGCGGCGCCCTCGTTGTGCAGGCGCATGATCTCGAGGACGGGCAGCAGGACGATCCCGTCGAACTCCGCGAGGTTGTCCGTAATCAGGAACTTGGTCCACTGATCGAGCAGGATCGCGCCCACGGCGAGCCACAACCAGTTCGCGGCGCCGGCACGCAGACCGAACCAGCGTCGCGCCGTCACGCGGCCTCCGCGTCCCGCGCGAGGTGGATGATCCAGCGCGCGTCGCCTTCGTCCTGGCGCGCGACGAAGGCGCCCGCGCCTGGCTTGCGCCACGCGCTCGCCAGCGTCTCGTTCATGAGGTAGTCGCGGTGCTCGGCGAGCGCGGCCGCGACGGTGTCGTCGCCCTCGACGAACAGCACGATGCGATCCGCGACCTCGAGCCCTGCCTGCTTGCGCGCATCCTGCACGGCCCGTACGAGCTCGCGCGCCACGCCCTCGCGGCGCAGCGCGTCGTTGAGCGTGGTGTCGAGACCGACCAGGTACCCACCCTCCTCCGCGCACGCGAAGCCCTCTGCGGAAGCGCTCTCGACCAGGAGGTCGGCCGGCTGGATCTCGAGCGCCTGCCCTTCGATGACGAACGTCTGCGCGGCGCCGCGCGCGACGGCGGCCGCGATCGCCGCCCCGTCGGCCGTGGCCAGGTACTCACGAATCTTCGGAATCAGCTTGCCGTACCGCTTGCCGATGACCGGGAGGTTCGGCTTGATGCGATAGCTCACGAGCGTCGCGTCGCGCGCGATGAGCTCCACACGCTTGACGTTCAGCTCATCGAGGATCTGGTCCTCGTGGCGACGCACGGCCGCCTCGGCGGCCTCGTCCGCCACGCGCACCAGCAACCGTGCGAGCGGCTGCCGCACCTTCAAACGCGAAGCGTTGCGCGCGGCACGCCCGAGGCCCACCACACGCTGCACGACCGCTGTCTCGGCCAGCAGGCGATCGTCACGACGCGCCGCGTTCGCGGCCGGCCAGCCCGCCATGTGCACGCTCGTGGCCGCCTCGGGCGCAACCGCACGCACGAGATTCTGGTGCACGGCCTCGGTGATGAACGGCACGAACGGCGCCATCAGCCGGTTCACCGTCTCGAGACACTCGTACAGGGTCAGATACGCCGATTGCTTGTCGGCACCGCTCGCCGCCTTCCAGAACCGACGGCGGTTGCGTCGCACGTACCAGTTGCTCAACTGATCGACGAACGTCTCGATCGCGACACCGGCCTTCAACGCGTCGTAATCATCGAGCGCGGCCGTCACCGTCGCGACGGTCTGCTCGAGCAGCGAGATGGCCCAGCGGTCGATCTCGGGCCGCTCCGCGAGCGGCACGTCGCGGCGCGGATCGAAGCCGTCGAGCCGCGCGTACATCACGAAGAAGCCGTACGTGTTCCAGAACGTGTTGATGAAGCTGCTGGCGACATCGGCCACGATGTCGACCGACACCCGCTTCTGCACGTCCGGGGCCACGCGCGCCGTGAAATGCCAGCGCAGCGCGTCCGCGCCGACGGCGTTGAACACGTCGTACGGATTGATGATATTGCCGAGCGACTTCGACATCTTCTTGCCGTCGGCATCGACGATGTGGCTCAAGCAGACCACGTTCCGGTACGCGGCCTTGTCCGCGACCATGGTCGAGATCGCGTGCAGCGTGTAGAACCAGCCGCGAGTCTGATCGATGGCCTCGCAGATGAAGTCCGCCGGGAAGCTCGTGCGAAAGACGTCCTCGTTCTCGAACGGATAGTGCCACTGCGCGTACGGCATGGCTCCCGAATCGAACCAGCAATCGATGACCTCCGTCACGCGCCGGTACTCGCGGCCCTCGTGCGTGAACGTCACGCCGTCGATGGCCGGCCGGTGCAGGTCGAGATCGCGCAGCTTGCGGCCCGAGCGCTGCTCGAGCTCGGCCACGGAGCCGATGCAGACGTAATCGCCCTTGCCGTCGGTCCACACCGGCAGCGGCGTGCCCCAGAACCGCTCGCGCGACAACGCCCAATCGATGTTGTTCTCGAGCCAGTTGCCGAAACGCCCGTCGCGGATGTGCTCCGGCACCCACTTGATGCCCTGGTTCAGCTGCACCATGCGCTGGCGGAAATCGGTAGTGCGGATGTACCACGCGTTTTTCGCGTAGTAGATCAGCGGGTCGCCGGTGCGCCAGCCGAACGGATAGTTGTGCAGGTACTTCTGCGCGCGGAACAGCTGGCCGCGCTCGCGCAGGATCTCGACGATGACGGGGTCCGCGTCCTTGAAGAACTTGCCGGCCACGGGCGTCACTGCGGGCAGGAAGTAGCCGTCCTCGCCCACGCCGTGCAGCACAGGCAGGCCGTGGCGCTGCCCGAGCTTCAGATCGTCCTCGCCGTACGCGGGCGCGATGTGCACGATGCCCGTACCGTCCTCGGTCGTCACGAACTCGGCCGGCCGCACGCGGCAGATGTCGCCCGTCACGGGCCCCGTGACCGACAGATAGTCGAACAGCCGCTCGTAGCGCATGCCGTCGAGCTCGCGGCCCAGCGCGCTCTTCACGATCTCGTACGGCTCGTCCTTCAGCACGGCCGGCACGAGCTGACGCGCCAGGATCAGCGTCTCGTTCGCGCGCTTGACCCAGACGTACTCGACGTCCGGATGCACGGCCAGCAGCAGGTTCGACGGCAACGTCCAGGGCGTGGTCGTCCACACCAGGAACGACGTGCCGGGCTCGCCCTGCACGCGAAACCGCACGTAGACGGACGGATCCTCGACCTCGCGATACCCCTGCGCCACCTCGTGGGACGACAGCGTGGCGCCGATTCGCGGGTCGTACGGCACGACCTTGTAGCCCTGATAGATCAGCCCCTTGTCCCAGATCTGCTTCAGCAGCTGCCAGACGCTCTCGATGTAGTCGTTGTGCAGCGTGAAATACGCGTCCTCGAAATCGACCCAGAAGCCCATGCGCTCCGTCATGGCTTCCCATTCGGCCACGTGCCGCATGACCGACGCGCGGCACTGGGCGGTGAAGCTCGCGATGCCGACTTCCTGCTCGATGCGCTTCTTGTCGAAGATGCCGAGCTCCTTCTCGATCTCGTGCTCGACGGGCAGGCCGTGCGTGTCCCAGCCGGCCTTGCGCGGGCAGTGGAAGCCGCGCATGGTCTTGTAGCGCGGATACAGGTCCTTGAACGTGCGCGCCAGCACGTGGTGGATGCCCGGGCGGCCGTTGGCCGTGGGCGGGCCTTCGTAGAACACGAACTTCGGGCGAGCGGCACCCTCGGCCATGAGGCGGCCGAACACGTTCTCGCGGCGCCAGAAGTCGAGGATGCGCTTCTCGATCTCCGGGCCGTCGTAGCGGGCACCGACTGGTTCGAACATAGGCGTCTTGAGCGGGTGGGAAGCGAAAATTTGCGGCCGTGAGTGTACGCGATTCAATCGGTTAGCGCAGCCCGCGCAGCCGCGACGTCAACATGCATCTGCTCCTGCATGGCCGGCAGGTCGGCGAAGCGCCGCTCCTCTCGCAGGCGCTTCACGAAGTGCACCGTGATGTACTCGCCGTAGATGTCGCCCTCGAAGTCGAAGATCAGCACTTCGAGCAGCGGCTCGCGGCCGCCGATCGTGGGCCGTGTGCCGACGCTCGCGACGCCCGTGAACGCCCGGGGCCCGAGGCCCGTGACGCGCGCGGCGAAGATGCCGTCGATCGGCGTCTGCAGCCGCTTCAGGTTCACGTTGGCCGTCGGAAAGCCGAGCTGCCGCCCGAGCCCGAGCCCGCGCACCACGCGGCCCGAGATCGAATAGTCGCGCCCCAGCATGCCGCGCGCGGTGGCGAGATCGCCGGCTTTGAGCGCCTGCCGGATCGCGGTGCTGCTGACGCGCACGCCGTTCCAGGCGACCGGCGCCACCTCCGTCACGCCGAAGCCATGGCGAGTTCCCGCCGCGCGCAGATCGGCCACGCTGCCTCGCCGGTCGGCGCCGAAGCGGAAGTCGTCGCCGACCACCACGTGGCGCGCCCCGAGCTCGCGTACGAGCAACGCTTCGATGAACTGCTGCGGCGTCAGCGCACGAACTGCGCCGAAGCTCGGGCACAGCAGCTCGTCGATGCCGAGCTCCGCCAGCAGCTCGAAACGTTCGCGGAAGCGCGTGAGTCGAGGCGGCGCCGTGGCCGGCGAGAAGTACTCCTTCGGCGTCGGCTCGAACGTGAACACGAGCGTGCGCTGACCGGCTCTGCGGGCTTCGCCCTGCGCGCATTCGAGGATCGCGCGGTGACCGACGTGGAGTCCGTCGAACACGCCGATCGCCACGACACGCCCCGGGACCGCGCCTTCCCGGCGAAGCGCTGCGAGCGTGCGGTACAACTGCATGGCGTTCCTCAATCCGCGACCCGCAGTCGAAAGTCGCGGAACCGCAGGCCACAGAGATGGCAGGCTCCGAAGTATACGGCCGCGCCGCCGGCGACGAGCCCGGCCAATGCACCGACGCGCGCGGCGCCGCCCATCGCGAACCAGTCGCCCGTGACCGCGAGCGTGAGCAGCAGACCCGCGGTCATGACGACGCCGGGCACGAGCACGCGCACCGCGAGCAGCGGCCAGCCCGCCCCCGGGCGATACACGCCGCTGCGCAGCAGGCCGCGCAGCAGCAGCGCGGCGTTGAAGAGCGCCGAGCAAGCCGTCGCGGCCGCTATACCTGCGTGCGCGGGCGCCCACGACGTCTTCGCGAGCAACACGACGAATGCCACGCTGAGCGCCATGCCCACGACCAGCGACTGCACGCCCGCACGCACGGGCGCCCGCGTGTCCTGGCGCGCGAAGTAGCCGGGGGCCAGCACCTTCACGAGAATGAAGCCGAGCAGACCTGGCGCATACGCGCGCAGGCTCGCGGCCGACATCGCGACGTCGCGCGCGGTGAACTCGCCGCGATGGAACAACGTCGTCAGCAGGGGCTCCGCGAGCACCGCGAGCGCCAGCGTCGCGGGCACACCGATCAGCATCACGAGCCGCAAGGCCCAGTCGAGGGTGGCCGAGAACGTCTCCTTCGACTCCGTGGCGTGATGCTCGGAGAGACGCGGCAGGATCACCGTCGCAAGCGCGATCCCGAACACGCCGAGCGGGAATTCCACCAGGCGATCCGAGAAGTACAGCCAGCTGATGCTACCGGCCGCCAGGAACGAGGCGATCAGCGTGTCGAGCAGGATGCTGATCTGCGCCACGGACGAGCCGAAAATCGCCGGCAGCATGAGCTTCACGATCCTGCGTACCCCCTCGTGCGCGAGCCCCCAGCGCGGGCGCGGCAGCATGCCCATGGACCAGAGAAACGGCAGCTGGAACGCGAGCTGCACCACGCCGGCCGCGAACACGCCGGCCGCGAGCCCGAGCCCAGGGCGCGCCATGTGCGGCGCGACCCAGCCGGCGAACAGGATCATCACGACGTTCAGCAGCACGGGCGTGAACGCCGCGACGGCGAAGCGGCGGTAGGCATTGAGGATGCTACCCGCGAGCGCTGTCAGCGACACGAACAGCACGTACGGGAAGGTCAGCCGCAGCATGTCGGCCGACAGCCCGAAACGCACGTCGCCACCCGAAAAACCGGGCGCGAACAGCAGGATCAGCAGAGGCGCCACGAGTACGCCCACCAGTGTGACGGCGAGCAGCCCGAGGCCCAGCGTGCCCGCCACGCGATCGGCCAGCTCGCGCGCCTCCGCCTGGCTGCGGTGCGTACGGTACTCCGAGATCACGGGCACGAACGCCTGCGAGAACGCGCCTTCGGCGAAGAAGCGGCGCAACAGGTTCGGAATCTTGAACGCCACCGTGAAGGCGTCCATGACCACGCCGGAGCCGAACCACGACGAGAACGCGACGTCGCGCACCAGCCCCGTCACGCGCGACAACAGCGTCATGAAGCCGACGACGGACGTGGCGGTCAGCAGCCGGTCGGGCGGCGCAGGCGCCCGCAGCTTCTCGAAATCGGCGCTCATGGGTGCGAAAGACGGAGATGGACTCGGCTATCTGCTTGACTTGCCACGGATCGCTCCAAATAATAGCGCCCTTTTCCGGGGTCGATCCCCGCGCGGAAGCGTCCATTGGCCAATATCAAGTCTGCTAAGAAGCGTGCACGTCAGGCGATCAAGCGCCGTGCACATAATGTCGCCCTGCGTTCGCGCGTACGTACCGCGATCCGCAAAGTCGTCAAAGCCGTGGAATCCGGCAACAAGGACGCCGCCAAGGCCAGCTTCGCCGCGGTCGTTCCCGAGATCGACCGGATGGCCAACAAGGGCATCCTGACCAAGAGCCGCGCCGCTCACTACAAGAGCCAGCTGAACGCCAAGCTACGCGCGATGGCCTGACGGCTCCGCCGTCTCGGCCTGCCGTTGCTCTTGCAGATACGCCATAACGTCCTGGGCCAGGCGCTTCGTGCCATCCGCCGTCAGCGCACTGATTCCGTAAACCGGCCCGCGCCAGCGCAGCTTCTTCACGATCGCCTTCACGCGTTTCTCCCGCTCGTCGGCGGGTAACAGATCCAGCTTGTTCAGCACGAGCCAGCGCGGGCGGTCGGCCAACGCCTCGGAGTACTCGCCTAGCTCCGCCTCCACGGTCTTCTGGGTAGCGGCGGGGTCGCCCCCGGACAGCTCCTCGCAGGCGTCCACGATGTGCAGCAGCAGGCGCGTGCGCTCGAGGTGCTTCAGGAACCGTATACCCAAGCCCGCGCCGGTCGCCGCCCCCTCGATCAGCCCCGGGATGTCGGCCACGACGAAGCTCTGGTCCGTGCCTACGTGCACCACCCCGAGCTGCGGGTGCAGCGTCGTGAACGGATAGTCGGCCACCTTGGGACGCGCCGCGGACAGCGCACGCGTCAACGTGGACTTGCCCGCGTTCGGAGCGCCGAGCAGCCCCACGTCTGCCAGCAGCTTCAGCGCGAGCTTCAGATGGCGCTTCTCGCCGGGTTCGCCGGGATCGAACTGCCGGGGCGCGCGGTTCACGCTGGTCTTGAAGCGCGTATTGCCGCGCCCGCCCTGTCCACCCTTGGCCACGAGCAGCCGCTCGCCGTCACGCGCGAGGTCGCCCAGGACCTCGCCCGTATCGAGATCGGTCACGACCGTGCCCTTCGCCACCTCGATGATCAGGTCCGCGCCGGCCGCGCCCGTCATGTCCCTGCCGGCGCCACCTCGGCCGCTCTCGGCCTTGAAGCGCCGCTGCACGCGGAAGTCGGCGAGCGTGTTGATGCCTTCGCGCGCCACGAGATACACGTTGCCGCCGTCACCGCCGTCGCCGCCGTCCGGGCCGCCGCGCGGAATGAACTTCTCGCGACGGAAGCTCACGCAGCCGCGGCCGCCGGAGCCGGCCTCGACACGGATATCTGCTTCGTCGACGAACTTCATGCCTCAGCGCCTCAAAACGAAAAAGCCCCGCACTGCGGGGCTTTTCTGTGGACTCGTGTCCCGGCCGCCCTAGTCGGCCAGCACGCTGACCACGCGGCGGTTGGCCCGCCCTTTGACGGCGAACTCCACGCGCCCCGGCGCACCGGCGTACAACGTATGGTCACGCCCCATGCGCACGTTCGTGCCCGCGTGATACTGCGTGCCGCGCTGGCGCACGATGATGTTGCCCGCGAGCACCTGCTCGCCGCCGAAGCGCTTGATGCCAAGCCGTTTCGACTCTGAATCGCGACCGTTCTTGGAACTGCCGCCTGCCTTTTTATGTGCCATGTCGCTACTCCTCGCTGACTCAGGCGCCGCTGATCGAAGTGATCTCCACTTCGGTGAACGGCTGGCGATGCCCCTTGACCCGCCGGTAGTGCTTACGCCGGCGGAATTTGACGATCATGATCTTGTCGTCCTTGCCCTGCGCGACGACCTTCGCGCCGACCTTGCCGCCGGCCACGAGCGGCGCACCGACCTTCACGGCGGCACCCTCGCCGACCATCAGCACCTGGTCGAACTCGACAGACTCGCCGACCGCCGCGTCGAGGCGTTCCACGCGAACGCGCTCACCTTGGCTGGCGCGGTACTGCTTACCGCCAGTCTTGAAAACGGCATACACGGCTACGTACTCCTGGGCGAAACGGGGCAGACCCCCGCGGAAAGGCCCGGAATTCTAGAGACTTGGGCCGCAGGGGTCAACGGAATCGGCCGCCTTTCGGCCACGCGCTCGCTAAAGAGGGGGGGCTCAGGCAAAATTGCGTCGATGTCACTTGCAGAGACCACTCCCACCGTTCCCTCGCTCGAGGCTCTACGGGGTCTCGTCGGCGACGACTGGGGCGAGGTCAACCGGACCATCGTGCGCCGCCTGGGCAGCGACGTGGC
>DASZSB010000161.1:0-2389 GCA_035548835.1 Gammaproteobacteria bacterium | reverse complement strand
GCGCATCGAGCTTGCCGATACGCTGCGGCCGCATGCGCGCGAAGCGCTGGCCGCGCTCGATGCGCACGGCTACCGCCTGCTGCTCGCGAGCGGTGACGCGGCGGGCGCCGTGAGCCGCGCGGCGCGCGCGCTCGGCGTGGCCGAGTGGCACGCCGCACAGCGCCCCGAGGACAAGCTCGCGCTGCTGCGCGAGCGTCAGCAGGCGGGCGCCGTGATCGCGGCCGTGGGTGACGGCATCAACGACGCGCCGCTGCTGGCGCAGGCCGACGTGTCGGTCGCGCTCGTCGCCGGCAGCCAGCTGGCTCAGGCCAGCGCCGACGTGGTGTTCACGGGCGACGACCTGCGCGTGCTCGCGCGGCTGCCCGAATGGGCCGCGGCCACGCGGCGCATCGTGCGCCAGAATCTGGCCTGGGCCGCGCTGTACAACTTGGCCGCGGTGCCGCTCGCCGCGGCCGGCGTGCTCGCCCCGTGGATGGCCGCGATCGGCATGTCGCTGTCCTCGCTCGTCGTCGTGGGCAACGCGCTGCGGCTGAACAGACTGCTGGCCGATCCTGCGCCGCGCGCCCGCACGCGTGAGACCACCCCCGAGGAGCAGACCGCATGAGCATCCTGTTCGCGCTGATCCCGCTCGCGATCGCGTTGCTGGCGCTCGCCGTGTGGGCGTTCTTCTGGGCCGTGCGCGCGGGCCAGTTCGACGACCTCGACACGCCGGCCGTGCGCATCCTGCTCGACGACGAGGACACGCGCGATGTTTGAGATCTCCGCCCCGCTGCTGCTCGCCGCCTGGCTGACCGGGCTCGCCGGCAGCGGTGGCCACTGCCTCGGCATGTGCGGCGGCATCGTCGGCGCGCTCGGCGTGGGCCAGCGCCCGGGGCTCGCGGGGTTCGCCGTGCTCTCGGCCGCGCACTTCGGCCGCGTGCTGAGCTATTCCGTGGCCGGCGCGATCGCGGGCCTGGTGGGCGCCACGGCCGTGACGACATTGTTCGGCGCGAATGGGCTCGTCGTGCTGCGCGCCGCGGCCGCCGTGCTGATCGTGGCGATCGGCCTGCAGCTGCTGCTCGGCCGCGCCCTGCTGCTGCCGCTCGAACGCGCAGGAGCGCGCGTTTGGCGCCGGATCTCGCCGCTGCTGAAGCCGTTGCTGCCGCCGCGCGACCCGCTGCGCGCGCTGGCCGTCGGCGCGCTCTGGGGCTGGCTGCCGTGCGGGCTCGTGTACGCGGAACTCTCGGTCGCGGCCACCGCCGGCGGCGCCCTGCAGGGCGGGCTCGTGATGGCGCTGTTCGGGCTCGGCACGTCGGTGGGATTGTCGGCACTCAGCGCGCTGCTGCAGTCGCTCGGGCTGTCACGCCTGCCGCGTCAGGCGGCCGGCATGCTGCTCGTGCTGTTCGGCGTCGCGATGGTGCTGCCGCTGCTCGCAACCGGCGGCCATCACCACATGCACTGAACGGCGGCGATCCCGCTGCCCGGCAAACTGGCGACTCAGCCGAACAAACGCTGCAGATCGAGAACCAGCCCCGGCAGCGCGCCCACCTCGAGCGGCGCACCGACATCGAGTACGTCGACCAGCGTGTACGCCCCGCGCTCGGGGACGCGGTGGCGAACGAGTCGTTTGCCTTGCAGGTCCACGAGCCAGACTTCCGGAATTCCGTGCTCCGCGTAGAGCGGCAGCTTGGTATCGCGATCGAAGCGCAGGGACGAGGCAGCGACCTCGATGATCAAAAGCACGTCCGCCGGACGCGGATGGCGCTCGCCGTAGAAGTCCTCGCGCCGGCGCAGCAGCGCGAGATCCGGCTGCGGCTCGGAGTATTCGCTGAGGCGGACGGGGTTCTGGACGAGCACCGTCGCCCTGTCGCCCACTGCGCGAACGAGAACCTCGTTGAGCCGGTGAACCACGGACGCGTGCGGACTTCCGGGTGGCGCCATGTCGATGATCTCACCATCGATCAGCTCGACACGCGCATCGGGCGCGAGGATGCCGACCTCCGCCATGCGGTAGTAGTCGTCGACGGTGAGCCGGTGACGGCGCGGGTAGTCTGCGGCAGCGGACATGTCTTCACTATAAGCCTGGAGCGTGCGTGAGTGAACGGGATTCACCCAAACGATCTCGGCGCCCCGACGACCAGGCCCAATACTCGCGTTCCGACGGAGAAATTCGCCCGCCTTGGTGACCGCCCACACCCGCGAGGTACCGGACGGTAGCGTCTATCCTGCCGCTTACCGACTGCGCCCGAGCGCCTTCAGCAGCACGGCTTCCGCGCCCGGAAACTCGCGCGACGCATTCGCGAGGAACACGCCGCGCGACATCATCAGCGGCGTCCAGCCGAGCGCGTTCTTCGCCTCGACCTCGGCGCCCTGATCGATCAGGTACTGCGTGATCGACGGCTGGTTGGAA
>DASZSB010000160.1:0-50573 GCA_035548835.1 Gammaproteobacteria bacterium | reverse complement strand
GCGCGCGCCGGTGCCAGCGACTCGGGCGGTAGCCGCAGACCATCGGGACCTGGCGGCGCGTGCGGTCCACCACCGGCATCGGGCGCGCTGACCTCGAGGCGCGCCGCCGCGGCCTCGGGCGCCTCGCCGAGCCGCGCGCCGGGCAGCGACGGCTCGGCCCACTGCCAGGCGCCGCAGTGCCAGAGCTGCACCGTGAGATGGTCCTGCGGTCGCTCGGGAAACGGTAAAACCACGAGCCGTGCGCGCACGCCCCACGCGTAGCCCAACGCGACGAGCAGGCGCGCGAGATCGTCGCAATCGCCGCCGTGGCGCAGCGTCACGTCGGCACGCTGATACCAGTCGGTCGGACACTCCACGGGATCGGGCACATAGCCCGCGCCCTGTGCGACGCGCAGCGCATACGCGGCGACGCTCTCCGTCCGCGCCGGCCGACACGGCACGTGCCGCCGACACCAGTCCGCGTCGCTCCGCGCGCCCGCGAGCAGCACGGCCATCCGCTCCGCGCGCGTCCAGCTCGCGGGCACGCACAGCCCCGGGATGCCACCGTCGCGCGCGATCAGGTCCATGCCGCGACGGTACCGCGCGCGGCGCGCGGCGTCACGCGAGCACCAGCGCTCCGGACTCGGTCTTGCGTAGTGCGAGCAAGGCACCGTCGTCGCCGTAGCGCGACTTTTGAAGCTGCAGGTATCGCTCGTCGGCAGCGGACTTGCCCTTCCACATCGTCGTGACAAGCGTGGTGTCGTGGCGCAGCCGCGGGCCGCCCGTCGCGTCGCCGAGGCTGTTTACCTGCGACACCAGCACGACCGCGACACCGGCACGTTCCGACCACTGCTTGAGCGCGCGCGGCGCGCCGTCCTCCAGGCCGGACACCGAGTCCACCACCACCAGCTTCGCCGCGTGCTTGTTCGCGATCTGGCGGACGCGGCGCGACGTCGTGACGTCCTCCTCGTCGCCGTAGACCACGAGATCGTCGCGCCCGCCGATGCGGCGCTGGTACTCGACGACCTCACCCGCGCTCTGCTCGGTCGAGATCCATAGCGGAATTCCAGCGGCAAACGGCCACGACCCGCAGACCTGCATCGCCACCGTGCTCTTGCCCGAGCCCGGCTCGCCGCTGTTGATCCAGCAGCAGCGCTGCGGCAGACCTCCACCGAGCAACGCAGAAAGCCACGGCACGCCCGGGAGCGGGATCCTGGGATTCGGCACGACCCGCACGTCGCGCGCGCGGCGCGACCGCTCGGCGGCTGCGCCGCCGCGTGGCTGGACCGTATCCCAGGTGCGGCAGCTGGCGCACTGGCGCTGCCAGCGCTCGTGGGGTGCCGCGCACAGCCGGCAGAGGTACGGCCAGTCCGTAGCGGCCCGGTGCGTATGGACGGTGAGTTCGTAGACCATGGGTGGCTCCACCGGAGCGTACCCCCGGAACTCCGAAGATGTCCCGAAGTCGTTGCCGACACCATCGGACTCCGGCAAGACTACGCGCATGCCCCGCGCCCCCCGTGCGACCCGTGCCCGCCGCGCCTCGACCACCCCTGCCGAGTCGGACGCGGCGCCGCTCGAGGACACGACCCTCGCCGACGCCGCGCGGCTGGAGTACGACGACGACGACGTCTCGCCGATCAATCCCGCGGTGCGCCTCAAGCTCGTCGCCGACTACAAGCTGGAACGGCGCATCATCCAGGCGGGCCGCGAGCACCGCGTGCAGATGACCGGCGGGGGCATCAGCGCCGGCATGTCCAAGGACGACGTCGGGCGCCTCTGCGGCGCAGGCGAATACGTCTACACGTGGTATCGCGCCGCCAAGGCCAGCGGCGACGCCACGCGACCGCGGCTCGAGCGCTACAAGATCTCGGTGTTCTCCGTAGACGTCGCGCGCGACAGCGCCCAGCCGGCCGGCGCGGACGTCGTGGCCATGGTGCCGGGCGGCGCAACACCGCTCGCAGTCACGACGATGGGGCACGACGAGAAGCTCGTGCCCGCGAGCCTGACGATCAACGAGCAGTGGTTCGCCCGGTACACCGACCAACTCGAGTCGGTGCTCGGACGCGTCGCCGCGCTGGCGGAAAAGCAGAGCGAATCGCTGGCGCAGATGCTCGCCAAGGCGAGCGAACAGAACGCGCAGGTGCTTGCGCTGTCCACGCGGATGGTGGACGCGATGTACGCGCAGGGCCTGAACGAGTTCAACCACCGGATGGTGATGGGCGGCAAGATCCTCGATCTCGAGAAGGAAGCCGCCCAGGGCAGTCTGATCGAAAAGGTCGTCGGCCCCGCGGCCAAGCGGATCACGGATCGGCTCATTCCGGAGACGAGCGCGAAGCCCGACGAGATCGCCCAGACGTTGGCGGACGTGCGGTCGGTGATTCCCACCGTCCGCGAGATCGGCGCGCTCGCGCCCCAGATGCGGGAGTTGGGTGGGATGGCGCCCAAGCTAAAACAAATGCTCGCGGCGATTCCAGACGCCTCCTCCGTAGAAACTACGGAGAACACTACGGAGTCGCCCGCGCCGGCCACGCCGGCAGCGGAGCAAGTCGAAAAACTCGACTTCTGAGTCGCGCCGCGCGTCACGCGCGCGCGAGTCGGTGGTAGCCTCCGGGCATGCCGCAGCTCTTCGTGGTCACGACGCGCCAGCACGCCCTTACCGACTGGTCGCCGCCGACCTACGCGGGCATCTCCGCGGCGCTGCGCGGCGTGCAGCTGCCAACCGATCCGCCCGTGACCTGGGTGGGCGCGCCGCGCGTCACGCGTCGCGCGGTCGTGGGTTCGGGCTTCGACACCTACGTGACCGCGGTACTTAGCTGGCCCGATCCGCCACCCAGTGGCCGGCGGCAGGATCCACGCAGCATCCAGACCGTCTTTGGACCGCGCATTCAGGCTGCGCTCAACGCCGTGTCAAGCGGCTGGGATACCGTGGCGGTGTCGCCGTATCTCGACGTGAACAACGGTGCCGA
This sequence comes from Gammaproteobacteria bacterium, assembly GCA_035548835.1. Taxonomy (GTDB): domain Bacteria; phylum Pseudomonadota; class Gammaproteobacteria; order Steroidobacterales; family Rariloculaceae; genus FEN-1219. Next base: position 47,628 of record DASZSB010000160.1, on the reverse strand, counting down.
TCTCGCGTGGTGGTCCAGCGGTCGGGCGGCGCAGACGCGCACCCGCGACGCGTATCCGACGCTCGGCGGCCGCGTGGACGCCGACGAGAACCCGATCGGTCCCGACACCCGGGACGTCCGGCCAAGCACCGTCGCGGAGGCCGGTCGCCAGATCGCCCGCGACGTGGGCGGTGCGGTCGGCGATGTCACGCGCGAGGCGGCGGGTGGCGTCGGCGCGTTGCTCGCAGCCCTCGTGGCGGCGGGTGCGGCGCTGTACTTTGCGCCGAGTGTTGCCACCGCGTTTGGCATGCATCGAGCCGCAAAGGCGCTGCGGCGCAATCCCGCGCAGGCGGCGGTCGGCGAAGGGGCGCGCTTGCTTGGGTGCGGCTGCACCCACCGGCCGCTGCGCGCCAATCCGTTCGCGCGGTTCCGCGACTTCGCCGCGTGCAAGCTCGCGGCGAAGCGCCACGGCGTGCGCGATCCCGACGCCTACTGCGGCGCGATCAAGCGGCGCGCCGAGGGCACGCACCGCTGACGTTTTTGCGCGCCTGTGGGCGCGCCCACAAGGACGAGCACATGGCCAAGAAAAGCACTCCGAGCACCGGCAAGAAGTACTGCTACATCCAGCCTGCGACGGCGCACCGTGCGGGTCAGCAACTGCGGCGCGGCGACAGCTCCGCGGGCCGCACCCTGGGTTCGATCGGCCACGGCGTCTGCCGCGTCCGCGCCCGCCCCGCACCCAAGCGCTGACTACCGCCGCACCACCCACGTGCCGCCGCGCGCGTCCGCGATCGTGACGCGCGTCTCGGGCGGATCGACGTGCGCGCCCCTGCGGATGGCCTCCACGAGCCCGGCCATCACTCCCGCGACGAGTGCGGACCACTGCCGCACGTGCTCGTCGATCTGCGCGGCGTTGGCCGCGACGACGGCGGGGTCCTCGCCCTCGGTGAAGAACCTTCGCAGTTGCTCGACGTCGCCCAGCTCGCGCGCCTGAGTCTCGAGAAACGTCACGACGTCCCGCGTCGCGACGCCCTGTCCGATACGCATGAGCTTGGCCTTGACGTCGTCGGGAATGTCCACTTCGGAGGCTCCTTGTGCACCGCACTGCCGTCGCGATGGTAGTCTGGAGCCATGGCCGTCGCGAGCACTTTTGAACGCGTCAACAGTCTGGACGTCTTGCGCCTGCGCGCGCCGGACCTACGCCTCTACGCCGTGCCGGCGACGGGCACGGGCGGGCGCGCGGGCGAGGCGCCGGTCACGGTCGGCGTGGTGCGCGAGCGGCTGCGCGCGCGCGGCGAGACGCCGTATGCGCTGCTGAACGGCGCGATGTTCGACCTCTGCGCCGGCAACGACTACGCCACCACGACGTGCGAACGGCTGCAGTATCGCGCGCTGGACGTGCGCGCGGGCATCGACGTCGCGCCCAGCGGACCGCACGCGCAGGCGGGCGGCACGGTGTCCGTGGTCAACGGCCGCTTCGTCGCCGCGACCGGACCGCGCGTCGCGGTGGGCGCCGTGGTCGCGATGCAGGGCTATCCCCTGCTCGTGCAGGACGGCCACAACGTCGCGGACGCCACGGTCAACCGCGACGCCAACTGGCGCTGCGCGCTGGTGGTGTTTTCCGAGCTAGACGGCGCGTTTGTGACGTGGCGCGGCGGCATGCACGACTTCGCGGAGAAGCTCGTGCAGCTGGGCGCGCGGTGGGCGATCTACAGCGACGGCGGTGGCTCCGCACGGCTCATGGACGCGGCTGGAGTCTGGAAGGGATCGAGCGAGAACCGCCGCGTGGCAAGCGTCTGGTACGCGGCCGCGCCCGCAGGTTCCGGGGCGATCATCGTGCGCGACGCCGCGGGCCAAGTCGTAAGTGCGCAGGCTCCGCACTCTACGGCGCAGCTACCACTCTGGAAAAAGGCACTCATCGGACTCGGGATCATCGGACTGGGCGGCGCCGTGGTAGCCTCGCGACGGTGAAGTGGCGAGACGTCACAGCCTGGGTCGAGCGGCATCCGCTCGCGACGCTCGGCCTCGCGGCGGGCGGCGCGGCGTTGCTGGGCACCGGTGGCGCCGTCGCGGTGACGATCGCGCAGGGAGGTGGGCTCTTGGGCACGAGCGGCGGCGGCACGGCGCGCATCGCGGGCGGGTCGGTCAACCTCAGCTCGATCCCGACCAACTACGCGAACGACTATCTGTCCGCGATGCTCGCGCGCTGGAGCGGCTCCACCAAAGCGCTCGGCGATGCGGTGCGGACGATGACGCCGGTGGCGTGGCCGGGCATCCCTGGCGAGGTGATCATGGGGTTCTGCACGAACGGCCAGCAGCGTGCGAACACCGCGCTGTCGCCGCCCAACGGCGTCGAAAATCCGTTTGCGGAGCTGGGCTATTTCGGCACCGAGGGTGGGCCGCGCAGCACGCCGCCAAACGCCGGTCCGTATCCGAACCCGACGAACCGCAGCAACAACAGCTGGCTCGTGCTGCATGACGACCCGCTCGTCGTGCGCCTGCTCGGACACCCGGCGACCATGGTCAACGGCGCCTGGCAGACCGACGTAAACGCGCAGACCGCGGTGGGTCTGGTGAACCTTCTGCGGCATCGGACCGGATGCAACGCCGCGATGCCTGCCGCGTGTCGTTCGACCGACCTCGGGTCCACGTGGTCGGTGGCCGTCGGATTTGCGGCGTGGTCGGCGGGCGACGCCGGCATGGCGCGCTGGGTGACGCGCTACCAGACCGCGCTCGCCGCGGTGCCCGAGCCGCAGCGCGTCGCCGCGTGGGTGGCGGCCGTCGTCGCGGACGATCGCGCGGGCCGCGTGCACGGCACGCGCCACGCCAATCCCGCGTACACGCTCATGCGCACGCTGCAAAAGATCGAGGCGGGGCGCGTCCTGGCGGTGCACGTGCACGGCAACGCGGCGTGGTTTCCGGTGGTGTCGTCGGCCGATCAACTCGCGATCACGCGGGCGGCGTTCAAGACATGAGGGACTGGACATGATGGATCTCTTCAAACTCATCAAGCGACATCCCGTGGTCAGCGGCGCGGTGGCCGTCGGGGCGGGCGCGCTGTTGCTCGGCGCGCGCCCGGCGCACGCCGACACCGGCGCCGCAGCGGGCGCGGCGGGATCGGGCGCGGCGGGCGCGCAGCTCGGTGACGCGCACCGGTCACTCGCCGCGGGCACGCGCGTGCGCATGCCGGGCAGCTGGCACCTGCGGCCGTCGGCCTCGGCCTCCAACGCCGGTGGCACCGAGTACCCGGGCGGCGCCGTGGTGGTGATCGTCGCGCCGGCACCCTCGATGCGTCGGGGCAGCCAAGAAACGGGCTACCGGGTGCGCGACGAGGCCGGGCACGAGGGCTACGCCTTCGTGCCCTACAACGCCACGCGCGCGTGAGCTGATCGATGGTCTGGCAGGCGATCTCCGTCGCAGGCAACGTGACGCAATGGGCGCAGCCCGAGGCGTCGGCGGGATGGTTCTGCCGGCTGCAAGATCTCACGCGTCCCACGCGCGTCGCGGACCTCGATCGCGCGTCGTCCGCGGCGCAGTTCGACGCGCTCAACGAGGCCTTGGCCGCGGCCTCGAACGCATACCGCGCGATCACCCTGCCGGCGCGGGCGGATCCCGTCTGGCACGTCGAGCAACGCAATTTCTTCGCGTCGCTCGGCGCGGCCCGGCGGGCCATGGCGCACGGCGCGGCGGGTCGTCCGCTGAATGCCGCGGGCGCGGCGGGGGTCGCGCGCAACGCCACGACGGACTTTGGTCCGCTGTACGCGTGGGCCACCCTCGACGACGCCAGCCTCCCCAGCTACTGGTGCAGCGCCTCCCCCGAGGTGCCGGCGATGGCGAAGCGCGTGGCGTGCGCGCCGGCCGACTGGAACCAGCTCTCCGAAGTCCCTGGGTTTGGCTGGATGATGCCGCCCCGCTGGGTGATGGAGTTCTTGTACCGCGTCGCCGTGCAGAGCGTGCAACGCGGTCCGGTCGCCATCATCCAGCAGGCCACGGGCTACTCGATCGGCCAGAACCTCCGGCTCGCACAAGCGCTGGGCGTCCAGGGCATCGACGAGATGTATGCGGCCGTCGCGGCGTACAACGCGCGGCTCGTGGCCAATCCCGCAGCCGCGGGGCTCGCGACGGGGCTCGGGCTCGCGGCGGCGGCGGCCAACGCGGTGCCCGTCGCGGGCCAGGTCGCGAGCGCCATCCTGGGCGTGGCCTCGGCGCTCTCGGCACTCTTTACGCAGCGCGGATTGACCCGCCAGGAACAGCTGCAGTGGGTGCCGCTCCACGTCGCGGGCGCGGACAGCCTCGGCATCTCGCCCGACTTCTCCGTGCCGCCTGCGCCCGGCAACACGGCGTGCGCGGCCGACGTCCTACCGGGTCCACGCGTGCTCGCCACCATGGACCCGCGTGGCGCCTTGCATCTCACGTTGACCGGCGCGCCGCCTGGGATGCGCGGTGCGGTGTTCGAGGTGCGCACCGCCGATGGCGTGCCGCTGTACCAGGGCGCGCCCGACCCCGATCTGGGCGGCTGGCGGTTCGAGCGAGATCCAGGCACCACCCAGGACGGAGACACGCACGGTGAGGCGACCTTCACGGGCCTCGTGCCGTCGGATCGCTACCTGGCGCGCGCCGAGGTGCACGTGGGTCCCGACACCATCGTCTACACGCCGCTGGTGCTGACCGGGGCGGTGCCACCGCCGCTGGACGTGCCGGCGACGCTGCGCGCGCTCGGCCTGACCTGCGCCGCCTGGCAGACGCTCCCGCGCGCGGAACGGCTCGGGCGGCTGCAACGTCTGCAGACGCTCGGGCAGCTTGATGAACACGTCGATCGCGCGGCGGCAATCACGTCGATCGAATCGTTTTGCTTCCAACAACTCGCGCGCGGCACCACCACGCCGCCGACGGTCAGCCCTGGACCGCGACCGTCGCCGGACGCGTCGCGGAGCACCACCACGACGAGCACCACGACGGTGGTGTCGGCGACGGGCGTGGCCGTGGTGCTCGCCTGGATCGCCAGCAAGCTGCTGCGCCACTGACCGGAGAACCCAATGGCCACCCTCGCCCCGCTTTCGCCCTCGACGCCCAGCCTCACGCCCGAACGCCTGCTCGCGTTGCTCGCGCTCGACTGCATGGGTTGGTTGTCGCTCGACCCGCCCGCGCGGACGCGCCGGCTCGGCACCCTGATCGACGCCGGGCAGATCTCCGGCGACGTCGATCTACCCAACGCGTTCGCGGTGCTCGACGCGCACTGCGGCCGGACGGCCGCCGAGACGTTCGACGTCATGCCGCCGGTGAGTCCCGAGAAGATCAACGCGACGGCATTGCTCACGCGCCTGGGCATCGACTGCAAGGCGTGGTTGGACATGCCCCGCGAGCGCCGTCTGACGATGTTGCGCAAGATCGGCGTCGCGAGCGAGGCGCTCGAGGGCTCCGAGCTGTCGGTCACGAACCACTGCACCGCGGTGCTGCAGGCACTCGGCGACGAGGGACGCCCGCCGACGCCGCCAGGTGACGCGGGGTCCGCGCAGCTACCACCGGCGACGACGCCGACCGGCTGGACGGGCAGCGAGGTCGCCACCGGTGGCGGCCTCGCGGCGGCGTTGGTTTGGCTCGTCGGACGGCTCGCCGGGCGCTGGTAGTCAGCGCGGCGCGCAGGCCGTCTGGGTGTTGGGGCAGCTGCCGTTGCTGCGCGCCCAGGTCGCGCACCGCGCCGCACCACACATCGTGTCGTTGCTGCAGGCGCGCGCGCAGTAGCAGTTGCCGCGCGCGTCGCACAGGTTGCAGTAGCCGTTGCCGCAAGCGCGCAGGCCGCTGCAGCCGCGATACGGGCCGCAGTCGTCGGCCACGCAGATCGACGGACCGACCGGATTCTGGGTCGCGTCGAGCTGCGGCGCGCAGACGCGCGAGGCGCACTCGGTACCGGTCGCGCACCGACACGCGGAGACGCCACCGACGCCGAACTGCAGGCACGCGCCGTAGGCCAGCGGCGCGTGCGTCGTCGTGTCGTAGAGCGGCGCGCAACAGTTCTGGGCGCCGCTGCACTCGCTGCTACCGGTGCAGCGGCGGGCGCACGATTGGTTGCCGCTCGCGTCGGCGATGCACAGGCTGCCCTCGGCGCAACACGAGCCGGCGCACGGCTGCGCACAGCACGTCCCGCTGACGCAGGTCTGGCCGCTCGGGCAGCTGCCCGTCGGGTTCGCGGCGCTGCAGGGTCCGGGGCCAGCCGTCTCGCAGCGACCGCTCGCGTTGCACGTCTGTCCCGTGGGACAGGCGCCGCAGGTGCCCCCCACGCCATCGGGTCCGCAGACGCGCCCGCCGCATGCGGGCGGCGGCGTGACGCATTGACCCGCCGCCGAACACACGAGCCCTCCGGGACAGCTGCCGCAGTAGCCACCCATGCCGTCCGCGCCGCACGCGCGCCCCGCACAGCCCGTGGGCGTGCCGCCATCGGGACCGCTGGTGGCGCACGGCCCACAGGCCCCATAGGCCGAGCCCTGCGCATTGCACGTCTGCACGCCAGACGTCACCGCGTCGGGACAGATGCACGCGTGGGTGCCGCCCGGGATGCAGTTGATCGTGATGACGTCGGGCCCGCCCCCGCCGTCCATCGGGGCGGCCACCGGGCTGCACGCCGCCCACGCCCACGCCAGCACAAACCCCACTACCGCGACGAATCCTCGCATCTTCACACCGCGCTTCCATGGTCCGCGCGCCGTCGCACGCGGGTCCGCTCGTCGTCGCGACCGATCCGGCCACGCCGATTGCCCCGTTGTCCCCCGCCTTGGCTCCGAACAAGCAAAACGTCTTGCCCGATGCGGGCGACGCTATACCACGGTCGAGCTACCGTTGTCGTGTGCCCGTGGTGGGCGAACGCGCCCCACGTTACTCCGGCTCCAGCCCGGCCGCCCGAAGCACCGCCGTCAGGCCGCGCACCGAGCGTGCGTCCACCAGACCCGCGGCCCAGCGCAACGTCTGGAACACCAGCGGATCCACGTCGTCCGCGTGCGTCTCGAGGTGCGCGACGACGCGCCGCAGGACGCCGACCGTGGGACGCATGGGGCGCGCCGCGGATGGTGTCTCCCCACGGCGCTTCGCGCGTACCGTCTCGGCGATTTCGCGCGCGCCCGCGCCCTTGGCCAATGCCTCGGTCAGCGCCGCGGGTTGGTCGGCGCGCGGCAGGCGGGCGAGTTCGGTGGCGGCGCTCGCGCCCAGCTCGCCGCGTTCGACGGCGCGCAGCACGGGCGCGCTCGCCTCGATCAGCTGCAACCAGTTGCGAATCGTCGCGACGCTCACACCAAACTGCGTCGCGCAGTCGTCCACGGAGTAGCCGTGGGCGCACAGCCGCGCGGCCTTGCGCGCCTTGGCCAGCAGCGCGTCGGCGCGGCGAATCTCGTTCTCGGCCACGATCAACCCAAGCGAGACTTTGTCCTCCGAGCGCGCGTAGTACCCGGGCACCTTGACGCCCGGCGCGCCCTCGCGCCGCAGTGCCTCGGTCGCGCGCCGCGCCCACACGACGCGATGCCGACCGAACTTGACCAGCACCCGGTCGCCGTCGCGCACGACGCCGATGGGCGTCAAGATGCCATTCGCCGCCACGTTCGCGACCCACGCGGGATCGACGTTGTCCAGGTCCCGCACGCGCTCGTCGTAGAGCGGGTGCGCCTCGCCGTCGTCGGTGTCGTAGCCGACGATTACCAGGCGAAACGGGTCAAAAATGTACAGGTCGCCGCGGCCGACCGCGGCTTTCGGAATCGTCTTCTCACCCATCTGCGTCCCCTCGCTTTTGCGTGCCGTCCAGATAGGCGCGGCGCCGTTCGCTCGCCGCTTTGCCACCCTTGCGGCCCGCCGCGACGGCCGCGTCGTGATCCCAGCGATGGCCACGTCCGGTCTGGTGCGAGCGCTTGCCGCCAAGGCTCGCGATGGCGCGCTGTTTCTCCGGAGACATCGCGGCGAACCCGCGCCGCCGCTTCCGACGAGGCGGCACGAGTTCGATGGCGGCGCCGTCTGGTGGCGCTGGGGCAGCGTTGCGTGGCTCGTTCGTCTGTTCGTTTGCCATCGGTCCCTCCATAGTGTGTTTTCGGGTCATCGGCTCTCGGAAGGCGACCGGTTTGCGAGTAGGTCATCGAATGGACGCAACAAGTCCCTGTCCGATGAGGCCCTCGACACCACGTCGTCCATCGCGGCGATGGCGCTGCGGATCGCTCGTCCAAAAGCAATCTCCAGCGTCGGGCCGCGGCCAAGACCGTTGGGATGCGTGCCGGTCATTTGCAAGTACGGAAGCATGACTGGGTACTCTTTGCCCATAGCGGGGCGATAGTCCAAGTACGGAAGTATGAGTTCGAATTGCTCCTCTTCGCCCATGGCGGGGCAATAGCTCACTAGCAGTCTTTGATACGGGGAGTGTGATTCGTACGCGGCATATACCTGCCGAATCAGGCGATCCGTCACCATCAATCCATGCAGAGTACTCGCGTGATCGCTCATGGGTGCTTCTTACTTTGTTGGGTGTCTTCCGCAGTCGCTCGGTCGGTTTTCTGTCGGGTCGGCGCCACGGCCCGCGCCAACAGCGCGCGCAGGTGCTCGATCGACCAACAGTCGCTGCGCGTGCCGTCGCCGCGCAGATAGCGCGCAAGCGCGGCGTGGAACCGCGTCGCCTCGTCGTGTGAAAGCATCAGCACCGCGTGCGCGGCACAGGCGTGGCCCTGCCAGCAGTGCGGACACGGCTGCGACGTCGCGCGGCTCATCGCGGTGTCCGACGCATGTCCGGTTCGCGGAGCGTGACGGTGGCGCGCTGGCCGTTCGCGACCTGCCACGCGAGTCGTGAGCACAGCGGACCGTCGCAGTACCGCTCGCGAAACTGTTGCGCCGTGAGGTTTCCGGCGCACAGCGTGATGCGTCCGTCGCCGTAGCGGCGCAAGAGCAGCTCGCGCACGCGGGTCGGATCGGGCTCGCGCCCGAGATCGTCGATCGCCAACAGGTCGTAGCCACGCAGCCGCGCGAGTTCCTCGCGTACGCTGGAGTGCTCGACGTCGCCCGGCAGGTCGGTGGCGTGTACGAAGCGCGCGGGCAGCGAGTGGTGAATCACCGCGTGCGCGAGCGCCACCGTCTTGCCCACGCCCTCGGTGCCGAGCACCGCGAGCAGCAACGCGCGGTGCCGCGGGCCGCTGCGCCGCCACGCGAGCGCGTCGCGCACGGCGAGCGCGCTGGCCCGTGGCGGCAAGACGTCGCGCGCCGCCATGTCCAGCACGCCCTCGCCCCGCGGCACGCCGAGCCGGGGCCCGAGATCCTGCGCCGACCAGTAGCGGATGCGCGCGAGCGACGCCTGTGTTTCGGCCTGCAGCGGGTCGGCCTCGCCACGCGCGAGGCGCGCGCGCACCCGACTCGCGAGGTCGATCAACCGCCCGCGGCTTCCGAGTTCGAGCGCCTCCTCCGACGTCGCGTCGGCGTCGAACGGCGCCGCTCGGTCGCGCGGCAGCCTCTCGACATCGGCAGGTGAAAGCAACTTTGGATCGCTCATGCTGGTCGGTCCCTTCCGAACAATGTGGCGTCGTCAACCTGCGCGAACGCCTCGGCGTCGGCTGCCTCGAGGCGCCCGCGGCGCACGTCGGACACGCGGTGTGGCGGCGCGCGCGCGGCGACGGCCCCGCGGCCCGCGGCGTCCCACGCGAGCGCTTGCTCGATCGCATCGGCCAGGTTCCCGCCGTCGCGCTCGAGTAGCCACGCGGTGGTGGGGCGCCGCTGCGTCATCCAGGCGAATCCGCCCGCCGCCGCATAGGCCCCGAGCAAGTCCACGAGGTCCGCCCGCCGATGCTGGCGCTGCAGCGTCGTCAGCGCCGCGCCCAGCGCGAGCGCCTGGGTGGGCGTCGCCGAGGTGCGGAGGGCGCCGCCCGACGCCGCACGCAGCGCCATCGCGGCGTCGAGTCCATTCACCGCCGACGCGTCCTCGACGTCCCCACACCGCGGCGCCTCGTGCGCGCCCGCGCGCGAAGGAGAGTCGTGAGAAGAAGTGATTCTCTTCCCTGATTCTCTTCCCTGATTCTCTTTGGGGGCAGGATCCTTCCCCCCTGACCGGAAGGATTCTTCCCCTCTGGGGGGCAGGATCCTGCCCCCCTGTCAGGGTTCGTCTCCATCCACGGGTGCCGCAGAAAGAAGAACTTCGACGAGCTGCGGTGCTGAGGGTCGTCTTCCTGCTCGATCAACCGGTGCCCGCGCAGCTCGGCAAGGTACGACCGCGCCTGGCGTTCGCTGACGCCCAGCTCGGCGCCCAGCGTCGCGACGGTGGGCCACGCGACGCCCGTTTCCCCGGCGTACTGCGCCAGCCGCGCATACGCCAGCTTCGCGCCCATGCTGACGTCGCGCGCGCGCAGCAACCACGAGGGCAGCACGCAGCCGGCAAACGCACGGTAGGGGTTGAAGCGCTCCACGGGCTAGTCGTCTCCGCACTCGGCTCCGCAGTCGCCGCGGCACCCGGACCAACCGCACGCGCAGCGCGGACGGGCTTGTTCGCACTCGATCTCGAGAAACGCCGCGTGCACGACGTCGCCCGTAACCACACGGGGTGAATCACACCGCGGTGCCGGCTCCTCGTCGCGCGTCATCGCAGCCCACCGTCGGGCGCGGGCGTGTCGCACACGCAGCGCACCAGCATCTCGCCCGAGGGCGGCGTGCTCGGCACCAGTCGTGCGCCCGCCGGGCAGTCCTCCTTGATGGATTCGCGGCACGGCGGTCCGGGGAGTTGCTCGCAGGCGCGCACGCTTGTCACGAACGCCGCCAGCGCGGCGAACAGCGCCGCGCCCGCGATCATGCCCGCGGCGATCGACAGCAGTGCTTTGCTGATGTCGCGCACGGCGCGCCACGCGGGATGGCGCGCGGCCGGTATTGAGGGCGTGGCCGACTCACGAAATGGCATGACGTCACCGCTTCCCGAGGGCGCGACACGCGCGGCGTGTAGCCGCGGCCAACGTGCGTGGATAGAGCGGCGGTGCAACCAACCAACAAGCGTATGTGCCCGCCGCCAAGCGCTCGATGCGCAGCCCGATGCCAAGCCGCGCGAAGCGCAGCACATCGCGATGCCCTGCGAATCGACACCACGTCACCGCCGACAGGCTCAACATCGGCGCGTTCCGTTGCACGTCCCAGCCACTTGGCGTCGCGTCGAGTCGCAGTCTGCGCAACATGATCGCGGCGTTTGTCTCCGCAGATTCGCGCCAGAAAATCGGGATTGCGCAGAGCGCGAGTAGTTCCAGCCGTGAGCAAAGCCGAGCCTGCGCGCGCTGGATCGCGGTCAGCCCCAGTCGCTCGAGAGCCTGCAGCAGTTCGTCGCAGGGGGCTCCGTCCAGCCACGTGTTCCAGGCACGCACCGAGAGACGTCGAACCTTTGACCGGCGCATCTGCGCACGGAACACGGCGACGCCCATGGCCAACGTGCGCCTCGTCTGAACCCGCGATCGCGCATGGCGTGGGTCGTAGACCGTCTCCAGACAACGAGTCGAACCGGCGACAATCGACATCGCCGACCCGTCATGCAGCTCGATGAGCCTGGGCAAGCGACGTGTCACGATGCGACTCGCGTCTGGGCGTGTGTGGGACACAGATGCTGCGCGGTGGTCACCACGAAACCCGTGGAGGTGGCCAGCGCGAGCGCGGCGCCGCGACCCCAGTCCTGGACCGGCACCGCGGACGTCACCACCGGACCACGCGCCGCACACCGCCGCGCGTCGCAGTGCACCGCGACCGTCGCAAGCCCGCCGTGGTCGTGCGCGACGAGGCTCACCGGCGACCCCGGACGCGGGCAGCCGGCGGCGGCGTCAGCGCCTCACACAGCAGCCCCGCGGTGGCGCGGGCGCCATCGGCGGCGTCCAGCAGCTCACCGCGTAGTGGCCGCCGCGTGGCCGCCGCCGCGCGTTCGAGCCGCGTGGCCGCCGACTTTAGAAGCTCGCACGCCGCATTGATCTCGAGTTGCACCGTCGTCGCGACCATCTCGATCTCCTCGCGTGGCGCGCGACCGATTCCCTGCCGACGCGCGTGCACCACGACCACGCGTCGCTCCAAACCGCATGCTGTGCCCCGCCCTATGCGGCGCCGACCGGAGCGGTCACCGGCAGAAATCCACCCGGCCCCGGTGCGATCACCGTGCGGCCATCCAGCGTCAGCGCGAGCGCGGCGTGACGCTGCGCGTGCATCGCCGCGCCCAGCATGACGTCGCGGGGACGCGACGCGGCAATCAGTGCGGCGACCGGACAGGCGGGATTGCCGCAGTCGGCAGCCAGCAACGCCGCCACCTCCTCGCGGGTCGCGACGAACACGAAGGGCCGGTCCGCCGGCACGGCGAGCGTAAGATGGTCCCGCAGCGCGCGGTGCGCGGGCGCGTCGGGCGCGATCACCAGGCACGCCGCGTTCGCCACCGGGATCAACGTCGGCGCGACCAAGATTCGGCTGGCATTCGCCGCCGCGACCAGCGCGAGGTCGTCCACGTCCTCGTACGCTTCGACGGCCAGCCCAAAGAGCCGCGCGGCGCGCGTGTGAATACTGCCCTGCGTGGCGGCGTCCATCGTGCGCATGGGTCAGCCGTCCGTGCCGGTCTGTGGCGCTACGTCGAGCACGGTACGTGCGGCGTCGATATACACACCGTGCGATCTGCCGGCGCGACGCGACCATTGCTCGAGCCGGAACGCCGTGCGCGGGCGCGGCGTGCTCACGCCGTGCGCCAGGTCCAGGATCGTGCTGTACGCGATCCCGGTGGCGCGGTGCGCGGCCGACATCGTGCAGCCCTCCAACTCGCGAGCGAAAAACTCTCGGGCCGTCAGAGGCCGCGCGGGACGTCGTGGCATGGGGGCGAAACTAGCCATAAGGCTATAGCCAAGTCAATATGCCGAGGGACGGAGGACAGTTTGAATCGAGCCAACGCACCCGGTGACGTCAATCGTTCCGTGGTCTTAGCCTCGATCAGCATGGCCAAGAAAATCGGCGATCGGGTGTTCGGCCCGCTGCTGTACGCGGCACTCGTGCCCCGCTTCTACGCGTCCAAGACCGCGCTGCAGCACGGCACCGGAATCTCGTACTCCACGATCCACGATTGGAGCGCCGGGCTTGCCGACCCGAAGCTGGAGGTGGTGCGTGAGCTGGCCGCGAAGCTCGGCGTGCCGTGGATCGAATTGCTCGGCGGCGGAAATCCTGCGGCGAAACTCAAGGACCACCCCGAGTGGACGGCAGCGGTCGGCGAGGCCAAACGCCGCCGGGCCGGCCGACTGCCGGACTACGCCTACGACTATGCCGGCGAGACGAGTGGCGCGCGCACGCCCGCGCACCTGACCTGGAGCGACGTCTATGAGCTGGCGGATTTTTGGTTCAACACCACGACCGACGAGGAGTTGATGGCCGCCGAAACCGACGCCATCCGCGCCGAGATGGCCGCGGAGGATGCGGCCGTGCTGGCGCGCATCGAAGCGGGCCGACCACAAAACATCGTCGAGCCAACGCCCGCCGAACCGCGCACGCCTGCAGGCAAGAAACGGCGGCGCACCTGACGACGTAGGTCGTCACACAGTTTCCCGCAGCGATCCTGCGGCCGATTGCGTTGAGTTGACGACGCGTGGCGCAGTTCGAACGCGCAGCGGCCGATCTACCGCGCGGCGAGCCATCGCGATTTCCGTCGCACCGCCTGGCACCTGATCCGCGCGCGCGACGCGGCGCGTCGGCGGCGCCAACCCCCGTCACGCCCGTTACCGTCAGCGGGTGGACCTGCGGACCTACGTCGAGCGCATCCTGCGCGGTCACTACGCGATGGCGCGCGCGGATCCGCCGCGATGGGCGCGCGCCGATCTCGACGAACTCGCTGAGTCCGCGCACGACGCCGCGCAGCGGCCGCAACCGTTCCCCGCACCCGGTCACCTCGCGGTGGCGTTGGGCGCGCGCGTCGTCCCGCGCGCGCCCGCGCGCTTCTGCGGTGAGGGTACGGCGCTCGGCGTCGTGTGCTACCGCTGGGCGCCGGATGCTGCGACACGCGGCCTGCGGATCCTGCACGGGCTCGCGCACGTGTTGCTGCACCGGACGCGAGACGCCTCGACCGAGGCGGATGCGTGGATTCTGACCGCGAGCCTCGCGGTGCCACGCTCGCGGCTCACGCACGCACGCGTGGACCCCGACGCCGCCAGCCGCCATCTCCCCGAGTGGCTCGTGGTCGAGCGGCTCATCGAGTCGCGCGTGCGAAAAGCCCAGGCCGTCTGACGAGTGAATAGCCTATAGCCAAAAGGCTTGACACCTGTAGCCACGAGGCTATGCTCGGCCGAGCTGCCCGACCCCTCACGTCGGGCCGCCGAGGGCACATGGGATTGGTACCCGTACGCACGCTGAGCCCCTGGGGGCTCCATCTGACGCGCGAGGTCGGCGACCTGCACTGCGTCGCGGTGCGCATCGAAGACGGTTGGTTTCTGGGCGTGTACCGCGAGCGTGGCGGTGACGAGGTCGCGTTCGCGCGGCTGCCCGTCACGTGCAGCGAGACGGTCGCGTGGACGGTTGTGGGCATGCTCGCGGGCGCCGTGGTGCTCGGCGCGCCCGGCGAGGTGCCGCTGTGACGGGGCGCCCAATTCCTGCCGCGGGCCAGTCGTACGTGGATGCTCTCGCGAGTGCCGCGGCGGACACTGATCTCGATGCGGCGCGCGAGATGGTCAAGCGGCTCATCGAGGAGCGCGCCAGGCTATACGAGCGCCTGCGTCATATCGATGCGGTTCTAGCTGGGTGCAAGAAAAGCAGAGCACCGAAGAGAAGCAGCGCTACCTCCGAAGTGCTCGCGGCTATTCGGCCTGGCGAGTCGGTCACGTCAGGCGATCTGATCGCGCGTATTGGCAGTCACTCGGAAGCCACCACGCGCATGGCGATCTACAGGTGCGTGATCGCAGGCGTTATCGTCAGGTCTGGCCGCAGAGGGTCGTATAGCTACTCGCTGTCAGATGGCGGTGCGACATGACGCCACGCGATCGTGCGTCGCTGGCGGCGCTGCGCCTGGTGCCCGTGGCGTACCCGCACGCGGCCGGCGACGACGAGACCGGCTGGCGTGCGTGGATCACCACGCCGACCACGATCCTCGCGGACGCGTCGGGTGCCACCGAGGCCGCCGCGTACATTGCGTTGGCAGATGCACTGGAGGAGCGTGCGCGGGGGGACGGGGCGCGCGTGAACGAGGCGCGCGTGAAGGGCGCCATTGTCGTCGCACACCACGAATGCCTCGGGGCGCCCGCGCGGCAGTGCCCGTCGTGCGGCTCCCACGTTGCGCAGTCGTCGCTTGAGCTGCGCCGCCCACGCCCGGAGGTCCCCGCGTGACCGCCCGCGTGCGCATCGCGCTGGCGTTGCACCGGCGTCGCGTCGCAACGCGCGGCACCTATGAGGCGCTAGAGATTCAGTTCCGGCTCGCGGACGTGTTGCGCGCGCTGACCGACACCGAAGCCCGCGCGTACCGCGACGCATGGGCACGCGCGCGCGATTCGCGTCTGCGCGCCGAGGGGCTCTAGCCATGCCGCGCGGTCGCAGCGATCGGGTCGTGTTGTACCGACACCTGCTATACGTGCTGGACGTCTACCCGACCCAGCCCGATCCGGACGCCATCGCGGCGTCGCTCGGCCTGTCGGTGCAGACGGTGCGCCGCTACGTGCGCGATCTCCGCGAGGCAGGTGCCCGGCTCGACGGCGCCGCCATTGAGGTGCGCTCGTGATCCCGCTGGCGCTCGACCTCGGCGCGACGCTGGACACCGCCTGGTGGGCGGTGCTGGAGCACTCGCCCGTCTGGGCACTCGGCGTGGTCGCGCTGTTGGCCTTTGTGACCACGCGGCATTCGGACGGTGGACTGTGATGGCGCGCCCGCGAATCAGCCCGCCGTGCTGCGAGGCGTGTGGTCGTGCGACGGCCGCGCGCCAAGCGCCGAAGCGTCTGGGCGGCACGGGGCCGTGGTGGTGTCACGCCTGCTACATGCGCGTGTGGCAACGCGTGCGCCGCCAGCGCGCCCGAATCGGGAGCACGGCGGCGTGATCGCAGCCTGTTCGAAGTGCCGACGTCCGGTGCGCTACCCACCGGACGCGCGGTTGAACGCGGCGCCGCCGCGCGGGTCGCGGCTGCGCGACTGGCGCTGCGCGTGCGGTGGCGTGCTGCGGGCGTTTCGACGCGACCTGCGGTTGCGATGGTCGGTGACGCGGCGGTGCGTCGCGCGGCAGCTGAGCCTACCGGGAGTGCGATGACGATGGCACGCGAGTACACAGCCTTCTTTCCCTTCTGCGGACTCGGCGCGGGCGCGCTGGGATTCCTGCAAGCCCGCGCTACGCTGTTCGGAGCGGAGGCGCGATTCCGCTCAATAGGCGGCATCGACGTCGATCCGCTCGCGTGCGCAGACTTCGAAGCATTGACCGGGTCGGCCGCGCTGTGCGCCGACGTCGCGACGTTGGGTGTTGACCAGCTGCGTGACTTCGCGGGTGCCGCGGCGCCCGACGTGGTGTTTTCGTCGCCACCGTGCAAGGGCTTTTCCGGACTGCTGTCGGAAGCGCGCTCGCGCGGCGCGAAGTACCAAGCACTCAACCGGCTAGTTGTCGCCTGGACGGAGCTGATGTTGGCGACGTGGGGTAGCGCGCCGCCGCGCCTGGTGCTTATCGAAAACGTGCCGCGGATCGAAACCCGGGGGCGGAAGTTGCTTGCGGAGGTCAAGCGATGCCTGCGCGCGGCCGGGTACGTGTTTCACGGCTCCGCACACGATTGTGGCGAGATCGGCGGTCTGGCGCAGCACCGGCGGCGTTTCCTGCTTGTGGCCCGCCACGTCACCTCGACGCCCGCGTTGTTGTACCAGGCACCACGTCGCCGCGTGCGCGGGTGTGGAGAGGTGCTCGGCACGTTGCCGCTGCCCGGCGACGAGTCTGCCGGCCCGCTGCACAAGCTACCGCGCATCTCCGCACTCAACTGGGCCAGGCTCGCGTTGATCCCACCGGGCGGCGACTGGCGCGACTTGCCGTCGGACACCCGCGAACCGCGAGCGCGCGAAGATCGAACCCACCGCAACAAGTACGTCGTTGTGCCGTGGGAACGCGCCACGGGAGCGGTCATCGGCGCCACGCGCCCTGGCAGCGGAGCGCCCAGCGTCGCCGACATTCGTATGGCTAAGGGCTATCCGCACACCTATGGCGTGTTGGCGTGGGGCGCCCCCGCGCACACCGTCACGGGCACTACGGCGAGTCCAGGCCAGGGACCATTCAGCGTGGCAGACCCGCGAATCGGTGCGGGTGGCTGGGGCTATGCGAATCAACTTGTGTGCCTCGGCTGGCAGGATCCCGCGCGCACGATCACTGGGTCGCTACGCGTTGGCGCGGGCGCGTTGAGCGTCGCAGACAATCGGCTTGGCGCGTATCGGGGCTCGTATGGCGTCAGCGCGTGGAGTGTTGCAGCGGGCACTGTCACCGGTAGCGCGGCGACATCGACGGGAAGTTTTTCGGTCGCAGACCCGCGTCTCGGCTCGCTGCAGATCGACAACGGCACCGCGGCGGTTGCGGATCCGCGTGTGCCCGGCAACCCGTCCCTCGCAGTGCGATGGTACTTGCATGACGTGCGCGACGCATCGCCGGTCGTGCCGGTGCTGCCCACGGCGGACGGTTCATGGCATCGACCGCTGACTACGTTGGAGCTGGCTGCGCTTCAGGGCCTCCCCACGCGCGTGGGTGACAAGCCGCTGACGCTGGCGGGCACGTCGGCGACGGCGTGGCGCGAACGTGTTGGAAACGCTGTCCCTGTGCCCGCGGCGGAGGCGATCGCGCGGCAGATTTTGTTGACGCTCATGGGTGCGGACGCGGAGCGCTGGACGCTGTCTGGAGAGGGCACGGTGTGGGTCGAGGCGCCGCGGGAGTTCGTGCAGTGAGTACTACGAAGATCGAATGGACCGATCGAGTATGGAACCCCGTGCGTGGTTGCGCGCTTGTTTCCCCGGGCTGCACCAACTGCTACGCGATGCGGCAGGCACACCGGTTCTCCGGAGAGGGCGCGGCATACGCGGGCCTCACGCGGCTCACGACTCACGGTCCCGTGTGGACTGGGCGCGCGCGGCTCGTGCCGGGGATCCTTGCCGAGCCGTTGCGCTGGGGGAAACCCGCACGCGTGTTCGTCAACAGCATGTCGGACCTGTTTCACGACGATCTGACCAATGAACAGATCGCGGCAGTGTTCGGCGTGATGGCCGCGACTCCATGGCACACGTATCAAGTACTCACGAAACGCCCGGAGCGCATGCGTTCGTGGTTCGGGTGGGCAGAGAAACTCACCCTTGGTCAGATCGGGGGATTGGCTGACAAGTTGATGGGGCGCCCGGCCCTCCAATATGGAGCGAAATGGCCGCTGCATAACGTCTGGCTCGGTGTGTCCGTCGAAGATCAGCAGCGCGCTGGCGAGCGAATTCCGCACTTGCTCGCGACACCCGCGGCGGTGCGGTTCGTGTCGTGCGAGCCACTGCTCGGGCCTGTTGATCTGACCCACATCGGCACTTTTCGTGGCGAACCGTTGTCAGCACTCGAGGAGTGCGTCGGTCACGTCGAACGACCCAAACTTGATTGGGTGATCGTCGGTGGCGAGAGCGGTCCCGGCGCGCGGCCGTTTGATCTCGCGTGGGCACGGTCGATCGTTGAGCAATGCCGCGATGTCGGCGTGCCCGTGTTTTTCAAACAGACCGGGACAGTCCTGGCGCGCTCGCTTGGACTCGCCGACCGCAAGGGCGGCGACATTACGGACCCGCGGTTCCCGGCCGATGACTTTCGCGTGCGTGAGTTTCCGGGAGCGAAGTCGTGATCACCGAACTACAGCTGACTCGGAAGCAGGCCATCCTCGCGTGGCACTTTCTGCCCGACGACGGCCGCACAAGCTTCAACCACGCGGGACGTGGACGCGTGCTTGTCCACGCCGGCAAGAAGCTCGTCCACCGTGGCTCGATTGTGCTCGCCGAAAGAGGGCTTCACGCGAGCACGCGCGCGATTGACGCATTGAGGTACGCGCCCGGCGCGCGTGTCTGCCGCGTCGCCTGTTGGGGTGACGTCGTGCGCGGCGACGACAAGCTCGCGTGCAGCCACCGCGCGGTGCTGTGGCTTGCGGACGCCACGTTTGCGCTGCGGTCATGGGCTTGTGATGTGGCTGAAGGCGCGTTGTGCACCGAACGCGACGCCGGTCGTGAGCCAGACGCCCGCTCGTGGGCCGCCATCGCCGTCATGCGGCGATGGCTCCGCGGCGAGTGCGATTACCAGGCGTTGGCCCACGCAGGGGATGCCGCGTGGGCCGCTGTAAGGTGCGCAATGAGGGCGGGTGCGCGACGCCATGCGCTGTCCGGCGCTGCGCGGGTCGCTGCGTGGCTCACCATGAACTACGACGCCTGTGACGTCGCGCGGAACGTTGCGTGGGACGCCGTGTTTGGTGCCGCGAATGAGGCGGCGTGGGGTATTACGAATTGCGCCTTGTACGAAGCCGCATGGGACAGCGCGCGGAATGCGGCATGGGCTGCCGAAAACACAACTTTAGAGCGAGCGCTTTTCGCGCTTGCACCAGCCGATGTGACACGCCAGCCGCCAGAACAGGGGTGCCCACGTGGCTGAGACGCTGACGCGCAAACAGGCGATTCTGGCGTGGCACTTTCTGCCCGACGACGGCCGCACGGGCTACGACCACGCAGGGCGTGGGCGCGTGCTCGTCCATGCTGGCAAGAAGCTCGTTCACCGTGGTGCTGTGATCCCGCGCCAGAGCGGCCTGCACGCGTGCGAGCGGGCGCACGATGCGCTTGCCTATGCGTGCGGCTCGCGTGTCTGTCGCGTCGCGTGTTGGGGCGAGGTGGTCCGCGATGACGACGTGCTCGCCTGTACGCACCGCGCGGTGCTGTGGATGGCAGATGCGACAAGCACGCTATGGGGCTGGGCGTGTGACGTCGCCGAAAGCATGTTACGCGACGAGCGCGCCGCAGGGCGCGAGCCCCACGCATGCGTATGGGCCGCCGTAGAAACGCGCCGTCGTTGGCTGCGCGGTGAGGCATCCGACGTCGAGTTGAGAAAAGCCGCGAATAATGCGCTGTGTCCGCCGACTACCCGGGCCGCGCACGCGGCGTCGTGGGCGGCGCGGGTGTCGTTGGCGGCGCAGGCATCGTGGATGGTGTACGTCCTGGCAGCAGCACGCGAGGCCCACGAACAGAGCCTCGTCGCCCTGTTTGAAACGCTGGCGCCACGCGGCTCGGTGTCCGCATGAGTCGGCAGCTCGAGCTGGGATACCGCGCGGACGGCGAGACGTTCGACGGCGAACTTGACGGCGTGCGACTCGGCGCGCAGATGGCGCGCGTACGCGCACTGCTGTTGGATGGCCGCTGGCGCACGCTCGCCGAGATCGCCGTCGCGACGGGCGATCCCGAGGCCAGCGTCTCCGCCCGCGTGCGCGACCTCCGCAAACCGCGGTTCGGCGGCTACGACGTGCAGCGGCGCCGCAGACCAGGACTCGAGGCGCGCGGCGTGTGGGAGTACCGCCTCGCCGACGGAGCGACGGCGGCCAACGGAGGAAATCATGGCTGAAACGAGTTCGGAGGCGGCGCCGTTGGTACCGGGACCGCGACAGACCGTCGATCGCGTGCGCCATCCGATGCGTGGCGAGGGACGCGCCGTATCGCAGAACGGCCCAAGTTGGTTCCAGCCCGATGGCGGCGTGCCGATTCGCATGCACATCGGCGCGGGCGGTGCCGGCGAGCGCGGTAGCTGGCGGTCCCTGCGCGACCCAGACTTCGGACTGGTCGAAGCGACCATCCTCGTCGAGGGCGAGACGCACTCGCGGATGTGGTCGCCGATGCTTGGGGCGGGCTGGCTCGTTCACGAGCCCGAGGGGTTCGTCGTCCGTTTCGAGCCGGATGTGGGCGCGGTGGTGCGCGGCGAATGGCGCAACATGGCCGTCGGAACTCCGGAGTACGCAGAGCGCGCGCGACGCTCTTCGAAGTACCGCGTGCCCACGGACGAAGAAGCGCGCTGGATCACGATCGAGCTGCGCAATGTCGGCACGCTGGCGTTGCGTCGCGGTGGGTCGCCCACCGACGTGCCAGCCAAAGCGCCTGCGGAGACACAGGGACAGCTGGCGCTGCCCGGACTGCCCGGAGGACATCATGGCTGACTTCTGTGACACCTGCAAACACTGGACGCTGCGCGACTCGACTTCGGAGCGGCCGGCGGCGGACCATCACCCGCTCTGCCCACGCGCCATGCCGGGCGGAGTGACTCGACAGCCGAGTCACGGCGAGTCTTCAGACATGGAACAGCTCGGACGTGCGCAGCGCCGCGCGTTCATCGAGGACGCCGTTCGATTGCGCTCGCTGCGCCCCCAGGTCCGCGCGTTCGCCGAGGCCATGGAGGCACAGTTGCGTGCCAACGACCACAAAGGCGGGTGGCAGGAATGCTCGCTGGCATATCTGTACGGGCGCGTCGCCGAGGAGCTGGAGGAGCTGAGTGCGGAGACGGATCGCGCTGAGCGCGACACCGCGGCCGTGAGGCGCGAGGCCGCGGACGTCGCAGCGTTCGTGATGATGATCGCCGACGTGTGCGGTGCGTTGACGGAACCTCGCAATGGCTAACTCCGGAGACGCCGCGCTCCGGACACGGCCCGCGTTCGCGACGCCGGAGGAGGTGGCGGATCACTTGTCCGTGTCGCTGGCGACGGTCTACCGGCTCGTTGCCTCGGGAGAGCTAGCTGCCTTCAAAGTTCGTCGAGTCGTGAGGGTGCCATGGCCAAGCGTCGAGACGTATCTGAGCCGCCAGCGCATCGCCGTCGCCCAACCCGTCGCCACGTCCGCGGCGCTCACCGTTTTCGGCGCGGACGGCGGTGGTACGCGTATCTCCCGGGCGAAGGTCGGTTCGCGCTCGGCACCGACGACGAGGCGACCGCCGACCGGCTCTTCCGCGCCCGGCTCGCCGCCCACGTTGAGAGAAAGGCTCGGCTTGCGGCCGAGAAAACCCTCGACGTGATCGCCGAGCAATACAGCCTCGCGCCCCACGGCTGGACGCGGCGCTCGCGCAAGAGCACGAAGCTACGCGCCGCCGCGTTCGTCGAGGCGATGGCCACGCAGGGCATCACGCTGCCGTCGCAGCTCACCACCACCGCGCTGGACGCATGGCGCGCGGCGCGCGCCAAAAAGCGCGCCGCGGCGACGATCAACCGCGACGAAGACGTGGTGCGCAAGATGCTGCGATGGGCGGCCGAGCAGACCCCGCCGCTCTGTGCTCCGATGCCCGTGGCGAAGCGCCCACGCATGCGCGAGATCGAGCGGCAAGGTCGGCAGCTGATCCCCTCGCCCGCCGAGGTCGCGCGGCTGGTGGCGGCGCTGGTACCGCTGCACCACGGGTTGGGCCTCGCGGTGACGGTGGCCGTGGCCACGGGCCTGCGGCTCGACGAGCTACGCCACCTGTCGCTGTCCGCCGCCGACTTGCACGAAGGCGTGGTGCGCGTGCAGCCGGAGCGCGGCGCCGCGGACGGCGCGTGGACGTCGAAGGGCCATCGCGAGCGCCGTATCCCCGTCGGACGCAGCGTGATGGATCTCGTGGCCGACTTCGTACGATGGCGCGACGAACACCGCTGGAAGCTCGCGGACAGCCACACCGGTCGATTGTTGGCCGCCGCGGCCAAGACAGCGGGGGTCGAGATCAGCGGCATGCACGACCTGCGGCGCACGTTCGTGACGGAGGCGGTTCGCGCGGGCGTGCCGCTGACGCAGGTGCAGGACTGGGTGGGTCACCGCGACATCCGTACGACGCAGCGATACCTCGGGCGCTACCGCTCGGACGCCAGCGTCGTCGCGCCCGCACCCGCCGCGCTGGCGATCCTGGCGGCACGCCCCGCCGACGTCATTTCCCTCACTGCCAACGTGCGGTGAGCGGCTGCACAAAAACTGTACAAAACTTGGGTCGAAAGAGGGGTGTTTCAGGTGGTTCCAGCGAATCTTACGAGCAACGGGTTCAGCGCCATTTTCCCTGGGAATTTCAGCGGAGGAGAAGGGATTCGAACCCCTGGAGGGCTTTCACCCTCGGCGGTTTTCAAGACCGCTTCGTTCCGCGATAGCGGCGCGAAACATCGTGGTCGCAACGCCGACTGCGCAAACGTCTGCGCAAAACCTCGCCGCGGGCTGGTGCGGTCATGATGCGCGACCGCGACACCATGACCGACGACCGGAACGGCACGATCGCCTGCCCGTGGTGCGGTTACACCCGCTCCGATACGTGGGAGATCACCGCGAGCGGCATGCCCGAAGACTGCGAGGCGTGCGGTGGCGAGATCATCCTGGAAGACGAAGCCGTCCGCACGATCTACGCGTTTCGTGGCGCGCGCGCGCCAAAAGTGGACATCGAGTTGCTTAGGCAGGCCACGCCGGATGACGCGGACGCCTACTTTCGCGCACGCGGCTGGGTGTACCACCGCGGCCGTGACTGGAAAAACTTCTGGCACTGGAACCCTCCCGGCACGACGTCAAACGGAGATCGACCCGCACCTGGCGGGATGGTGCGGGTAACTTGGGCAGGGCTCAAAGACATCATCGCGGCCGTTGAGTGTGCAGCGGTGCACGAGGGGCGACCGCTTGATGCCGTGCTGCGCGACATGATCGCTGGCGTGGACGACGCCGACGATGGAGCTGCCTCGTGACCGCGCCCAAGAATGCTGCCGAGCATGCGGTGGCGGCGATCGTGGCGGACCTCACCGACCGGCGCGGGCTACGCCAGGCGTGGGAGGCCATTGACGACGACGTGCGCGAGGAGATCGCCGAGACATGGGCGCAGCTCCTGGCCAAGGCGGTGGCCGAGCATGCGGGCTCGGGCTGGACAGGCGGTGAACCTTGATCGCCACGACGCTGCTGGTGGCGCTGCTGAGCCAGCACCTTCCGGGCGTGACGCCCCGTCGCCTGGAGGAGCGCGCCGAGGCGATCGCCGTCGCGGGCGCCACAACGCGCGAGGAGCTGGCCGTGCTCGTGTCGATCGACCTGGTCGAGACGGGACTCGGGCGTGCTGGCGTGCCGTGGGGCATGTGCGCGCGGCTCTGCCGACGCGCGTGTGGCCAGTGCCGCACCGAGCCGCTTGCTGACACCGCACGCGCTGCTGTTGCGACGTGGCGGCGGGCACGCCTCGCGTGCGGTCCGTCGCTGGTGGCACGGCACCATTGGTACCGCCTCGGCTACTGCGGCGCGGACCTCGAGGCCAAGCGTCGCGCGCGGTCCACGCTGCGCTGGGCGCGGCGGCTGCGAGGTGCACTGTGACGGCTGCGCAGGACACCACCGGACTGACGGGCGGGCCGATCACTCGGTATGGCGGGAAAGGGCAGATTGCTCATCGGATCCTTCCGCACTTCGCGTCGGCACGGATCTATCTCGAACCGTACTTCGGAGCGGGCGGAATGTTTTTCGCCGTGCCGCCAGGCACGTATGAGCGCGAAGCCGTCAACGACCTCGACGCATCGCTGGTCACGTTCTTTCGAGTGCTGCGCGATCGCACCGACGCGCTTGTCGCCGCGTTTGAGTTGACGCCCTACGCGCGCGACGAGTTCGCCGCGTGCATCGCACACGCCGCGGACGACCTCGAGGAAGCACGTCGGGTTTGGGTGCGCAGCCGACAGGGATTCGGCGGTACGAGTGGAAGCGTCGGTCGGTGGGGGCGCGACACCACGTCGCACGGACCTTGGAAGGCAGGCCACGCTGAGGCCAAGCTGGCCGCGCTGCGGACGTACGCTGCGCGACTGCGGCACGTCGAGATCGACAACATTGACGCGATCGACTTTCTCGGCCGCTGGGCCGGTCGCGACGCGTTTGCCTATTGCGACCCGCCGTACGTCCGCGCCACGCGGCGCGGCGATGCGTATGTCCACGAGATGACGGACGCAGACCACCTGCGATTTGCGGCGGCCTGCCACGCTGCTGTCGAGCATGGCGCGCGTGCTTTCGTGCGCCGCGATTCTGTCTGGGAAGAGGTTCGCCTCGCCCGAATCGACGCTGCGCTCTCTCGCAGCGGAGACGTGACGCCATGAGTGCTCAATGAAGGTCTTGTTCCTCGACATCGACGGCGTGCTGAACTCCGCCGAATACACGCGCCTTCGACGGTCGCTCCCGCGACCCTCGCCGCACTCGATTGACGCGCTCGCCGTGCCGAGGCTGAACGCGATCACCGATCGCACGGGCGCGGCCATCGTGGTCAGCTCGACGTGGCGGCTGCAGGAGCCGCCGGACCACGATCCAGGACCCGTGTGGCGCCTGCGCCGCATCCTCGGTGCGCACGGCGTCACGGGCGAAATCCTCGACGTGACGCCGTGGCTCTCCGAAGAGATCCCCTGTGCCACGCCCGATGGCCGAAGCGTATTGCGGCAGCTGGAGCGAGGTCACGAGATTCAGCGGTGGCTCGATGGACGTCGCGACGTCGAGGCATTCGCCATTCTGGACGATCGCGACGACATGGTGCACCTGCGCGACCGGCTGGTGCAGACGACGTGGGAGCGCGGCCTGCAAGACGAGCACGTCGAGCGCGTGGTGACGCTGCTAGGCCAACGAGGTGCCAGGTGACTCGCGATCCAGACATCCGCGCGGTATTGCTTGAGCACCTGCGTGCCGATCCAACACGCTGGGTCTGTGAGCATGCATCACTGTGTTGCCGCGCCGTGCCGGACGTGGTGTCCTGCGACGAGGTGCTGCACGCGTGGGAGATCAAGTCCGGCGCCGATTCACTCGCGCGTCTGATCCCGCCCCACGGCTTTCAGGTCACCGAGTATTCGAAGGTGTTCGACCGCGTCACGCTGGTCTGTGACCCGCGGCATGCGCGCCGCGCGGCGACGCTGGTGCCGGCGTGGTGGGGCATCACCATCGCGAACCGTCAGGCAGACGGCATTGTGCTGACGGAAGAACGTCAGGCTCTGCAGAACCCCGGTTTGTTGGTGATTCACCAGGCATATGCCCTGTACACCCACGAGCTGCGCCCGATCGCCAAACGTTTTGCGGTGCCCCGGCGCGACAAGTATCAGATGGTGAAGGCGCTGTGCGAACGGCTGCCAGCCGATTCACTGCGGGCCGAGGTGCGCGCCGCGATCAAGTTGCGTGACTACGAAGCCATGCGGTGCGAGCGGCGTACGCTGCATGCACTGTACGCGGCGCGGCGTATGGCTCGAGCCGAGCGGGACGAGTCGGCCACGCACGTGCTGCCGCTCTCGGATGGCAAGGCGCCCGACGACTACCACGCCGATCTCATCATCTGGCCACGCTGTGAGGAGTGTTGGGAGACTGACTGCGGCACCAACACGTACTACGGCGCGAGCGGCACCGCGACTGTCTGTCGTGACTGCCTCTTCGAACTGCTTCAAGGCCGCATGCCGATCACGGCGGAGATGTTGCGGCACCGCATTCAACTCGAGGCGCGGCGCGCCAACCGACACACGAACGGAGAATCACAATGCCCAACGACACGAACATAACGAATCACGCGATGGTGGTTGCGCACATGGCGCAGCACGCGCAATGGCTGGGGCGGATGTTCCCGCCCGAACAACTGACCGAGCTGGCGACGCAGCTGTTGACGATGCTGGCCAGCGCGAAGGCGGCGAACGGCCAGACGCCAGCCCACTGGGTTGAGATTCGCAACGCCGCGTCGGCAGCGCTCGCGGCGTGGAACGCCTCGGCGTCGGCCGGCTTGGTGATCGCACCGGCCGGCACGGTGGTGGGTGGGCGTGGCCTGGGATGAGCATCGATCCGTTGAATCTGGCACTGGCGTTTCCGGATCCACCCGTTGAGGCCCTCGAGTTCGAACGCCTCGGCGGCGTGCGGAGGCGTCGCCTGTGCGGATACCAAGAGGTATCACGCGGACGTTGCTGGTCCGGCTGGCGTGATCGACTGCACCGCGTCGAGACGATCTACACGCTGGCATCCGCGCGGTTCCTGCGCGCATGGCATGCGCACCAACGGGCGCTGCGGGCGTCGCTCGAGGCGGGCCAGCGGGTGCAGCTAGTGGACCGTGGTCATGGTGTCGAGCCGTGGGAGATCAAGGCCAACGCGCACGCCTGTTGGCTGAACGATCGCGTCCCGCGTACCGCGTCGATGCCACGCGCGATGTCGCGACTCGGCGCGGCGATCGCGATCACCGATCGGCGCGTCCACGTCACCAGCACGCGCGCGGCGACGGCGCGTGCGGTGTTGCGCCACGTGCTGTCATGGTCGTTCGGCAACGACGCGGGGCGTGGCACCTACGTCTGTGCGGACTTCGGTCCACGCGCATACGTGTTTCTGGTCGGATATCGCGAGATGCCTGCCGTGATCCTATTCGACGGCGCCACCGGCCAAGACAACTCTCCGAACAAGCACTTCCGCGTGTACGCCGACCACGTCGAACGAATTCGCTGACCTGTCTTTCGACAGAGAAAGGGCCGTGTGAGATGGCCATAGCGGCCTGTTCCGCCCTGCCTTGTGCTGAATGCGGTCTGCGCGATCGCTGACGGGTATTGGGACCGCAGCCACGCCGCGGCATGGTCGCAGCACGGCGCCGCGGCGTGGGCGGCATGCCCCAATCCCTCCGACCTACTGGACTTGGTGCACTTCGTTGGCGGTTCGCGCGCGGCCCGGCACGCCCTCGTCGCGTGCTTCGAGACGACGGCTTCGTTTGTGCCGGTGTCCGTACTCGCGCGCGCGCGGGCATGGCGCGATGGCGCCCCGCTCGAGATCCCCCGGCCCAAGCCGGGCCGCAGGAATCGACGCCAGCGCGGCACGCCATGCCAGATCGCATGGGAAGCCATCGCGTATGCGGACGTCACCCGATACGATCTTTCGCTGATCGCCGAGGCCCACGGCCAGCTGCGCCGAAGTCCGCTGATCGGCAGGCGCCGTGGTCACCGCGCGATGCGAACCCTGTTGAAACGTTTCTATGTGGCCTATCGCGCCCTGGCCGACGTGGTGCGCGCACACGCCGTGTGTCCGAGCGCCGACGAACTGGACGCCGCGGCTGCACGCCACGCGATTCGCTGACGGCGTTGGCTGTCACGCACGCGGGCGCAGGGGGCATGCGGGAATCTACGTCGCGGACGAGCTACGTCCCGGTAGCTCATCCGTAGCGTGGACGCCGCGCGTATGGTGGTCGCGGAGGTACCAACCATGCGCCATTCCCTCGACGTCACCGTCTGCCCTGCCAATGATGATGCCGCCACCTGCGTGTTGCTCGAGACGCGCGAGCGCGGCACGCCCGCCACGTGGTGCTACGCGATCCGCCAGGGCCGCGGGCGTGGCGGTCGCCTGCTCGCCACCGTCGCCCACGTCGATGCCGCCACCGCGTTCGCCGCGGCGGCGCGCTGGTGTGCCGCGCAGGGCTGGCGGCCGGTGGCCGTCGTACCGGGCGCGCAGGCGCGTCCACCGAGCCTTGCGGAGCGCTTTCTTGCGCGCGCGGCGACTGCTGACGCCGACCGAGCGCGCAGGACGCTGGCCCGCGTGCGTGGACGGGCTCGGGCGGCGTGATGTCGCGACGGCACCCGCTGCTGAGTGCCGAGCGGATCGCGGCGCTTCGCGAGCACGCGCAACGCCCGCCGCCCCGCGCGGCCGACTGGCGGTCCACCGGGCCCCACGCGTCGTGGTGGGACCGCGCGGTCCAGCGCCACGACACGGGTGGCTCGCGCTGCGCGGCGTGCACCCGCGCGGTCGCGCGCACCTGCGCGTCGTGCGGTCGCGGTGCGTGCTGCGCACCAGGGCGCTGGCGCGTGTGCAGCGCGGGAGTGCGCGACTGCGGGCCGTACTGCCCGAGCTGCACGCCGCAGCACACGCACAGCAGCGATTGACCGCGGCGCGTCTGTGTCTCAGACTCGGTCACGTGGCAGCCGACACCCTCGACGACGCCCTCCGCGCGGTCGCGCGCGAGCACCTCGACCGCGCCCTCGCGGCATCGCACGGCGATCGCCAGGCCGCCGCGCGTGCACTCGGGATCACGCGGCAGCGGCTATATCGCCTGCTCGACGAGCACCCGGACCTCGCCCGCAGGTACCCCGCGGCAGACCCGATCGCCGCTGCGACAGCTGCCAGAGCCCGCAAACGGATGGAATCACAGGGGTAATACGAATTCGTCGCGGAGCGCTTGACTGTGACCGAGATCGGACACAGACTATCTCTCGTCGGGCAGGGAGCCCGGCGGGAGGGTGAGCGAGATGATGTCCGTGGCCGAGCTGGACGAAATTAGGGCGGGAATGTGGGAGGATGTTGCGGGCCGCGCCAAGGCGTGGATCGCGGGGGTGCTTCCGACCTTGGCCGACCGGTCGCCGGACGGCGCGCGGCTCGCGTTCATTCGATCGCTGCCGCAGTCTGAGGAGTATCCGGCCGTCGCGTCCGCGGCCGACGCTGCCACGCGCGCGTGCGCCGTGTATCGCGGCAGAGCACCCACTGCAGAGGAGTACCGTGCCAGCGTCGAGGCGTGCCACCGCCGAGACTCGATCGAGCGGGTCTACGGAGACGTCCGGCGCACCGCTGGCGACCTGGTCTGGCGGGCGGCAAAAGCCGGCTGACCCGCGCACCGGCTGCAGCTCTACCCGCGGGTGGGCTGCGACGGGTGCACGGAGCACCGATGGTGAGTGGAGAGTGACATGCGAGAGCTACGCGACGACGAGAGAGTCACGGTCGGCACGACAGGCGACGGGCGTGATGTCTACGCGGTGAAGCGAGACTTTGGGCCGTTCGCGGCGAGGAGCTACGGCGAGTGCTGCGGCACGCACTACTGGACGGTGATCGTGCAGACGATGCCGGGCAAGGCGAAGACGATGGCCGTCGGCCGCGGCAAGCGGTTTTACGGAGGCGGCGATGCCGATGATCGTCGCGCCGCAGTGGCGTGGGCAGAGACCTACCTGCGCGGCGAGGCATGGTGGGTCGAGTGCTCAGGCGCCGAGGCCTGATCGGCACGGGCCAGACTCCTCCGCACACGCGGAGATCGGGGGGACGCGCCCCCACCACGGTCCAGCGTGCTGGCTCGCGGCGGGTGCACGGAGCGCTCGGGGAGGGTGACGAGATGACGACGATCGAGGTGGCGGCTGGGGTGGTGACGGTATCCTCACCGCCGAGGGTGAGCGCGTGGACACGGCGAGCGTGCCCGAGGGCCACGTCTACGCCGTGGAGCCCACCGACGTGGACTGCCCGCGGTGCCAGCGCCACGGTGGCGTGTGCGTGGGGTGCGGGGTTGGGTGCAGCTACTGAAACCGAACTGTCACAGCGGGTGTTCACTGCTCGGTGCGCGGTGCGTTGAGCCGCAGGCGACGCACCAGTAACGCCACGCGCTTTAGCTGCAACGGCGTTCCTGCGCGGCCGGTCACGCCCTCTGCGTCCAGCGTCGCCACGATGCCGCGCAAGCTGGTGCCCTCGGCACGTAGCGCGGCGATCCGCGCCAGCACCGCCTGCTCGTGCTCACTCAACTCAAGGTGCACAGCGTCGGCTGACAGCTCAAACCCCCACGGCACCGACCCCACACGCTCGCGGCGCCGCGCCTTCGCGCGCAGCGCGGCACGCGTGCGCGCGCGAATGAGCGCCCGCTCGTACTCCGCAAACGCGTCCACCATGCGCCGCATCAGCTGTGCCGCGGGGTCATCTTCGTCACCGCCGGTGCCCTCGCCCGCTGCCGAGATCACCTGCGCCCCGGCGGCGCCGGCCTTCTGCTCGACCATCGCCGCCAAGAACACGTCGCGCGCGAGACGATCCCGCTTCGCCACCACGAGCACACCCGCGCGCGACGTCTGCAGCGCGAGCAGCGCGTCCAGTAGGGCGGGACGCTGGTCGAGCGGCGCGCCGCCGCTGACGCCCTGGTCGCAGTGCCAGGCGACCACGCGCACGCCCTCCCGCGCGGCCCACCGCTCGATGGCGTCGCGCTGGGCCTCGGGCCCGAGCCGCTGATCCTCGGTCGAGACGCGCAGGTAACCCACCGCGCGTTTCGGATCGCCCTTCGCCGCCCGCCGGGCGCGTGCCTTCATGCTCGTGAGTGTACCCCTGCCGGGCGGTAGGGGTACACTCAAAACAAGCGGGAATGCCCCCAAGGCGCCTCCAAACACCTGCGTTTCGGCGCGTGCTTCGAACTACGGTTCAGCTGCGCGCTGGTGCGTTGGTTTGACCTCACACCAATCGCGGCGACGCCTGTCAGGTCAGAACGAGTTCGTGGTATGCATGGATCGCAACCCGCCGCGCGTGAGTGCGAAGGGTTCTGCGCGGGCGTTCCAGGAACTCCGCGGGCTCATAACCCGGGGCAGCTCGGTGCGACTCCGAGGTCCGCAACCGGCACATCCGCGTGCCTCCGCTTCACCTGCAACGAAGAGCGCCCCGGGGCTGCAGCGCCGGGGCGCTCGCTTTTGTGCGAAGCGTGGTAGGGTGCCGACACGGGTGGTGGGCATGGACGGGCGCGGAACCTCCCCGTGCTCGTCCATGCCCACCACCAACACGGAACGCTGCGTGGCGACACGCGGCTAGGCTGCCTCGACCCGAACGTCGTGGCGCTACCACCCGAGTAGCGAGCACCAGGCTAAATCCGCATGTCTCTTGGGCCGCGGTGAATCGCCCATGCATCGGTAGACCGGCCCGATCCGACGCCCTTACCGGCTCGGCTCGGGCCGTTCGCTTTGGTGATTTACGTACGTGGCACGCCATGGTGTTTCGAGCGGAACGCGCGCCAACGTCAGATTGGAACTGCCTCCGCACTCTGCCAGCGCCACGCGTGCCGTTGCATCCACGGGCAAGTTTCTCGCGGCGCACAGCCAGGCCGGCACATCAGTCGGCGCTAGTGGCGCGGTGATGTACACACCGCGTGCGGGAAACAAACCGCGATCTGCTCGGCGACGACGGCGGAAGGCGGGACATTTCGCGACCACTCTTCGGGCGTGCCGTGGACGAACTCTCTTGACCGCTGCACCTCGTGCAGTTCTTTAAAGCATTCAGGCGGTGCCGGACGACGCGCTTGGGGATTGCGGCCTTCGGCGATGTCGTCCGACAAGACCATCAGCGTCGCCTCAACCGCCATGTCGAGGGCATGGGCCAGCGAGTTGCCCTGAGTCACCACGTCAAGATTCAGGACGTGCGCAATCCATTGCTCGGGCAAATCAGCCGCGGGTCTTGCGAGTACCCACACGTTGAAGTGACGGCCCGCGCCGTACATGTCTTGCCCCATCGGTGTCCTCAGCTCCCTCGACATCAAGAATAGTCCATTACGCATCTAGTTCCAAGTTAGCGATATCGCTCTGGTTGACAACAGCACTATCCCTTGCTACTGCCGTTCATTGTCATGGCACCCAGTCGCAAGCAACCGCGTCGTGGTCCCGGCGCACCGCGCAAGACCGAGGACGGGTTCCGCAAGGCGCTTTTCGTTCGCGCGACTCCCGAAATGCTCGCGGCACTTGATGCGTGGGCGGAAGATCTTCGCGTTGAGCGGGGCACGTCCGTTTCACGCGGCGATGTCGTCCGTGAGGCACTGCACCGCGCCCTGCAGGATCGGGCAAAGCGGGCTGGGCGATGACGGCTCGGAGAAAGATTCAACGGCAAAAGGTGGCGGCGCGACCCGTGGCGCGCGCCCAACGCGGCACAAAGAAGCCGGCCCAGTCGTTCAAGCCGGGCGCGCCTCGGGAGGCGTTTGCTTCCACGCCGCAGCAACGCGCGGAAACCCTCGATAGGCTCGCGCGGCATCCGTTCCAGCAACCGTATGAGGCTCCATCGATATCGGACGGCGAACGCGCCGTGATCGTCGATGCGCTACGGCGCGACACAATCGCGGCGCTCGCAATGATGTCCCCGTATTCGGGCGCGGAAGCCGCCGAACGTGTGCGGGCCGGCGCGTATTGGGAGCGGCTCGGCGACCAGTTCCCTACGGTCCACTTCGACAAGATGGAACCCGCACTACATGCGTCGGACGGGTTCGGAATCTCGCGGGCGATCGCGGCGGACTACCTGCAGAACATCATGAGCGCGCTGTCGCGGTGCGACGCGAACGACGGTCTCGCGTGGGTCGCGCATGTGCTCAGCTTTGCGCTGCCCGCCGCGCTTGAGGCCGCCGCGGCGCTCGCGGCGCGCGCCGATCTCTCGACGGAACGCGCCACCACACTGCTCCAGGTGCGCGGTCTCGTCGCGAACGCGCTGGCGCGCCGCATCTTGCTCGACGAGCTGCACCGGCATCACTGGAACCTGTCAGCGGTGCAGCGTCGGCTCGGCTTCTCCTCGGCGTCGAACCTGCTGCGCGCCTTCGACGAACTCGAACTGGTCGATGAGTACAAGCGGATCAAGGCCGAAAAGAAGAACGCCGCGGGCGTCCCCAAGGCAGCGCACCGCGCGCTGCAGGATCGCGCAAGGCGTGCGGGACGATGACAAGCGGGGCGAAACGAAAGAACTCGGGCCGCGTGGCGACTTCGCGTCATCCGAGTTCGAGTCCCGTCCCAATGTCGGCGGACGAAGCACGCCGGGCGCTGCTTGACATTCGGGCGATCCTTGATAGCGATTCCGACATCGATGCAACGGCGAAGAGTCCGGCAAAATTACCCTCGCTCACCGAAACGATGATTGCGCCGGTGGACGCTATTGGTCGGACGAACCCGAGCGATGTCGCAAGGCTGAACGCGGCCGACGGGCCTGTGCAGCGACTGCGTTCGGTGATCGAACGAATGGAAGGCGTGCGGCACGAAAATAGCCGTCAGGCGACCGCGGTCGCGAACATGATTCGCCACGACGTCGTGTGGATACTCGCGCCGGTCGTGCACACTGAGGCAGCTTCCGCAGCGCGCGTCGGCCAAACCCTCGTGCCAATCCAGCGCGGCGCTCGTGCGCTTGGCGATGAAGATCTTTCCAACCTGTTCGCGCTCATGGCCGAGAGCACACCTGATTCAGGTTTGTACTGGTCAGGGATGATTGCGCGGTTCGCGCCCGGAGCGGTGCTGGATGCGATGGCGGCCCTTGCAGACGTGTCCAACACGCGCGAATTGCACGGTTCGACTCTGGCCGCTGTCTCGGACCTCGTTTGCCAGCGTCTCCGGCGAGCAATTCTCCATCGCGAGCTGCGCGCCAGCGGCTGGAACTTATCCAGGTGCGGCGAGCGACTCAGACTCGGCGGCTCAGCAAACGTGCTGCGCGCGATTCGCGATCTCGAACTGACCAGCGAATACAAAGCGGCGAAAGAGGCCGGGCTGATTCGCGTGGGCGGGCGTACGAAGGGCGAGAGAAAATCGAAGCTGAAATAATTGATTCGGGTAGCTGGATGATATTGACGGCTTTGCCGTTGCTGCGTAGCACTCCTCGTGGAGGTACCGCGCATGCCTGCTGTCCGCCCGCTCGACATCACTACTCGGATCGCGCTCGCCGAACGCATTGCGCGTGACGGTGACGGAGGCCGCGCCGCGGCCAACGGAATCGGTGTCTGCACGCAGACCCTGCTGCGCGCCTTCGCCGGTCACGGCGTGACGCCGCTCGTCGCGCGCGCAATCACTGCGATGCTGTCGTCGGGCCCGAACGAAATGGCCGCGTCGCTTTCGATGCCGCCGCGCGCAGCGTAGCGGAGAAAGACGCATGGCCAGGTGTGGACATACCACCTGGCCGCACTGGACGAGGCACCGAGTACTCGCGACCCGCTACGACAGTGCGAACAGGTGGACGATACCATGGACGCGCGCAGGCTCTTCGAGAGACTTCGTGGGCACGATCGGGAGGTCCCGGATGAGCTCTTGCCATCGGGTTTGGTCGTACTGTTAGTTACGGGATTCGATCTCGATGCCAGCGATCCATCCGCCGATAGCCCGGGTTCTGCCCGACTGAAGGAACGCGTTGTCCTCAACGTCAACATGGGGATTGGGGCGACCTCTGAAGCAACACGCATTCTGGCCGAGGCAGCGACTCAGGCGCCGAACAGTCTGAACGAGTGGATGATCCCGATGATGGTTTACGGGATCGCCGCTGTTCGCGAGGCCGTCGCAGAGCTGTTCGAGACGGACCGCGATGTCCTCAGCGTGAACACGCTCAGCACGATGGGGAATCTTGTGTCGGAAAAACTTCGCCAACGCGTGCTGCGTCATGTGCTGACGATCAACGCGTGGAACATGACCGCAGCGGCTCGCGACCTCGGGTTCGCTGACGCGTCCGCGCTGCGCCGCGAGATCCGTCGTTTGGGCCTTCAGGCGGAGTGGCGCGCGGCTCACGCCCGAGGAGACATCGTACCTGGGGCTCATAGGTCAAAATAGTTTTAGGACATCAGTCGTACGACCCGGCCTCGCTCTGTCATGACACGTCGGAACGTGATAGGTTCCGCGCCGCGCAATGGTCGCGCGCTTCCACTGGTTGCGCGCACCAGCGGACCGCCCCGGCTCTTCGGAGTCGGGGCGTTCGTCTTTTGACGTTGGTGCGACGTCGCTGGCTCTGAACTATGCTCGCGGTGATGCACAGCCCACAGGACTCACCGGCACCATTGGTCGCCGTCACCGACTCTGAATATTGGAGTGCGTTCGGGCGTAACGTGGTGCGCCGTCAGCCGATCTCGGCCGCCGATCTCGTGCGAGATCTGCATGCCCTCGCGCGTCGATACGCGTACGTCCGGGATATCTATCAGTACGTCGGCCACTGCATCTTGCGACGCTTCGCAATCTCGCTGGCGCTGTTCGCCCTGCCCGGGTTGATGCTCTGGATCGTGCAGCGGCGACACCTGACCTCGGCGTGGTGGGTCGTTGCCACCGTCGTGGTTGCGATGGCGAATCATTGGTTTGGTGAGC
The DNA here is from genome assembly GCA_035548835.1 of Gammaproteobacteria bacterium. Lineage (GTDB taxonomy): Bacteria > Pseudomonadota > Gammaproteobacteria > Steroidobacterales > Rariloculaceae > FEN-1219. The sequence continues at coordinate 11,941 of DASZSB010000160.1, read as the reverse complement.
GAACCGCGCTGTTTTTTGTGCGCCACACGTTCGGCCTCGCATCGTTGGAAGCCGCCGAGCAGTTGACTGCGAACCGCCCCCATCGAGAGTGCGAATGACCGGCCGGCGTGCGCACGATCGCGTCTCGCCACGGCGGCTCGCGCCCGCGTGCTTCGGAGCCGTCACGTTGCCCAGCGGACATCGATACTGGTGTGCCTGGCGCGACGCGCGCAGCGTCGCCACCTCGGTGCCCGACGGCAGCGGCATGCTGGCGCCGCTGCCCGTGGTGGCCGACGTCGTGGCGGGCTTGTTTGGAGCGTTCTTGCGCGTCGAGACGGACCCTGCGGTGGTGGCGGCGCAACAGTGGCTCGTGGGCAACGCGCCGGGTCGGCCGGTCCAACGCGACGACGCGGCCGCCGCCCAGTACGCAGCCCACGCCGGCATCGGGCAGTCGGCGCCCGCAGCGCCCATGGGTGCGCCGTGGTGGACCTCAGTGCTCGGCGTGCCCTGGCCGCCGACCGGCGCGCAGGTGCGCGCGGCCTACCGCGCGCGCGTCGCCGCGGCCCACCCCGATCACCCAGGCGGCAGCGCCGAGGCGTACCAGCGCGTGCAGCTCGCCCACACGGCGGCGCAGGGCTGGCTGGCCGAGCAAGAATTTGCGGCGTCGCGTCGCTAGCGACCGCGCCACGCATACCAGGCCGCGAGGGCCAGCAGCCCGAGCACCCAGCACGACCCCATCACCATCGCGAGCTGTACGTTGGTGAGCACGATCGTGCCCGTCGCCAACGTCCACGCCGACGCGGCCACGGCCATCGCACGGCGGTTCACGGTGCGCTCGCGCCGGCATCAAGCGGCGGGAACTCCACCACCGCGGCGTCGGGCAGATCGAGCCGCACGCAGCCGTGGGCCGTGACCAAGGCACTGCCGACGCTCGAGACGCGCACGCCGCCGACGACGCAGCGCCCCCACTGGTCAGACCGGTAGCTGCCGACGACGGGCGCGGCGTGGAGCTGCGGCCCGCTCGCGCCGCATCCTGCAGTACCCGCACTCAACATGACCACAAGGGTCAGGTGCGCGAGCACGAACGCCACCAGCGCGGCCAGCGTCAGCGCGCGGCGCGAGGCAAACCCGTCGTGTCCCCGCCCACGGACGTCGGGCGTGATCCGCGCGTCGGCGTCGGCGTCGGCATCGCGCGGCGGTGGCCGCAACGACGTCCGGGCGCCGTTACGCAGGCGTGCCGCGGCGCTGACCAGATCCGTCAGCAACGCGATCAGCGCACCACCAAAGTCGGCCAGCGGTCCATATGCGCGGGGAAACCGGCGCTGCACAAACGGCCCAAACGCACGTCCCACGAGCCGCAGCACGAACCCGGCGACTGCCGCCCAGGCCAGCACGTGGAGGACGGCCGCAAGCTGCGGCGGCGTAAGCAAATCGGTGGCGTTCATCGTGGCTCTCCGGGCGGGGTGAAGGAGCTGGCCTGCGAGCGCAGAATGCGATTCAACTCCTCGACGTCGTCGCGCATCGTCTGCACGAGCTTTTCGAGATCGACGTTACGCGCGGCAAACTGGTCGGCACGCCGCGTCGCCTCGTCGGCACGATCCTCGGCCGCCTGCAACGCCTGCGACATCCTCTCGAGGCGCCCCGCGCACTCGTCCTTTTCCTTGAGCCGCAGATCGTGCTCGTCGGCGAGGCTCACCTCGAGCAACCGCACGCGCGACAACAGCCCGCGGAGCGTCTCTTCGGTGAGCTTCATGCCACCGAGCGTGACGTCCGCGGTGCTGCGGTGCTGGTCGCGCTGGGTGCGCCAGTACGACGTCAGCAGGTTCGCCACGATCGTGAGGGTGACGCAGACCGCGGGTGTTGCGAGATCAGCCAGCTGCATAGATCGCTTCCCCTGCACTCACGCGGCGGCCAGGCAAAGCTGCGGCGTTGCCGCGGCGGCGTCGGTCACCACACCCGCGTTGACCGTCGCCCAGGCCGTGGGCGCGGCGTTGCCACCGACCTGCACGTCGTTACCCGCGACCGCACCCGTTACCGTGTTGCCGCTCGACTTGATCAGCGAGGCGCTCCGCTGGATATTGACCGGCACGCCAGCGTTGCCACTGCCGGTGAGTCCCGACACCTGCGCCACGCTGTTGCCGGACAGCGACAGCACGATGCCGGGCGTCGAGTTGTTGCAGAGGTTCGACGCCAGCGTTCCATAGCTGCCGTCGTCGAGCACGAGCACCGCGGTGGCGTAGTTGCCGACGATGCCAGCACACGCGAGAAACTGGTTCGTCGCGACAAGCAGCTGCGCGCCGGCCTGTCCGCGGATGCCGCTCGCGCCGGAGAACCCACACGACGTTGCCTGCACGCCGCCGCCCGAAAACGTGACGATCATTCCGGCGATCACGCAGCGCTGGAAGTCGGCCCAGCCGTCGCGCGTGTTGGTGATCTGGGCGCCCGCGAGCCCGCTCTGGAAGTACGAACCGACGGTCCGTAGCAGGCCGAGCGACGGGAAATAGCAGTTCGCGTTGTTGGCGACGCCGGCCGCGTTGGCGGCCAACATCGTGTTGAGCTGGCCTTGCACGTCCTGCGTGCAGGTGCCCCAGCCGGTGAACTGGCACGCCGAGTGATAGAGGTTGACGCCGCGCACGCGCAGCGCCGCACCCGCGATACCCTGGCCGTCAATCTTGATGTGCCGCAGCCCGAGAAAGGTGCCGCCAAGGCCCTCGAAGTAGATGCCTTGGTTCGCGCTCTGCAGGATCGTCGCGGGCGCCTCCACGACGAACGTCTCGGTCGTCAACACCGCGAACGTGCCGGCGACGGTGAACGTGGTCGCGGTGTTGTCCACGATCTGGTATTCGGCCCCGACCTGGGCGCCGACGCCGGTGATGCGCAGCGTATAGCCCTTATAAGCGCTCGGCGTGAGGCCGCCGACCGCGTCCGTCAACGTCCCGAACGTCGAGCCCGAACCCGCGCTCTGCGCGCTGTAGGTGCGCGTGCCGAGTCCCGAGTCTGCCATCGTGCCGATCAGACACGCGGGCTCGGCGCCGCACGCGCTGGCCGGCGCCGCAAGCACCGCGTTGGTGCCCAAGGCGTACGTGCCGGCGGCGAGGTTACCGTGGTTGTAGCCACGCCAGCCGGGCAGTGCCTCGACACGCTTTTGCCACTCCGCGACCGTCGCGAGCGGCCGGGCAGCTGTGCCGGTGTTGTTGTCGTTGCCGCCGCTGGCGTCGAGGTACAAATCGACGTTGGCTGGCGTGGTCTGGACGCGCGCCAGCACCTGCCAGGTGTTGGGCGCGACGTACCGCAGCGCGACGACGTCCCCAGGGTACAAGATCAGCCCACGCAGCGCCGGCACGATCACGTCAGCGCCAGCGCGCAGCACCTCGACGAGATACGTCGAGTCGGCGTTCGCCACGATCAGCGGGCGTCCGATCTGCCACGTGGTCGTCGCGAGATCCGGCAACGTCGCCGTGGCGGCGCCACTCAGCCCTGCGAAGCGCACGAGGTTGGGCGCCGTGTCGTTCAGAACCTGGCTCGTCGCGTAGGTCGCCTGCGAGTAGGGCCCCGTGGAGATGTCGCCGAGGCGCGCGGCATCGGTGGCCTCGACAGGCGGGCCGACACGTCGAATCCGTGCGTTGTTGGGCGAGACGTCCGCGCTCATGATCACCCCACGAAGTAGGCCACCGAGCCCGCCTGGCCGGCGGTGCTTGCAGGCGCTAGACCGCTGCCGCCCGCGCCACCCGCGACGTCCACAACGCCGCTGCCCTCGAGCGTGCCCTGCAGGATGACGCGGCCGCCTGCGCCGCCGCCCCCACCACCACCCGTTGCCGGAACAGGCGCGTTGCCACCCGCGCCACCCCGCGCGCTGATGGTGCCATCGTTGTGAATCACCGGCGCCCGCAGACGCACGATGCCACCACCGCCACCGCCGGCACCGGCGCCCGCGCCGCCGCCGCCCCCACCGCCTGAGCCGCACGGCAAGATCAGCGTGGCAAAGGTGTTGGGATCAAACGCCTGCAGGTTCGTCGGCGTAGCGCCCATGAATGGGTGGCGCGCAAGCCCCAGCGTCCAGCCGCTCGTCACGCCGCCGCCACCGCCGTTGTTGCCGCCGTTGCCACCGCTGGCGCCGAGGTGATCAAACAGCGTCTCGCTGTTTTGCACGCCCACCTGCGTGTTGCCGTTCTGGCCCGGCGAGCCACCACCTCCCCCGACCGCGAAGCACGTCGCGGTCAGGGTATTGGCCGTGCCATTCGAGCCCGCGCCAGGCGTCGCGCCGCTGGCATCTTGGCCGTCGCTGTGGATTGCCGATCCGGCCTCGATCTCGATGGAGACGGTGGCTGAAATCTCGAACCCGGCGACGTCGAGCCGGGTGTTTGATTTGACGAGCACGGTCGTGGCACGCAGGTCACCGGTCAGCACGGTCTGGCCACCGCCGTCGAATACCTGCGGTCCGTCCGCGCCGTCGCCGTAGTATCCAGCCGGCACACCACCGCTGACGTCCGCGAGGCGCGCAGCGTCCGTCGGATCGACCGGCGCCCCGACGTCGCGCACGCGCGCGCCGTTGGCGGACAGCGACGTCACTGCCCCACCGCGCAGAGTTCTTGTAGATCGATCTGATTGGCCGCGGCGACGGCCGCCCACGAAACGTTCGCAGCAGCGCCGTTGGCCACCGCGTCGTTGACGCCACCCGGCCCGGTGATCGTCGTGCCGGTGTTGGGATCGGTCACGGTCGCGCGGCCACCGTTGTGCGTGCGTACGCCCACGGCCCCCACCGCGGTCAACGTGCCCTGCAACGCCGTCACTTCGACGACGGCGTTTTCGGCCACCAACAGGCCATCCCCGCTGTTCTGAACCGCGTTCAGATTGTCAATCACGCCGACTGCGCCGCGCTCGAACGTGATCTCGTCGAACGCCATCACCGCCGCGAGTTCGCAGCGTCCACCGACGTCCACGCCCACCGGCCCGCCGGTGCCGGTCGCGCAGGTGTCGAGCCCCGCCGTGCCGCCCTGCACGGTCAGCAGCGCCGCGACACTCTCCGTGCCGATCACGGCCCCCGTCGCGCCGACCTGCGCGCCCGCCAGGTATGACGAGAGCTGCCCGGGCGTCGGGTAGAACTCGGCAATGACATCGGCCAGCCACGCCGTGGCCGCGGGCGTCCCGATCGTGCCGGTGCCGGCGGTGCCCAGCGAGAGCACGCCGTCGGGCGACCAGAGCGATCCGATCGACCGCGCGCCTGCGAGCAACACGATGCCACCGCGACTCGCGAGCGGCTGGCCGCTGCGGCACAGATCGACGCCCTCGAACACGATGCCCGTGGCGCCGGGACCCGGCACGAACACCAGTCCCGGGCCGCTCGCGTCGAGCGAGGCGCTTGCGCGCTGCGTGCGGAACTCGGTTGCGGTGCTCGGATCGAGCCCCAGCGCGGGCACCTCGATCGACCCCGCCGTGGCCCGGTCGATCACGTAGCGCTGGCCATCGAGTGGGCCGCCTGCGAACAACGCGAAGCTGCCCGCCGTGGGACCCGCGGGCGGTGCCGCGAACGTCGCCGTTGCGAACACCACGGGCGGTCCCGCGGCGCCCGCCGCACCACCCGTGATCGCGATCGGCTGCGTGACCGCGGGCTCGTCCTCGTAGCCACCCACGACGCGCAGCGGCCACGCCCCGGGCAGGGACGATCCCGGGTACGCGACCGGCGACGTCGAACTGGCGAGCAGATCATCGGTGTACGGCGCGCCATCGATACCCAGATACACCGTGCCGCGATCCGACCACGGCACCGCCGCCCGCTCCATGGCAACGCGGCCCGTGCGGACGGGGCGCGCGCGCGTGCCAGGGTTGGCGTCGTCACCCGTGTCGTCCGCGAACACCTCGAGCCGCTCCGGCGTGCCGCGGACCTCGGCGACGACTTGCCAGCGCAGAAGCCCGCCGGTGTACGTCGCGCGCAGCGTCACGGAGCCACCGGCGAACAGGCGATACCAGTCGTAGGTGCCGCCGATCGTCTGTCCCGCCGCAGCCTGCAGCACGACCAGCGCGGTGCCGGTCGTGAGGCCCGGCACGGTCAGCAACGTCAGCTCGCAGCCGTCGGCCCACTGCGTCTGCAGATTGGGCAGGTTGACGACCTTGACCACGTCCGGGTCCAGCAGCACCAGCAACGTGAGCGTGGTATTCGTCGCGAGGTTGAAGGGACCGGGGCCGAGCAAAAAGTTGTAGCTAGAGGGCCGCAGCGTGGTCAGCGGCACCATCGTGATGCCGGCGCCGACCGAGAACCGACCCAGGCGGGTGAGGTCCGCGTACCGGAAGAAGCCGGTGCCCGCGACGAGCGGGTCGGTGTTGCCGTCGAGCACGCCGTTGAGCCACGTCACGTCCGCGCCCGTCAGCGTCAACGCGCTCATGCCGCGCGCCACAACGGGCGACTCGACAAACGTCTCGACGCCGCCGACCGAGGCAAAGCCACCGTTGATCGGCGACTCGCTCCAACTGTGCTGGCCGCCCGCCACCGCGACGCACGGCCGCGAGGCATCACCTTCGTAGTTGGTGCGTTGGCTGACGAGCGTGACCGACGTCGTGACCTCGAGCCCGAGGCCACCACCCGCGCTGATCGTGGTGGCGTCGCGCAGCACCAGCAGGCTGTCTGGATCGCTGTTGTCCCACGCGATGGCCGCCGTCGCGTCGGTGCGCTCGGCGCGCGTGTCCATCACGAACAGCGTCTGTCGGTGCGCGCCGCTGCCGCGAATCGTGCCGTTGACGAAGACGTTGCAGAGCGACGCGACGTCGCCGTCGGCGGCGCCCGCAAAGGTCACGTCGCCGTTGACGACCACGCCGAAGCCATCTTGGCAGCCGAGTCCCACCAAGAAGATGCCCGGCCGCATCGTGAGCGACTCGTTAAACGTGCCGGCGAGGGCGTGGACGAACGCCGGATTGGCCATCGTGTGGCCGTTCGCAAACGCGGCGTCGATGCCGGCCTGCAGCTGGTGATACAGCACGTCGGGCTGGGTCACGCCGCCGCCCGAGGCTGGCGCGCAGACGTACTTGCCCCAGCCCGACGCGCTGGTGCCGCCGATCGCCTGCCAGACCTTCGTGACGTTCGGCAGCGTCGAGCCCGCGGCGACGCCCACCTCCCAGGTGACACCCGTGTCGAGCACGAACGCCTGGAAGCCCACGGCAAGGGTCGTGATGTCGAGCGCGAGGAACTCCGCCTCGGTGTAGATCGCCTTATCGCTGCCGTTGCCGTCCGCCATGGTCCACCTCGCGACGTCGAATCAGTCGGCCGCCGGGCCGCCCTGCACCGCGCGCAGGATCAACACGAGCAGGTCCGCGGCGCGCAGCACGCGCGCGCCGTCGTGGCCGGTCGGTCCCTGGCCTAGCGTGAGTCCGCGGCGCGCCGCGGCGGCGGCGTAGTCTGGATCGCTGGGCTCGTGCACCTCGAACCAGAGCGCGAGGGCGTTGCCGTAGCGACGCTGCCACGCGCGGCTCGTCGGATCGTCCCCCAGAAACAAGGCAGGCTTGCGCATCTCACACCTCACGCGATCGCGCCCGCGTTTGCGCGCGCGTAGCAACCCGCGCTCGCCACGAGCAGGTAGATGTCACCGGCGCCGACCGCGGCCGGCAACGCGCGCACCGGCGTCAGCTCGGCGTTGGGCCCGGCCTTGTTGCTGCGAATCTGCTCGAGCGCACCCAGCGCGGCGCCGCTCAGTACGAAGAGCCAATAGCCCGCGGCCTGGTTGAGCGCGAGATCCAGCGTCGTCTTGACGAGCACGTCGCTCGACCCGGCCTGCGCCGCGCCCGCGTACAGCAGGAACGACGTGCCCAGCACGAACTGGTTGGTGGCCACCGGCGCAACGCCGAGCGGCGCCTCGAGCACCAGCTGCGAGTTCGGACCGGCGGTGTTGCTGGCCACGATGCCTTGGAGTCCCTGCGCGGGTCCCGAGACAAAGATGACCCGCAAGCCCACGGCCTCGTTCTCAGCAAGATTCAACGTCGTGTGGATCACGCCCGCGGTGGTGCCCGCGGTCGCCGCGGTCGGGCCGTGAAGGACGTTCTCGGAGGGTACCGCGTCGCTGGACGAGGCGCTCGCACCCGCCCAGTCGCGCGCCTCGCCCGCGCCCATCCCGACGTCGCCGCGCGCGCCGGTGAGCGTGACGTTGTTGGCATCGGGATATACGCGTGAGTTGCGGTCCAGTGCGACGCCGAACTGCTCGTTGACGCCCTCGGTGGCGCTGATCCACAGCTCAGAATCCACGTCCACGCGCATGCCGTTCGCACACCCTGCGATGACATGCGGCCCGGGACCGAGGTTGTCTGGCGTCCACGAGAGGTACGAGCGAAACGCCTGCACGCCGTCGCCGGCCACGATGACGGCCATAAGGTCGCCGCCCGGTGGCGCACCGTCGAGCGGTGTCGCCAGCGTGAGCACCGAGTCGGGACCCGCCGTGTTGCTCACCACGACCGCTTCGCCCGAGGACAGTCCGGAGAAGCCCAGAACGCGCACCGTCTTGCCGGCGAGCGCGTTGGCCGCAAAGTCGTTGTGCGTCGCAATCGACGTGTCCGTCGATCCGTCGGCGACGAACACGTAGTCGGCGATCGCTTCGCAGTCCGTGATCTCGGTCGGCGTGCTTGATCCGAGGTTGTACACCTCGGAGTCACCCCACGTGCGCACGGGGCCCGTGCCGCGTGCCGACAGCCCCCACAGCTCGCCATAGGAGCCTTCGCCGAAACTGAACGGACCCGAGAGATCCTCGGGACGGTTGCGCGCGGCGCAGTGTCCGGTGCGCACCGTGCCACCAAACGACGCGAACCAGCTGCCCGAGTTGACGAACGTGGAGCCCGTTTCGGCGTTCCAGTTGGCGCCGTCGATCGGGAAATCGGTCCGCGGCGAGCGATACGAGTTGAGCCCCACGAGCAACGCGGTGGCGTTCCAGATGACCCCCATGAACGTGCCGTCGCACGCGCACGTGTCCAGGACGACGGTGGCGCCGTTCGACGCAATCGTCGAACCGCGCGTGAACCGCACGCCGAGAAATCCCCACGTGTTGGCCGCGCCGTCCACGAACACCTGTTGCTCGAGCACCAACGACGGCTCGACGATCTCCACAAGATCGCCGGGCGCCAGCAACCCGTAGTTCGTCAGATTGCTCGCGACGGTGATCGCGTCGTTGGCGCCCGTCGTGGTGTTCGCGACGATGTTCAGCGTGGCATCAGCTGCCACGAACCGCACCGCATAGCCCGTGGCCACGAGATCGTCGCTCAGGCCCAGCGCCGTCGTGAACGCGCCGGTGGCGGGATCGACCGTCAGGACGGGGATCGGCGTCGGCGTCAGCGACGCGACCGGCAGGTACTCGCCCACGATGCACGGACACGCCGCCGTGGTCTTGGGGCCTGGGAGGCGCAGCGCGTCTCCCGTATACGTGCCGGGCGCGGCGTGAATTCGCACGTCCGCACCCGTGAGCCCGGCTTGCGCTGCGACCGCGTGGTTGAGCGTCTGAAACGGGCGTGCCAGCGACCCGGGGTTGCTGTCCGACCCGCCGCCATACGGCGGCACCGGTGTGGCCGACGCGTTGACGTAAAGATCGATTCGCGCACCCTGACCACCGCCGACGGCTTGCCAGACTTTGGTGATGTTCGGCAGCGTCGAACCCGCGGCGACGCCCACCTCCCACGTCACACCCGAGTCCAGAACGAACGCCTGAAACCCCACCGCCAGCGTCGTGATGTCGAGCGCATCAAACTCGGCCTGGGTGTAAATCGCCTTGTCGCTGCCGTTGCCGTCCGCCATGGTGTCTCTCCACAGTCGCGAGCGATGGTCGTCGTGGGCGTCGCGGTCAGCCGACGACGCAGAACACGAACGCGCTGGTGTCCGCGGCGACGAGCGCCTGGTTCGCCTCGGCGAGCGACTCGACGACGAACGAGCCCACGCCCGGAGCGCCCGGCGTCACCGCGCGCACGTTGAGCAGACCGATCGCCGTGCCGCCGCCCGGGGCGCCCTGGCGCGTGACGAACACCTTCGAGGCGGCCGTGATCGTGACGCCGGTGTCGATCGTCTTGGTGCCCGCGACGAGCGCGGAGGCCCCGACCTGCACGCCCGCGCCGAACTGCGTCAGCTGCCAGCGCTTCGCGCCGGTGTCGTCGAGCGTCACCTCGGCCACCGTGCCGGCGTCCGAGATGAACACCGTGAAGCCCACCGCCAGCGTCGCGAGGTCCAGCGCGTCGAACTGCGCCTGGGTGTAGATCGCCTTGTCCTTGCCGTTGCCGTCTGCCATCTGAATCACTCCGTTGGGTTACGGCAGCACCTTGTACGGCGCGACCGGAAAGGTTTTCGTGACGTCGCCGCCCCACCGCATCTGGAACGTGTCGCCCGCGCAGCGATCGAGCTGCACGTCGAGCGTCACCAGGATCACGTCGGGCGCGCCGGGTGCGGCGACCAGGCCCGCGCGGATCTCGAGGAACTGGGTCAGCAGCCCCGTGTACTGCCAGAGGTCGCGCACGCCGATCTTGGCAGGCGTCGCGATCGTGCCCGCGAAGAGCAGGTCGCCTGCCGTGTCAAAGCCGTCGTAGAACTCCCACGCGATCGTGACCGGCGCGACCGGCGGCTGCGAGAACAGCAGCCGCACGTTCACCATCGAGAACAGCGCCGCGGGCGCCACGCACGCGTTCGGGCCGCCCGGCGCCTGCGTCACGGCCTGGATGCCGAACAGGCGCCGCGGCTCGTTCTGCACCTTGATGGTCTGCACCGACCGAAACTCGCCCGGCAGTTGGTCATCGCGGACGGTGACTTGGCCTTCGGAGAGTGGGGGTGCGATGGCTGGACGCATGGCTCACCGGCGCGTGGACGAGGCAAGGCGCAACGACGTGCCGCCGCGCCATGCGACGCGGCGGCACGTGCCTGGTGTCCCGGGATCAGCCCGGGACGTAGGTCATTGGCGGACGACCGGGGTTGTTCGCCGGCTGACGCACCACGGGCGCACCGCGCGGCGTCAGGCACTGCTGGATGTCCGTCGGGCACCACGGCGCGCAGTAGCCGAAGAAGATCACCTCGACGGGCACCACCAGCGGGTCGGCGTCCGTAAGCCGCGAGCTGACCGGCGCGAACGCCGAGGGCGACACCGCGAACTGGTTGGTGATCATGTTCAGCGTCGCGTACGGCGTCGCGCCCTGCGACGTCGCGGCCTCGGCGGCCGACGTGATGCCTTCGCACAACGGGTAGATGTTCCCCTTGAGCGGCTCGCCGTTCTGCGAGCTGGCGAGCGGCTGGCCGCTCGAATACGCCGAGGTGTACTTCGAGAGGTTCTCGCCGAGCACCGTGGTCGTCTCGCGGTTCCGCTTGTACGTCCACACGGTGTTGTCGAGAATCTGTTGCTGAATGGCCGCCTGGTAGCTGTCCATCCACTGCTCGCGGCGCTTGTAGCCGCTCGGGCCGGTGACGCGGAACGCCTGCATCACGCGCACGGAGATCGCGATCGACACGAACATCGCGTTCGGCTGGCACATCAGGCCACCGATGTAGAAGTTCGAGTCTTGATAGCCGATCACGCCGCCGTTGTACGTGACGGGAAAGTTCGCCGCCGTGGCCGGGTTGGTCGGATCGCCCTGCGACACGGGCGAGCCGTACGACCACACGTTGACGATGCTCTGCGCGGGACCGCTGGTGGTCGTGGGCTTCACCAGAATCGGATCGACCGCGGCCGCCGCCTGCGTGAACTGCACCGCGAACACCTGGCGTCGAAACCCGGTCAGCGCCTTCTCGCTACCCACCACGCCGGGTTGGTAGATCGAGTACGAGTCGGGATCGCCGAGCACCGGGATCCGAGCGGGATCGAACGGCAGGCACGACGCCTGCTGCGCGTCGAGGATGATTTGCTTCTGGTTGTCGTCGGCCACGGTTTTCTCCTGCGATTCCCCGCGCCGCGCGCGGGCCCAAGTCGTGTTGCGTTCAATGCGCCGCTGCGGCGCGAATCTCAGCGCGCCGCGTAGACCTCGG
>DASZSB010000159.1:0-4851 GCA_035548835.1 Gammaproteobacteria bacterium | reverse complement strand
CAGGGCTGGGGAATGCTCGTCGAGCAGGCCGCCGAGTCGTTCTACATCTGGCGCGGCATCATGCCCGCCACCGCCCCGATCCTGAAGCAGCTGCTGCGCTAGCCGCGTACGTTCAGCGGCGGCGCACGCGCCGCAGCAGGGCCGCGGGCAGCGCGCGCGCCTCGCTCAGACCGAGGCCGCCCGCCACGGCGAAGTACACGGCGCCGAAACCTGCGGCCGCCACGAGCGCGGTCGCGAGCGGCCCCCAGGGGAGCAGCGCCACGATCCCGCGCGCGCCGGCCGCGGCGATCAACGCCGCCGCCGCCATGCGAGCGAGCAGGCCGACGCCGGCGTCGACGGCGCCGATCCTCGCGCCGAGCCGCCGCTTCAGCAGCCACCATTCGAGCCACGCGCCGAGCGCGGCCCCGGCGGCGAGGCCGAGCGGGCCGAGCGGCAGCCCGGCGACCAGCGCACCGGCGAACACGCCGGCCCCAATCGTGTGCCCGAGCAGCGTGACCGGCTCGAACTGCAGCATCAGCAGCGCGCCCGCGACGAACGCCGTCAGCACGCGCAGCCCGGCCACGCGCGCGGGCGTGGCCGTATCGCGCAGCGCGAAGAACGCGGACTGGTACACGCGCGTGCAGGTCGAGGCCAGCAGGCCCGCGCTGTAGCCGATCAGCGTGAGCCACACGAGCGTTACGTCGGCGGCGCCGAACTCGCCCGCGCGGAACAGCCCGGCCACGAGCACATCGCCGAGCGCCACGAAGGCCACGACGCTCGGCACGACATAGAACGCCACTCGGCGCACCGCGGCCACCGCGCGCGCGCGCAGCGCGTCGACGGCGCGGTCCCGATCGCGCGCGAGGTCCGGCAGCTCCGCGGCCGCCACGCTCATGCCGAACAGGCTCACGGGCAGCACGTACAGCGTCTGCGCGTAGCGCAGCCGCGCGAGCGCGCCGATCGCGAGCAGGCTCGCGAGCACGAGGTCCACGTAGCCTGAGAGCTGCACGACACCGCGGCCCATGATCGCGGGCACGGCTTTGGCCACGGCCTCGCGGAACGCGGGCTCGTTGCGGCCGCGGTTGACGCGGATCTCGCGATCGAGCTTCAGCACGGCCGGCAGCTGCACGGCGAACTGCAGCACGCCGCCCGCGAGCGCGCCCCACGCGGCGGCCAGCAGCAGCGCGTCGAGGTTCACCCGCGAACCGAACGCGACCAGCGTACCGATGATGGCCGCGTTCCAGAGCACGGGCGCGAAGTACGGCAGGAAGAAGTGGCGGTGGCTGTTCAGCACGCCGAGCGCCCAGGCGGAGAGCACGAGCACGCCCGTCATCGGAAACACGACGCGCACGACCGCGATCATGAGCTCGCGCCGGTGACCCTCGAACCCCGGCGTGAACACCGAGACCAGCACGGGCGCCAGCAGCACACCGGTGAGCGCCACCGCGCCCGCGATCGCGAGCAGCAGCGCGAACATCGCGCCGGCCACGCGGCCGGCCTCCTGCGTGCGGCCCTGGCCGAGCAGCGCGGAATACGCCGGGATGAACGACGCGGACAGCGTGCCCTCGCCGAGCAGGTTCTGCAGCACGTTCGGCAGCCGGAGTCCTGCGCTCCACACGTCGGCCTGCAGCCCGGTGCCGAAATAGATCGCGAGCACGCGCTCGCGTACGAGCCCGATCACGCGTGAGAGCAGGATGCCGGCCGCGACGAACGCGGCCGCGCCGCTGGCGCGCGCCTGCTTCGGCGTAGGCGACTGCGCCATCAACGCATCGTGACCAGCTCTTCTGCGCTGGTCGGATGGATCGCGAGCGTATCGTCGAAATCCCGCTTGCGGGCTCCCATCCGCAGCGCCACCGCGAAGCCCTGGATGATCTCGTCGGCGGCCTGGCCGATCACGTGGCAGCCCACGACGCGCTCGTCGGCGCCGACCGTCACGAGCTTCATGTACGTGCGCGGCTTGGTCTGCGTGAGGCCGTAGAACATCGACACGAAGTCGCTCTGATAGATCTTTATCGGCTCGTTCGGGTAGTGCTCGCGCGCGGCCTCCTCCGACAGGCCCACGGTGCCGATCGGCGGATGCGAGAACACGACCGTCGGCAGCTGGTCGTAGCGCAGGTGCCGGCCGGCCTGGCCGCCGAACACGCGGTCGGCGAGCCGGCGCCCGGCCGCGATCGCGACCGGCGTCAGCTCCGCATGCCCCGTGACGTCGCCCACGGCATAGATGCCGGGCACGTTGGTGTTCTGGAACTTGTCGACGTGAATGTAGCCGCCGAGGTCGTGGGCCACGCCGGCCGCGGCGAGGTCGAGCCCGGCCGAGCTCGGCTTGCGGCCGATGGCCCACAGCAGCCGGTCCGCGCCGCTGACTCGGCGGCCGTCCACGGCCTCGAGCGTGATGCCGTGCGCATCGCGCGTGACCGCCTGCGTCGTGAACTCCGTCAGCACCTCGACGCCCGAAGCGCGCAGCGCTTCGACCAGCTTCACGCCGAGCAGCGCGTCGAAATGGCGCAGCACACGCTCGTGGCGGATCGCGAGCACGACCTCGCTGCCGAGCGCGCGCAGCACGCCCGCGAGCTCCACGGCGATGTAGCCGCTGCCGACGATCGCGACGCGCGGCGGCAGTTCCGGCCACGCGAAGAAGTCGTCCGACGTACCGCCGAGGTCGGCGCCGGGCACCGCGGGCACCGCAGGCCGGCCGCCGGTCGCGATCACGATGTGCTGCGCGGCATACTCGCGGCCCTCGCTGTCGACGAGCTGCGTGGGGCTCGCGAACCGTGCCGCCGCACGGATCGTCGTGATGCCCTTCTTGTCCAGGTTGCGCTGATAGATGCCGTTCAGCCGCGCGACGTAGGCGTCGCGGCCCTGCTTGAGCCGGCCCCAGTCGTGCCGGCCCACCGTGACATCGAAGCCGTAGTGTGGCGCGTGGCCGAGCGCGGCAGCCAGCTCGGCTGCGTTCCACATGACCTTCTTCGGCACGCAGCCCACGTTCACGCACGTGCCACCGAGGCGGGCGGGCTCGAACAGCGCCACGCGCGCTCCATACTCGACGGCCCGCTGCGCCGTCGCGAGCCCGCCGCTGCCGCCGCCCACCACCAGCAAATCGAACGCCTGCACCAAACGACCTCCGTGCCCGCACCGTTCCGGGGCGACAAGCGTACTGCATTCCGCAAATCGCGGAGATTCTCTGCTAGATTCCCGGCATCATTATCCGCACATTGCCTGCATGACCGACCAAGCCAACGCCAATCCCCTGCTCGTTTCGACCACCGTGCTGCCGGACTTCGGTGCGATTCGGCCGGAGCACGTCGAGCCCGCCGTGCGCGAGATCCTGGCCGCGCAGCGCCGCGCGCTCGGTGCCGCCGAAACGGTGGCCACGCCCACGCTCGAGTGGCTGCGCGAGCTCGAGCGCATCAACTCCGAGATCAACCGGGTCTGGGGACCGGTATCGCACCTGAACTCGGTGCTGTCGAGCCCGCCGCTGCGCGACGCGTACAACAAGTGCCTGCCGCTCGTGACGGAGTTCAGCACGGAGCTCGGCCAGAACGAGGCCCTGTACCGGCACTTCGGCACGTTGCAGAGCCGGGTGACGGCGCAGCCGGTCGAACGGCACCTCGTCGCACAGGCGCTGCGCGATTTCCGCTTGGGCGGCGTCACGCTGACGGGTGCCCCCCGGGAGCGCTTCAGGGAAGTCATGCAGCAGCTGGCCGCGCATCAGGCCAGCTTCGAGCAGAACGTCATGGACGCGACGGACGCGTTCGAGCACCACGAGACCGACGCCGGCGCGCTGGCCGGTCTGCCGGAGCTCGCGCTCGAGCGCGCGCGCCGGCTCGCGGCCGAGCGCAAGCTCGGCGGCTGGCTGCTGCGGCTCGACCCGCCCACATTCCAGACCGTCATGGCGCATGCCGAGTCGCCCGCCCTGCGCAAGAAGTACTACGAGGCCTGGACCACGCGCGCGTCCGATCAGGGCCCGCACGCCGGGCGCTGGGACAACGGCCCGCTGATCGAGCAGATCATGGCGCTGCGCCACGAAGCCGCGCAGCTCGTGGGCTTCCGCACGTTCGCCGAGTACTCCCTGGCCACGAAGATGGCCGACTCGCCCGAGCGCGTGATCGAGTTCCTGCGCGATCTCGGCCGCCGCAGCAAGCCGGTCGCCGAGCAGGAGCTCGCAGATCTCGCGGGGTTCGCCGGCCGCAGACTCGAGCCGTGGGACACGGCGTTCTACGCCGAACGCCTGCGTCAGCAGAAGCTGAACCTCGCGGAGGAGGAGCTGCGCCCGTACTTCCCGCTGCCGCAGGTGCTGGACGGCCTGTTTGGCCTCTTCGGCACGCTGTTCGACCTCGAGGTCCGCGAAGCGGCCGCGCCGAGCGTGTGGCATCCGAGCGTGCGCTACTACGAGTTGAAGCGCCGCGACGGCAGCGTCGTCGGCAGCTTCTATCTCGATCTATTCGCGCGGCCGAACAAGCGCGGCGGCGCGTGGATGAACGGCTGCCTGAGCCGCGAGAAGGTCAACGGCCACACGCAGACACCGGTCGCGTACCTCGTCTGCAACTTCAACTCGCCGGTGGGCGACACGCCGTCGCTGCTGACGCACACCGACGTCGTGACGCTGTTCCACGAGTTCGGCCACGGGCTGCATCATCTGCTGACGGAGATCGACTATCCGTCGATTGCCGGCATCAACGGCGTGGCCTGGGACGCCGTGGAGCTGCCGAGCCAGTTCCTCGAGAACTTCACCTGGCAACCCGAGGTGCTGCGCAAGATCGGCCGGCACTACCAGACGGGCGCGCCGCTGCCGCAGGACAAGATGGACATGCTGCAGCGCTCGCGCACGTTCCTCGCGGGGCTCGCGATGGTGCGCCAGCTCGAGTTCGCACT
>DASZSB010000158.1:0-35554 GCA_035548835.1 Gammaproteobacteria bacterium | reverse complement strand
CTGGCAACCCGAGGTGCTGCGCAAGATCGGCCGGCACTACCAGACGGGCGCGCCGCTGCCGCAGGACAAGATGGACATGCTGCAGCGCTCGCGCACGTTCCTCGCGGGGCTCGCGATGGTGCGCCAGCTCGAGTTCGCACTGTTCGATTTCCGCCTGCACCACGAGTACGACCCGAAGCAGGGCTCGCGCGTGTACGGGATTCTGGGCGAGGTGCGTAAAGAGGTCGCCGTGATCCAGCCGCCCGCGTTCAACCGGTTCGCGCATTCCTTCGGCCACATCTTCGGCGGCGGCTACGCGGCCGGCTACTACAGCTACAAGTGGGCCGAGGTGCTCGCGGCCGACGCGTTCGCCGCGTTCGAGGAGAACGGCATCTTCGACCGCGACACGGCAGAGCGCTTCCGCCGGGCGATACTCGCCACGGGCGGCAGCCGCGACCCGCTCGACTCGTTCGTCGCGTTCCGCGGCCGCGGCCCGCAGCTCGACGCGCTGCTGCGCCAGGCCGGCATCGCGACACGGCAGTGAGCGGCGCCGCGACCCCACGGCCTTGAAGATCGCGACCTGGAACGTCAACAGCCTGCGCGTGCGCCTGCCGCACGTGCTGAAGTGGCTCGAGCGCGAGCAGCCGGACGTGCTCGCGCTGCAGGAGACGAAGCTCCGCGACGAGGACTTTCCGGCCGATGCGTTCACGGACCGCGGCTACACGGCCACGTTCAGCGGCCAGGCCGCCTACAACGGTGTCGCGATCCTCGCGCGGCAGACGCCGCACGACGTGACGCACGGCATCGGCAACGGCTTCGTGGACGAGCAGAAGCGTGTGCTCGCGGCCACGTTCGGCGCGCTGCGCGTGTATTGCCTGTACGTGCCGAACGGCGAGAGCGTCGACTCCGACAAGTACCGCTACAAGCTCGAGTGGCTCGCCGCGCTGAAGCGCCTGCTGGCCGGCGAGCTCGCGAGGCACCCGCTGGTCGTCGTGGTCGGCGACTTCAACGTGGCGCCCGAGGACCGCGACGTGCACGACCCGCGCGCCTGGGCCGGCAAGGTGCTGTGCTCCCCGAAGGAACGGGCCGCACTCGGCGAGCTGCTGACGCTCGGGTTCCACGACACGTTCCGGCTGTTCCCGCAGCCGGAAAACACCTACAGCTGGTGGGACTACCGCGGCGCCTCGTTCCGCCGCAACCAGGGACTTCGGATCGACCTCGTGCTCGCGTCGCGGAAGTTAAGTCAAATGTGCGATAGTTGCCGCATCGACAAGGAACCCCGCGGCTGGGAGCGCCCGTCGGACCATGTGCCGGTCATCGCAGAATTCGCCCTGCCCTGACGCTTATGTGAGATGAGCGCCGTCGCCGTCGATACGAATCCCTTAGACTTGCCTTCGGGGCAGGCGCTGACGATGCCGATCGAAGAAGACGAACTCCAAGACCGGCGTAACGACTACGACGTGACGAACACCGTGCAGGTGAGCTCCGTACCGAAAGTACGGGCCGCCGTGGCCGAGCTGTTCGACGCGTTGTACCCGAACCATTCGTTCGATTCTCTGTGGCTCGCGTTCCACGACTTCGAGCGCGTGTTCGCCGGCCGCGATCCGAACTATTTTCCGGTCGATACGACGTATCACGACATGCAGCACACGCTCGACATGACGCTCGCGCTCGCGCGGCTCATCGTCGGGCACGAGACCAGCGTGGAGACCGGCGACCGGCTCGGCGTCGATCGCGCGGAGCTCGCGCTCGTGAGTGCGCTGTTCCACGACGTGGGATATCTGCGGCATCGCGAGATGGACGCGGGCGCCGTCAACGGTGCGGTGTTCACGCGCGTGCACGTGACGCGCAGCGGCCGCTACCTCGAGAGCTATCTGCCGAAGGTCGGGCTCGAGCAGTTCGTGCCCGTGATCTCGCGCATCGTGCACTTCACGGGCTACGAGCTGAACATCGATCAGATCGAGCTCGACGAGCCGAAGGACAGCGTCGTGGGCCACCTGCTCGGCACGGCCGACCTCGTCGCGCAGCTGGCCGACCGCTGCTACCTCGAGAAATGCCGCGACCGCCTGTACCCCGAGTTCGTGCTCGGCGGCGTCGCGATGGAGGACCGCCCCGAGGGCAAGGTCTTGTACCGCTCGGCGCAGGACCTGCTCGGCAAGACGCTGACGTTCTACCAGAACGGGGCGCGCCTGCGGCTCGAGAACAACTTCAACCGCGTGTACCGCTACCTCGAGGCGTTCTTCGAAGGCGGCTACAGCCCGTACATCCGCTTCATCCGCAAGAACCTGACGTTCCTGAATTCCGTGATCAGGCACGGGGACTGGGAACGCCTGCGCCGCCATCCGCCGTGCGTGATGCCGGATCCGCAGGGTGAAGCGCACCTGATGGAGCTCGCGCTCGAGCGCGTGCGCGACTGGTCGGCACGGCGCAGCGCGGAGGGCGCGCCGCCGCTCGCGGCGGTGCAGAGCGCCACGCTCTGACGCGACGCGTCAGTTCTCGAGCACGATCGAGAAGCCCGGCACGTTGAACGTGATCTCCACGGCGAAGTCCGCGGCGTTCTTGTCGGCCTTGCGCAGCTTCACGTGCTCGCCGGCCGTGCGATCCACGGTGTATTCGGGCCCCACGACGGGCGCGAGCGCGGCGGCAATGCCCTTCGCGATGTCGTTCTCGCTCATGCGCTTGTGAATGTCGAGCGTGGCCTCGCGGGCACCGCCGCTTTCGGGCTGAAGGCGCACGCGCAGGTAGCCGTCGGCGCGCGCCCGCTCGTTGATCGTGATCTTCGCGAAGTCGAAGAACGTGGTCTTGTGCCCGACCGTATCCTCCGCGCCCGCGGCGACGACATACGCCGCGCCGAGCACGACCGCGAACAGTGTTTTTCCGAGCATTCGCTGCCCCGTCCGTCCAGGAGTCGCGATGCAGCGTAGCGCGAGGCACCCGCCGCGGACTGCGGCCTGTTTCTCGGTTTACTTTTGAGCCGCGCCGTCGCCGCCGGCCGGCCCCGTGTCGAACGACGAGCCGGCGAACACCTGGCGGCCGTCGGGCAGGAACACCGAGCGCGCGTTCGCGACGTGCGGCTCGTCCTTCGACAGGAACCCGTTGACCGTCACGACGTGCCCGGGACGAAGCGAGTTGCGGTTCCAGCCCTGCCGCATGAGGCCGTTCGGCGGCCCGAGCTCGAAGTCCCAGTTCACGACCTCGCCGCCGCCCCCCTTCACGTCGACGTAGAGTCGCGCATGCGGGTTCGTCCACTCGACCTTGGTCACGGTGCCCGTGACCGTGATCGGCTTGTCCCGGTCGTATTCGGCCGAGAACGAGTGGTGCGCCAGCGCGGCGAGCGGGAAAACGGCAACCAGCATCGAGACGGCGAGCGGCGTGCGGCCCATCGTGGTCATCCCCCGAAGACAGCGCCGCGCGAGCCGCGACGCCGACCGTTGGATGATACGCTGACGCGCCCTACCGGAAACCCGGAGCCGAACATGCTGCGCCGCCTGCCCGTCGGGGTTGCGATACTGGCCATGGCCTTCGTCCCGCCAGCGGTGCTCGCGCAGTGGGGGCCGCACTCGAGCCCACGCGTGCCCCATACCTCCACGGGCGAGCCCGATCTCGAAGCTCCGGCGCCGCGCACGGCCGATGGCAAGCCCGACCTCTCCGGCGTGTGGCAGGGCGTGGGCGGGCTCGGCGCCGGCGGTCAGCCGGCGCTGGCGTTCTCCACCGGGCCGCCCGTGGCCGGGTTCCTGAACGTGGCGCAGAACGTCGACGGCGGCCTGCCCTTCAGGCCGGAGGCCAGGGCGCTGTTCGAAGCACGTCGCGCGACGAACGGCAAGGACAATCCCGAGGCGGCGTGCCTGCCGATGGGCATCATGCAGTTCCACACGCAGGGCGCGCCGCGCAAGCTGATCCAGACGCCCGACGTGCTCGTGATTCTGTACGAGGCCAGCATGGGCATCCGCCAGATCTTCACCGACGGCCGCACGCTGCCGACCGACGACCCGCAGCCCTGGTGGTACGGGTACTCCGTCGGGCATTGGGACGGCGACACGCTCGTGGTCGAGACGAGCGGGCTGCGCGACGGTGGCTGGCTCGACGTGTTCGGCTCACCGCTGACGGACGCGGCCAGGGTGACCGAGCGCTTCCGCCGCCCGACGTATGGCCGCATGGAGATCGACGTGACGGTCGATGACCCGAAGGCCTACACGAAACCCTGGACCGTGCGCGTGAACCAGCGAATCATGCCGGATCAGGAGCTGCTCGAGTTCGTGTGCCTCGAGAACCAGCGCTACCGTGCGCGTTAGCGCACGGCTCACAGCCCGCGCAGATAGGCGACGACCTGCGAGATGCGGGTCTCGTCGAGCACGGTCTTGAACGGCGGCATCGCGCTGCCGACCGGAGCCCCGCCCTCGGCAATCGTCCAGTACAGATACGCGTCGGTCGCGATTGGCAGCTTGCTCGACCGTGCGACGTCGGCCGGCGGCGGGCTCAGCCCCTTGCCCGCCTCGCCGTCGCCGAGCCCTTCCGGGCCGTGACACTGCGCGCAGTTCGACGCATAGATTCGCTTGCCGGCATCGACGTCCGCGGCCGTCGGTGCGCCCGGCTGGGCATACGCCACGGCGCCACCGAGACAGGCCAGAATCACGAGACCGCTTGGCTGCCACACTGCGTTCATCTGCACGATGTTGCGCAGTCCCCCGTATGCGCCACGTGACCGCGCAGTCGTAACCGCGGAATCTACCTATGCGCGCCGCGCCCGGCGGCGGCCCGTGCCTGAGCCAAGCAGCACGAAGCAGAGCGCGGCGCCCACGGTGTTCATCGGGGCAGCGCCTGGCGTTGCGGCGTCGTCAGCGCGCGGACCAGCGTCGTGATGTCGCCCACCTTCTCGAGGCCGTCGACGAGCTCGAACGCCTCGTCCACGGCGGCCCGCGGCAGCACGAGCGAGGCGCAGTCGGCCCACTTCTCGTACAGCTCCTCGCGCGTGAACGGCAGATCGGGGCCGCCGCGGTAGCGCTCGTCGGCGTGCTCCACGAGCGTGCGGCCGTCGAGGAGATCCACCTCGACCGTGCTGCGGATCTTCTCCCAGCCCTTGGCCTCGATCTCGGGATCGAGCACGCGCTCGACCTTGCGCATCAGCGCCTGCACGGGCGCGCTCTGCACGAACTCGTCGTTGAACTCGTGGATGCCGGCTTTGCGCCGCAGCGCGATCGCGCTGACCATGAACGCGGGGCAGAACTTCGCCTCGAGCTCGTTGTGGGCAATCGGGTAACGCAACGGGTTCAGGATGTTCGAGCCGGCGCGCACGCGGATCGCTTTGATGGTCTCCGGCTGCACGTCGTGCTTCACCACGAGCCGCCGCATGGCGTCCATCGTGGGGTGCCCGAGCACGCCGCACGGATACGGCTTGATGGAGACGCCGGGCCGCACGATCGTGTGCGGATTCCCCAGCACACCGACGATACGCGCGGGGTCGAACCCCTCGCCGTGGCTGAACGTCTGGAAGAAACCCCATGGCGGATCGAGCGCGTCCTGGCCGCCCGTGAAGCCGCGCGCCGCGAGCTCTGCGGCGGTCACGCCGTTGTGCGCAGCGCGGCCCACGTGCAGCGGCTTCGTCATGCTGCCGAAGTTCACGCGGATGCCGGCCGCCGAGCTCGCGGCGATCGCGAGCATGTGCGCCGTCTGCGTAGGCGTAAGGCCGAGCAGCTTCGTCGTGGCCACGGCCGCGCCGAACGTGCCGACCGTGCCGGACGAGTGGAACCCCTTCTTGTAGTGCGCCGGGCTGATGGCCTCGGCGATCTTGCACTCGACCTCGAAGCCTGTGAGGAAGGCTTCCAGGAACTGCGCGCCGGAGATCCGGCGCGGCTCGCCGACCGCGAGCGTGGCGACCAGCGGCGGGATCGTGGGGTGCGTCAGCAGGCCGAAGATGCGGTCGGCGCTCGTCGCGAGCTGCGTGTCGTCCCAGTCGAGCGCGTGGCCCGCGGTGCCGTTCACGAGCGCGGCCGCGGCGGCGCCCGTCCTGAAGGGGCGCGGCCCGAACACCGTGGCTTCGCTGCGCGGGTCCGCGCCCTGCACGTGCGCGTGCAGGATCTTGCCCGCCTCCTGCATCGAGCCCGCGAGCAGCACACCGAGACCGTCGATGATGCAGCGTTTGGCGATGGTCAGGGCTTCGGCCGGCAGTGCGGCGAAGCGGGTCCGGCCGATGAACTCGACGACGGCGCCGGTCGCCGTGGCTGGTTGCGTCATGGGGCGCACAGCATAGCGGCGGGGTTTCGCGAACGCGACGCCGCGGGGCGTGTCAGTGGTGCCGGCGCGCGGGCTCCGGTTCCGGGTCTGCGGCCACCGCTCGCGCGATTGCCGTGGCCTCGTCGATCGGATCGAGCCCGTGGTTCGTGATCAGGTCGAAGCGGGCGTTCGCGGCCGCGCTGCGGTCGCGCGTGCGCGCCATGTAATCGCGCTCGATGCCGGCCAGCACCTTGCCGACCGCGCTCTTCTGCGCCGCATCCTCGTCGCTGCCCGTGCCGTCGAAGCTCTCGCCGATCAGCGCACGCGCAATGCGCTCGGCGGCAGCCGCCGCGTTGCGGTAGTAGTACTCGCCGATCTTGCGGTGCGCCTCCTCGTGGTCGCGCAGCTTCTGGGGCGCGTCGGCGGCCGTGTAGATTTCGAAGGTGAGTCGTGTCGTCAGATCGAGCTGCGATACGGTGATCCGGACCATGTTCGCCGTGAACGGCTCGGCGTTGTAGCCGACACCGGTGTCGAGCTCGAAGGTGGTGTTGCAGACGCCGGCTTCGGGCGGCGTGAGCCTCGGCATGCCGCGCGGCGGCGCAGCGGGGTCGAACTCGATGCGCTCGACGACGGAACGCTCGCGATGCACGCGCACGGGCGCCCGCTGCGCAAGAGCGCCTGGCGACGCCAAAGCCACGCCCATGACCAGACCGAGAACGGTCGACAGGGTCACGCGCCGATTCACTGCCGGGATCCTCACTCGTGTCGTGCGGCAGGAGCACGCGGCCTGCCCGATGGGCAGACGCGGCGCCGCGGGGCGCAGCGTAACACAAGGCTTCCGCCCCCCGCGCTTGTATTGTTTTGAACGTTAATTTAATTTATCGCCATGCCCAACCCCACCGCCAGGCCGCGCAAACGCCGCGAGCCCCGCCGGCCCGGCCGGCCGCGCGCCGACGAGGCCAATCAGCGCGAACGGCTGCTCGACGCGGCCGTGGCGTGCTTCGCAGCCGACGGCATCGCGGCCACGAGCCAACGCAACATCGCGCTGCGCGCCGGCGTGACGCCGGCGCTCGTGAACTACTACTTCGGCAGCAAGGAGCAGCTGCTCGCAACGTTCATCGACGAACGCGTGAAGCCCGTGGTCGCCGCCCTGCGCGAGAACCTGCTCGCTGCCGGCAACGAGCCCCAGGCGCTCGTCGGCGCGTTCGTGCGCGGCATCCATGCGGTGGTCGACCGCTACCCGTGGTGGCCGTCGCTCTGGGTGCGCGAGGTGCTCGCGGACCGCGGCGCGCTGCGCGAGGTGCTGATGCAGCAGATTTCGCCGCAGATCGCGCAGCTGCTCGCGAAGACGCTGAATGGCGCCAGGCAACGCGGCGTGCTGACGGCAGACATCGACCCGCGGCTGCTCGTGGTCTCGCTGATCGGCCTCACGATGTTTCCGCTGGCGGCCGAGTCGATCTGGCGGGGAGTGTTCGCGGCCGACGACATCGACCGCGCCGCGCTGCTGCGCCACACGCTGGCGCTGCTCGACTACGGCGTCGGAGGCCCGCATGCGAATTGAGATCCCGGCCGGACTGCTCGTCGCACTGTCCCTTGCCGGCTGCGGCAGGGAAGCGCCGCAGGCGCTGATCGGCACGCTCGAATGGGACCGAATTGCGGTGACGGCCGAGCTGGCCGAGCCCGTGCTGCGCTGGGACGTGGCCGAGGGCGACCGCGTCGAGGCGGGCACGGTGCTGCTCGAGATCGACCCGAGCCGGCAGGACGCGCGCATCGCGGAGGCCCGCGGCAATCTGGCCATGAACGAGGGAAAACTCGCGGAGCTCACGCACGGCGCGCGCATCGAGACGATCGACGCCGCGCGCGCGAACCTCGCGAGCGCGCACGCGGCGGAGATCGACGGCGACGCCGAGTACACGCGCGTCGCGGAGCTGCGCAAGCGCGAGCTCGTGGCGCAATCGCAGGTGGACCAGGCGCTCGCGACGCGGAATCAGCGCCGCGCGGCGACCCGGGCGGCGGAGGCGCAGCTCGAGGAGCTCACGCACGGCACGCGGCCGGAACAGATCGAGCAGGCCGCGGCGGCCGTCGACGCGGCGCGCGCGGCGCTCGAGACGCTCGAGCTCACGCGCGCACGGCTCACGGTGCGCGCGCCGCGTGCCGGCCGCGTCGACGCTCTGCCGTTTCGCGTCGGCGACCAGCCGCCCGTGGGCGCCGAGCTCGTGAGCATGCTGGTCGGCGACGCGCCGTACGCCCGCGTCTACGTGCCGGCCGACCGCCGCGCCGATCTGAAGCAGGGCGATCGATTCGAGGTGCGCGTGCAGGGCGTGGCGCAGACCTTCACGGCGAAGCTGCGCAGCATCCGCAGCGAGCCGAGCTTCACCCCGTACTACGCGCTGGCGGGCGACGACGCGAGCCGCCTCGTGTACCGCGCCGAGCTGCTGCTCGAGGGCACGGCCGGCGCGGACCTGCCCGCGGGGCTGCCCGCCTCGGCCGTGAAGTTGCCGTGAGCGACGACGTCGCCATCCGCGCCACGGGCCTGACGAAGCGCTTCGGCGCGCTCGCGGCCGTGGACGGCGTCGATCTCACGGTGCGCCGCCGCGAGGTGTACGGGTTCCTGGGCCCGAACGGCTCCGGCAAGTCAACCACGATCCGCATGCTGTGCGGCCTGCTGCGCCCCACGGCCGGCGAGATCGACGTGCTGGGTTACAGGATTCCGCGCGACGCCGAGGCGCTGAAGCGGCGCATCGGCTACATGACGCAGCGCTTCACGCTGTACGAGGACCTGACGGTCGGCGAGAACCTCGACTTCCTGGCCGCCGTGCACGAGCTGCCGCGCGCGGCCGCGCGCACGCGCATCGCCGAGCTGCTCGAGCGGTTCCGGCTCGCGGACCGGCACGGCCAGCTCGCGGGCACGTTGTCCGGCGGCCAGAAGCAGCGGCTCGCGCTCGCGGGCACCGTGCTGCACAAGCCGGACCTGCTGTTCCTCGACGAGCCCACGAGCGCGGTCGACCCGCAGTCGCGGCGCGAGTTCTGGGAATCGCTGTTCGAGCTGGCCGACACGGGCACGACGCTGCTCGTCTCCACGCACTACATGGACGAGGCCGAGCGCTGCACGCGCCTCGCGATCCTGGACCGCGGCCGCATGGTGGCCGACGGCACGCCGCGGGACCTCATGACGAACCTGCCCGGCCGCACGCTGCTGGTCGAGACCCGCGAGCCGCGCGAGGCGCAGCGCCTCCTGGCCGGCACGCCCGGCATCATCGCCGTGGCGCAGATCGGCAACTCGCTGCGCGTGCTGGCGACCGAGGGGGCGGACTTCGATCGCCGTGTGATCGAGCACCTGCGAGCCGCCGGCATCGAGGCTCACGTGCAGCCGATCGCCGCGAATCTCGAGGACGTGTTCGTCGTGGCGACGACGGCGCCCGCGGAGCGCCCGCATGCAGCTGCGTAGGCTGGGCTCGATCATCGTCAAGGAGCTGCGCCAGCTGCGCCGCGACCGGCTGACGTTCGCGATGATCATCGGCATTCCGACCATGCAGCTCGTGCTGTTCGGCTATGCGATCAACCTCGACGTGCGGCATCTGACCGCCGCCGTGGTCGACCAGGCGCAGACGGCGCGCTCGCGCGAGCTGATCGCCGATCTCGCGGCCACGGACGTGGTCCGGCTCGGCCACGTGTTTCAGAGCCCGCAGCAGGTGGACGAGGCGCTGCGCGCCGGGGAGATCAGCGCGGCGCTCGTGATTCCGCCGGATTTCGAGACGCGGCTCGAGCGGCGCGACCGGCCGGCCGCGCAGATCATCGTCGACGGCTCGGAGCAGGTCATCCAGGCTGCGGCGCGCCAGCTCGCCGCGTTCCCGGTCTACGCCGACGTGGGCTGGACCGCACGCACCAACGGCATCGAGGTCGTGAACTTCTACAACCCGCAGCGGCGCGCGGCCGTGAACACCGTGCCCGGGCTCGTGGGCGTGATCCTGACGATGACGATGGTGCTGTTCACGGCGATTGCGCTCGTGCGCGAGCGCGAGCGCGGCAATCTCGAGATGCTGATCGCCACACCGGTCAGCCCGTGGGAACTCACGCTCGGCAAGGTGCTGCCGTTCGTCGGCATCGGCCTGCTGCAGGTGACCATCGTGCTGCTGCTCGGCGACGTGCTGTTCGACGTGCCGCTGCGCGGCTCGCTGCTCGAGCTCTATGCCGCAGCACTGGTGTTCATCGTCGCGAGCCTGTCGCTCGGCGTGTTTCTCTCGACGCTCGCGAACAGCCAGTTCCAGGCCATGCAGATGGCGTTCTTCACGTTCCTGCCGCAGATCCTGCTGTCGGGCTTCATGTTCCCGTACGCCGGCATGCCCGTCCCCGCGCAGTACGTGGCCGAGATCCTGCCGCTGACGCACTTCCTGCGGCTGATCCGCGGCATCATGCTGCGCGGCGCCACACTGGGCGAGCTCTGGCCGTCACTCGCGGCGCTCGGCGTGTTCATTGCCATCGTGCTCGGCATCGCAGTATCGCGCGTGCACAAGAGTCTCGACTGAGCGCCGCGCATCAGTGGGGATCGAAGGCGGGATCCGGAGTTCCGTCGGCACGCAGGCGGGCGATCCGATACCGCGGCAGCGCGGCCGTGCCACTGCCGATCTGCGTGAAGTCGCCCGCGAGATAGACCTCGCCCGTCGCCGTCGGCAGCAGGCCGTCGCGCCAGTTTCCGCGCTCGTCCGCGCCGGACAGGACGACCAGCAGCCCGCCGTCCGCGAGCACGCGGACGGCGGTCACCGTGCAGCGCCGGGCCTCCGCCGACGCGAGCTCTGCGCCGTCCTTCTCTACGGTCTCAGCAAGATCGACGGTTAGCCGCCACCGGCGCCCTCGAACGACGGCGCGGGGCTCGGGCGCGCCAGCGCGGCCGCGGCCTTCTCGACCTGCGCGCGCCGCTCCGCCTGGCGTGTGGCCGCGCGCTCGCGCGCCGCTTCGATCAGCCGTGGATCCGCGCTGCGGGGGTGCCCGCTGTCGAACGGCGGCTGCGGATCGTATTCGATGGCGAGCTGGATCGTCCGCGCGGCGTCTTCGCCCGCCACCTCGGCGACCACGCGCAACGCGAAATCGATGCCGGCCGTGACTCCGCCGCCCGTGACCACGTTGCCGTCCACGACCACACGCTGCTGCGTCGGGATCGCACCGAACGCGGGCAGCAGGTCCATCGACATCCAGTGCGTGGCGGCGCGCCGCCCGCGCAGCAGGCCCGCGGCGCCGAGCACCAGAGCACCGGTACAGACGGACGTGACGTAGCGCGCACGCTGTGCCTGACGATGCAGAAAATCGAGCGTCGCCGCGTCCGTGAGCAGCGAGTTCACGCCGCCGCCGCCGGGCACGCACACGAGGTCGAGTTGCGGGCAGTCGGCATACGTCGTGGTCGGCACCAGAGCCAATCCGCTGCCGGCACGCACCGGCTCCCGCGTCTTCGCGACCAGGTGGATCTGCGTGCCCGGCATCTGCGCCAGCACCTCGTGCGGCCCCGTGAGGTCGAGCTGCGTGATGTTCGGGAACAGCAGGAACCCGACGCGAAACGGTACGGACAACGGCGCGGCCCCTCTCCAGCTCGAGGCGCTCATCATAGGGTCGCAACCGCGCGCGCGGCTACGCGCCGTCGGGGGCGTCGAACTGCAGCTCCACACCGTTGCCGGCCGGGTCCTGGAAGAACAGCTGCACCTGGTTCGTCAGCGGCACTCGATCGACGCGATAGCGGATGCCGCGCTCCTCGAGGCGCCGCTCGAACTCAGCCCGGTCCGTGCACTCGAACGCGGCGTGCGCGAACGTCGTGAGCACGTTCCGCGAGCGATGCTCCTGCGCGTCGGCCTCGCTCAGATGCAGCACTGGCCGCGTGCCGGCATAGAGCCAGTAGCCGAAGCGGCGGAACGGCGGCCGCTCGCCGACCGTGAGCCCCACTACGTCGCGGTAGAAATCGCGCAGCTCGTCGAGCAGCGCGCGCGGCGCGCGCAGGTTGTAGTGATCGAAGCCGCGAATCGGCATGCGGAGGGCTCCGGCGGGCGTGTGCTGCGCCCATGCTGCGCGGCACGAGGCCACAGCGCAATATCGGACAGGACCGCGGCCGCCGAAACAGGCACAGTGGGAGATCGCCAGAGGCACCACGTCTTGGACACCACCGCCACCGCACGCTACCGCATGCGCTTTCAGCGCGCGCTCGATCATCTCGAGCAGCACCTCGAGCGCGCGCCCACGCTCGAGGAGCTCGCGGCAGTGGCGGCGTTCTCGAAGTTCCACTTCCACCGGCAGTTCCGCGGGCTGTTCGGCATCTGCGTCCACGAGGTCGTGAAGCTCAGTCGGCTGAAACGCGCGGCGTACAGGCTCGCGTTCCGCCGGCCCGGCACGACCCTCGACGTGGCGCTCGCCAGCGGCTACGCGACACCCGAGGCGTTCGCGCGCGCGTTCAAGCGCGTCGTGGGCCAGTCCCCGGGCGAGTTCCGCGCCGCGCCGCACTGGGAGATCTGGCAGGCCGCGTTCGCACCCCTCGCCGCACTGAGGAGCACCCACATGCCGCCGGCATACACGCCCGAGCAGGTCCGCATCGTCGACTTTCCGGCCACGCGCGTGGCAGCGCTGCTGCACTGCGGCGATCCGCGCCGCCTCGGCGCCACGATCCGCAAGTTCATCGACTGGCGGCGCGAGAACCGGCTGCCGCCCGGGCGCAGCGCGACGTTCAACGTGCTGCACACCGACGAGATCGGTATCGCGCCCGATGACTTCCGCTTCGAGCTGTGCGCGGCGACGCAGCACGACGTCGTGCCAAACGACTGTGGCGTGGTCGCGAAGACGCTGCCGGCCGGGCGGTGCGCGGTGCTGCGGCACACGGGCTCGGATGCGACGCTGCGCGCGGCGCTGGCGTATCTCTACGGCGAGTGGCTGCCCGCCAGCGGCGAGGAGCCGCGCGACTTTCCGCCGTTCCTCGAGCGCGTGGCGTTCTACCCCGAGGTGGCCGAGCACGAGGCGATCACCGACATCTACCTGCCGCTCAAGTAGACAACGCGCGCAAGGCCTGCACGACCCGCTCCAGGCGCATGCCGCGCGAGCCTTTGACGAGCACGACGTCGCCCGGCCGCACCGTCGCGAGCAGCGCCGTGGCCGCGGCCGGCGCGTCCGGCACTTCCTGCACCGCGGCCATGCCGGCCGCACGCGCGCCGCGTGCGAGATGCCGCGCGAGCTCGCCGCTCGCGATCAGCGCATCGATGCCCTGCGCGGCCACGAACTCGCCCACCTCCGCGTGCAGGTCGGGCGACGCAGGCCCGAGCTCGAGCATGTCGCCGAGCACGGCGATCCGGCGGCCCTTCGCTGCGCTTTCGGCCAGCAGGCGCACCGCGGCGCGCGTCGACGCCGGATTCGCGTTGTAGCAGTCGACGATGATGCGCACGCCGTGGCGGACCTCCACCTGCGAGCGCATGGCCGCCGGCCGGAACTTCGCGAGCCCGGCCGCGATCGCGCTGCCGGAGAAGCCGAGCGCGACGCCCACGGCCGCGGCCGCCAGCGCGTTCAGCACGTTGTGCTCGCCGCGCACGCGGATGCGCACCCGCGTGCGGCGCGCGCGGCCCGGCAGCACCAGGCGGAACTGCGTGCCGTCGCGGCCATACGGCTCGATGCCCTCGGCACGCACGTCGGCCCTGGCAGTGAGGCCGAACGAGACGACGCGGCACCGCGCGCGCTTTCTGAAGAGCGCGAAGTAGCGATCGTCGGCGTTCAGGATCGCGGCCCCGGCCGCCGGCAGCGCATCGAGCAGCTCGGCCTTCGACTCCGCCGAGCGGTCCATCGTGCGGAAGAACTCGAGGTGGTCCGGACCGATGTTCGTGATGAGGCCGAGCGTGGGCCGCGCGATCTCGCAGAGCCGCGTGGTCTGGCCCATGTCGTCGACGCCCATCTCGATCACGGCCGTGCCGTGGCGCGGCGCCAGGCGGAACAGCGTCTGCGCCACGCCGATGCGGTTGTTCAGGTTGCCCTCGGTCTTCAGCGTGCGCCAGCGCTCGCCGAGCACGCGCGCGACCATCTCTTTCGTGGTGGTCTTGCCGTTGCTGCCGGTCACGGCGACGAGCGGCAGTGCGAACTGGCTGCGATGCGCGGCCGCGAGCTGCTGGTACGCGCGCAGCGGATCGGCCACGCGGATCAGCGGCGCCCCGGTCAGCGCGGCCGGCGGCACGTAGTCCGCACGCACGAGCGCCGCCACGGCGCCGGCGGCGAACGCGGCCGGCACGAACTCGTGCGCGTCGAAGCGCTCGCCCGGCAGCGCCACGAACAGGTCACCCTTGCGTACCGAGCGCGAATCCGTGTGCACGCGGCGCACGCGGGCCCGGGCGAGCTCCGCTGCCGCGGCGACGCCGACGACTTCGCACACTTCCGCACCCGTGAACAGCACCATGACCCGTCGCTCCGCTGCGTGTTGGCCGCCGCGCGGCCCGCGCCGATTGTAGTCGCTGCGCGCCGGCCCGACGCGCCTCTGCACAGCCTTCTTGCAGGTCGCCGGCGCACGTGCCCAAACTCGGGGCACCTTCGTCGGGCCCGGGGCTCGAATCCGACGACACGTCGCGCCGGCAGCGGCCTGGCACGGAAGCTGCACCGCACGACGCGGACACCCCGGGCCGCGCGGCGACCCGGGAGGATAGGGATGGTGGCATTCAAGGAATTCAAGACGCGCGACGCCGCCGCGACGGCGCTCGCCCGCCGCGTGGGCGACCGGCTGCGCCGCGGCGTGCACAGGCGCGCCACGGCCTCGATGATCGTCAGCGGCGGCACCTCGCCGCTCGGCCTGTATCACGAGCTGCGCATGGCACCGCTGCCGTGGTGCCTCGTGACGATCGTGCCGAGCGACGAGCGCTGGGTGCCCGTCGAGGACGCCGCCAGCAACGAAGGCATGATCCGCCGCGAGCTGCTGTCCGGCGAGCCCGGCTTCGCGCACCTGGTCAGCCTGTACCGGCGCGACGCGACTCCCGCGCAGTCGCTGCCGCAACTCAACGAAGCCCTCGCGGAGGTGCCGCGCCCGTTCGACACCGTGATCGTCGGCATGGGCGAGGACGGCCACGTGGCGTCGCTGTTCCCGGATTCGCCCGACATCGCGGCCGCGCTCGCGACCGAGGCGGATTGCGTGGTGCAGAACGTGCCGAGGCTCGGCATGCCGCGCGTGAGCCTGACCACGCATTCGCTGCTCGACGCGCGCGACATCAACGTGCTGTTCTTCGGCAGCGGCAAACGCGCGGTCTACGAGGCGGCGCTGAAGCCGGGGCCGCTCGAGGAGTACCCGATCCGCGCGCTCGTGCACCAGCCGCGAGTGCCCGTGAGCGTGTACTGGGCGCCATGACCGCCGAGCTGCGGGTTCCGGGCGCCGACCTCACGGACATCGCCGCGACGCTCGGGCTCTCGCCCGTGATCCCCGTCGTCACGCTCCAGCGCGAGGCCGATGCGGTGCCGCTGGCCGAGGCGCTGCTGCGCGGCGGCATCCCGATCATCGAGATCGCCCTGCGCA
Source organism: Gammaproteobacteria bacterium (assembly GCA_035548835.1). Classification (GTDB taxonomy): domain Bacteria; phylum Pseudomonadota; class Gammaproteobacteria; order Steroidobacterales; family Rariloculaceae; genus FEN-1219. The sequence goes on along the minus strand of DASZSB010000158.1, from coordinate 19,860 downwards.
CCGCCGCCGCGCTCGGCGCCATCGAGGCCATCCGCAGGGACTGCCCTTCGATCAGCGTCGGCGCCGGCACGCTGTGGACGCCGGAGCAGACACTGCAGGCCGCGAGCGCCGGCGCCGAGTTCATCTCGTCCCTCGGCATCGCGGATGCCGTGCAGGACGTGACCCGCAGCCTGAAGCTGCCGTACCTGCCGGGCGCGCAGACCGCGAGCGAGGTGGCACACCTGACGCGCCGCGGCTGCAAGGCCATGAAGTTCTTCCCGGCCGGCGCGGCCGGCGGCGCGGCGGCCGTCGCCGCGCGCGCGGCCGTGTTCCCGGACGTGCTCTTCTGCCCCACCGGCGGCGTCAGCGCCACGACCGCACCCTCGTATCTGAAGCTCGAAGCCGTGCCCTGCGTCGGCGGCAGCTGGATCACGCCGGCCGCCTTGCTCGCGGAGCGCAACTGGACCGGCGTGCAGGAGCTCGCCGGGCGCGCAGCGCAACTCGCGAACTACAAGCCCTGACGGCGCCCGCGGATCCCGATCCGGAGCGGGCGGCTATAATCGGCCGGTGTGCGACGAGCGGCCCCCCGGCGAGCCGCCCAAGGATGGCAACCCATGGCAGCCCCCGCTTCCGATGCCCTCGTGCTGTTCGGCGCCACCGGCGATCTCGCGTACCGCAAGATCTTCCCCGCGGTGCAGGCGCTGATCCGCCGCCAGAACCTCGCCGTGCCCGTCGTGGCCGTCGGCAAGGCCACCTGGGGCATCGAGCGGCTGCGCGAGCGCATCGGCGCCAGCCTCGACGAGTTCGGCTACGCGGGGGACGGCGCTTCGCGCCGTGCGCTGCTCGACAGCGTCCGCTTCGTCGAAGGCGACTACAACGATCCCGACACGTTCGCGCGCCTCGCCACGGCGCTCGACGGCGCGCGGCGCCCACTGCACTACCTCGCGATTCCGCCGAGCCTGTTCCCGATCGTGATCGAGCGGCTGCCGGCCAACGGCGGCAGGTTCGACTCGCGCGTGGTCGTGGAAAAGCCGTTCGGCCGCGATCTGCACTCGGCCCGGGAGCTGAACCGCGTGCTGCGCGCGCGCTTCGACGAGGCGTCGGTCTTCCGCATCGACCATTACCTCGGCAAGGAATCGGTGCAGAACCTGCTCTACTTCCGCTTCGCGAATTCGTTCCTGGAGCCCGTCTGGAACCGCAACTACGTGGAGCGCGTGACGATCAGCATGACGGAGACGCTCGGCGTCGAGGGCCGGGGCCGCTTCTACGAGGAAGTGGGCGCGATCCGCGACGTGGTGGAGAACCACCTGCTGCAGGTGGTCGCGCACGTGGCCATGGAGCCGCCCGTGAGCCGCGCGGTCGACAGCCTGCGCGACGAGAAATTCAAGGTGCTGCAGAGCATCCGCACGCTGTCCGCCGCGGACGTGCTGCGCGGCCAGTACGCGGGCTACCGCAGCGAGCCCGGCGTGGCGCCCGATTCGACGGTCGAGACTTTTGCGGCGATGCAGCTGCACCTCGATTCCTGGCGCTGGTCCGGCGTGCCGTTCTTCGTGCGCGCCGGCAAACGGCTGGCCGACACGGCGACCGAGGTGCTGGTGGAGCTGAAGTCGCCGCCGCAGGCCGTGTTCGGCGAGGCGGCGCCGCAGGGCGCGAACTACTTCCGCTTCCGGCTGGGGCCGGATCGCGTCGCGATCGCGGTCGGCGCGCGCGCCAAGAAGGCCGGCACCGACATGGTGGGCCGCGAGGTCGAGCTCTCGGTGTACAACGGCGCGGAGGATGAAATGAGCGCCTACGAGCGGCTGATCGGCGACGCGCTGCGCGGCGATCCCACGCTGTTCGCGCGCGAGGACGCGGTGCTCGAGGCGTGGCGCATCATCGACCCGGTGCTCGCGACGAGCACCCCGCCCGAGCCCTACGCGCCGGGCAGCTCCGGACCCGCGGCAGCCGAGCACCTCGGCCGCCGCGCTGCGCAGGACCGCTAGCCTTCGGCCCCGGCGTGCGGGATCACACGCCGCCGCCAGCCGACGGCCACGAAACCCGCCAGAAGCAGCGCGGCGGCCGGATAGGGATACTTCACCGCGTAGACCACCGGCGTCAGCGCGAACCGCGTGGCCGTGCGCAGGCCTTCATGGTCCCGGATGTAGTCGGCGATCGGCGGCGACGTCCGGTAGTACCAGGCGACGAACGCCCGCCCCGGCGCGTTCGTCAGCAAATGCTCGTCACGGAACCGGCGCAGTACCATGACCTCCGGCGCGAGATAGCTGCCGTAAGCCGCCGTGGCGATGAAGCACCCGCCGCCGCCTCCGCCACCGCCGCCGCCGGACGCTGCCGTGACGACCGTCTGCTCGGCGGCCGCGTTGTTGCTCGTTGTCGGGTCGGGCTCGGCCGCCGTCACGGACGCTGTGTTCGTGACGGTGCCCGCGCCGGCCGCCGAGACGTTCAACGTCACGGTCGCAGACGCGTTGGCCGCGAGATTGCCGAGGCTGCAGGTGACCGTCTGGCCGGCCGGCGAACAGCTGCCCTGAGACGCACTGCTCGAAGCGAGGGTCATGCCTGCCGGCAACGTGTCCGTTACCGTGACGACCGTAGCGTTCGACGGCCCGGCGTTCGTGACGGTCAGCGTGTAGCTGAACGCCACGCCCGCCGTCACCGGATCGACCGAGTCGGCCTTCGTCAGCCGCAGATCGGCCGATGCGAGCACGGTGGTAGTGGCCGTCGCCGTGTTGTTGGTCGTGTCGTCGTCGTTCTCGGTGGCCGCCGTCGACGCGGTATTGCTGAGGCTGCCGGCCACATCCGCCCGCAGCCGGATCGTCGCGTTGGCCGCCCCGGCCGACGCAACGGTGCCGACCGCACATGTGACCACGCGATTGGTTTCGCTGCAGTCGCCTTGCGTCGCGCTCGCACTCACGAACGTGGTCCCCGCCGGCAGCGGGTCGGTCACCGTGACGCTCGTGGCACGCGACGGACCGTGATTCACGACGTGCACCGTGTAGTCGACGTTGTTGCCGATCGTCACGGGATCAGGTGCGTCCTGCTTCGTCAGCTCGAGATCGGCAAGCCCAGGCAGCACCTCGAACGTGCTCGACACACCGTTGTCGGCTGCGTTCGGATCCGGCACGCCGCTCGCGACGCTCGTCGTGCTCCACAGCGTGCCAACGGCCGTCGGGTCGAGCGTCAGTGTCACCGTCGCGCTGGCGTTCGCAGCGAGCGATCCGAGCGCGCAGCTCACGACAGCGGCTGCGTGCGTACACAGGCCCACGCTCGGGTTACCCGCGAGGAACGAGGCGCTGCTGTTCAGCACGCTGCGCAGCTCGGTCGCCGGAGCAGCGTCGGGCCCGTCGTTCGTGACCGTGAACTCGATGACCAGGTCCTGACCCGTGCGCGGTTGTGAGGGTGTCGACGACGAACGCGTCACCTTCAGATCCGCGCGGCTGCCCGAATCGTTCGTCAGCACCGTGAAGTAGTTGAAGCTCGGACCGCCGCTCGGCGACTCGGCGCCGTGACCGACGATCGCGTCGAGCTTGCCGTCGCCGTTCAGATCGGCCGGTCCGAATCCGCCGGCCGCGAGCGTGCCGAAAGCGAAACGATGCGCGGCGGCGAACGTGCCGTCGCCCTTGCCCGGCAGCACCGCGAAGCCGTTGTAGCTGCTCGATAGCGCGATATCCAGCGTGCCGTTGCCGTCGAAGTCCCCGATGCGCCCCGTATCGGGAACGATGCCGCCAGCGTAGCTGACCGGCGAGGCGAACCCGCCGGCGCCGTTGCCGAGGTGCACGGCAGCGCCGTAGCCACCGATGCTCACGAGGTCCATGTTGCCGTCGCCGTTCACATCGGCGACCGCGAAGTCGCTCAGCACCACGTTCAGATCGGACGCGATCACGGCGGGCGACTGGAACGTGCCGTCGCCATTACCCTTGAACAGCAGAACGTCGTCGCCGCCCGAGGCGTTGAACCGGTGGACGATCAGGTCGTTCTTGCCGTCCTTGTTGAAGTCCACGGCCACCATTCCCGTCGACGAGTTGAGCACGCCGCTCTGGATGTCGATGACGCTGCCGACCGGGACGAAGTTGCTCGTCGCCGCCCAATCGTTGCGCCAGACTTCAAGCGCGGTATTCGCGGTGCCGCCGAGATACAACATGACGGCAATGTCAGGCACCCCGTCGCCGGTGAAGTCGGCCACGGCCGCGTTGATCCCGCCCCAGCCGCTGCGTTGCGGCGTCAGGGCCAGCGGGACGGTGAACGTGCCATCGCCGTTGCCTAGCGCGATCAGATGCCGCGGCGGTGGCCCGCCCTGGACGCCGTCGGTCGCGAGCACGACGACGTCGCGTTTGCCGTCGCCGTTGAAGTCGCCGCTGCGCATCGCGCTGTAGAACTCGCCGGGCCCTGCCACGCGGCCGGCGGCGACGGCGCCCGTGCCGAGCGTGCCATCGCTCTGGCCGGGCACGAAGCCGAGCAGATCGCTGACGTACAGCACGTCCGCCACGCCGTCCTGATTGAATGGCGCGACGGTCATCGTACGACCGCTGGACGACCAGCCCGTCGTGCCCCAGAAGCTGCGCGGCGCACGGAACGTGCCGGGCGCCGCTGCGACGCCCGGCAGATAGGCCGCACCGCCGCCACGATAGTCGTTCGCCTGCACCCCGACGACGACGTCGCCCGCGCCATCGCCATTGAAATCGCCCATGATCGCGCCGATCAGGTGACCGCCGTCGGCGTACCGGTCCGGCGCGACGTTGCGCGCCGGCTCCACGACCCATTCGGCCGTCGTATAGGCACTGTTCGGCGCGCTGACGTAGGCCGTGACGTAGTCGCGGTTGTTGAAATGCGTGAACACCATGTCGGGCCGGCCATCGCCGTTCAGATCGAACGGCGTGTTGTCGCCGAAGCGGTGCTGCGCCCAGCCTTCGATCACGCGCACGTTGCCCGGCGGCGGCGCCGTGAAGCTGCCGTCACCGTTGCCCGGCACGATCACGAGACAGCCGATGTAGCAGGTGTCGTTGTAGGTGCCGCCGCGGCCGACGACGAGCGCGTCGAGCGTGCCGTTGCCGTCCCAGTCGGCCACGCTGATGCCGGTCGGCGAGGTGCGCACGGGATACGCAGCCGCTGTCGCCGGAAACGCTCCGCTGCCGTCGTTCACGAGCACGTGCAGCGAGTCGGTACCGAACGCAACGGCGAGAATGTCCGGCCCGTGCACACCATCCACATCGGCCACGGCCAGGTCCATGCCGAGCGTGGCGCCGGCCGCGAGCGAGTGGCTCGTGGGGCTGCCGAAGCCGCCCTGGCCGTTGCCGCGCAGCACGTACAGCGTGGCACCCTGAAACGCGAGCGCCGCGACGTCGAGGTTGCCGTCGCCGTCGAAGTCGGCCACACGTACCTCGCCAATGCCCTCGGCTGCGGCCAGCGGCGTGGCGGCCGGCGCTGCGAACGTGCCGTCACCACGACCCTTGATGAACAGCACCTCCCTGCCCGCGATCGCACCGACCACGAGATCGAGCTTGCCGTCGTTGTCGAGATCGGCGGCGACGATTCCCGCGGCGACCACCGTGTCACGCGCGCCGAGGTCCACGAAGACGGGGCTCTGGAAGCTGCCGTCGCCGTTGCCGGCGAACACCGCCACGAAGTCGCGTGACGCGGCGAGCGGCGATGCGGCGACGCTGCCCTGGCCCGTGACCGCGACGTCGAGTCTGCCGTCGGCGTTGAAGTCGCCCCTGGCCACCCCGAACACGCTGCCCTGATCGTCCGTGAACGCGAGCGGCAGCGACGGGGTCTGCACGAACGAGACGTCGGCGAGGACACTCGGCGCGATCGCCGCAAGGGCGAGCGCACACAGACATCGAAGCGGCGACATGGAGCGACTCCGTTCCAGAGTGGATGTGCGTGCCAACTTAGACCGGCGTGCCGGCGCGACGAATCGGTAGAAATACGACCGTCGGATTCGGACGATGGCGCACTGGCGGAAACCGCCATGGGCGCGCCGGGCGTGTGCGGTCACGTGCGGCGTGCGACCTCGTGCCGAGGGTCAACCAGGCGCCGTACCCGGCTGGCGCACGCTGCAGCTCACGCGCGTCCCGCGGTCTCCCGCGCGCTCGACACGAAGAGTGCCGCCGAGCAGTTGCGCGCGGTGATTCACGATCTTCAGACCCATCGCGGCATGCGATCCCGCGTGCTCGGCAATGCCGATTCCGTTGTCGAGTACGCTGAGCGCGATCGCCTCGGGACCGCTGTGGAGCAGGATGCGGATGCGATCGCATCTCGCATGTTTGATCGCGTTGTTGACGGCCTCCTGGGCAATGCGGAACAGGTGCGTGGCCACGAAGTTGTCGGCCACTTCCGCCGTGCCGTTCATCTCGAACTCACACGTGAGCCCGGCATGACCATTTACTTCGGCCGCGAGGTTGGCCAGCGCCGCCTGCAGGCCGTGCGCGTCGACGTCCACCGGCACCAGACCGCGGGCCAGCGAACGCACGTGGCGCGCGGTTTCCTCGAGGCCCCTGGCCAGCCGGGCAGCGGTGTCTGCTTCACGCGGCGACTGTCCCTGCAGGGTGTCCGAGAGCGTGGCCGCCAGCAGGCCCAGGCCTGTGAGCCGCTGCTGGATGTTGTCGTGCAGCTCGTGACCGATCCGCCGATCCTCCTCCGCAGCGATCTCGAGAATCTGCTTCTGCAGCTCGCGCAGCTCCGTCATGTCCCGGATCGTTCCGGAGAACAGCCCGAGATGGTCGATCTCGCTGACGGTCAATGCGATGGGGAAGAGCGTGCCGTCCTTGCGAAGGCCGAGCAACTCACGACCCCTACCTATGTTGCGCGCCCCACCGCTGCTCCGATAACGCGCCAGTTGCCTTTCGTGCTCGTCGCGATCCTGCGGCGGCATCAGGATCTCGACGTTCTGACCGATCAGCTCCGCCTCGGCGTAGCCGAACATGCGCTCCGTTGCGGGATTCACACCAGAAATGACGCCTCGCCGGTCGATCGTGATGATCGCATCGGCGGCCGTGTTCAGGATCGCCCGCAAACGGTCTTCCCGGCTGCGCAGGGCGTCTTCACTCTGCTTGCGCTCGATGATGTCGGCTGCCTGGCGGGCGAGCAGATCGAGCAGCGTCAAACGGTGCGGGTCGGTATGGTGCGGCACCTTGTAGTGCGTCGAGAACACGCCCACCAGCTTCCCCGACCTGCCGACCAGCGGCGTGGACTGCACGGCGCGGACGCCGACGCGGCGCTGCACGTCGAGCTCGGGGCCGGCGAACAGCGGACTCTGCTCGATGTCGTCGACGATGATGCGCTTGCGCTCCCGCAGCGCCGGACCGCACGCCCCGCGGCCCTTCGCCGCGGTATTCCAGAACTCGATCCACCACGGCGGAAACCCGCGCTGCGCCGCGATCACGAGGTTGCCGGACGCGGGGTCGGGCAGCTGAATGTCGCCGAAGTCGGCGCCCGTGATGGCGATGGCGGCATCGATGATCGTCTCCAGAACCGCCGACTGGCCGTCATCGCTGATGAATGCAGTGCTGACTCGCTGCAACCAGGTCATCGCGTCCAGATAGGCCGCGGCGCTGTCCTCGCCATGCGGGGGCTGCCAATCGAGCATGGCCGGCGCCGATTCGATGCGCAGGCGGAGTCTCGCTTCCTGCTCGCGCAACGCCCGCAGGTCGGCGAGTCGCCCGAGTCCCGCGGCCAGGTGAGCGGCGACCTGCCCGATGAATTCCAGCTCACGCGCGCTGAATGCGGCGCGCGTGGCGGTCCCGTACGACAGCGTTCCGAGCGAGCCGCGTTCCGTGACCAACGGCTGGCAGACGCAGGCGGCAAGGCCGAGCGAGCGGATCAGGTCCGTCGACGGATCGGAGCCGCGCTGGGCGTCCTCGCACACGACGGGCGCGCCCTGCCGCGCTGCGGGGCCGCACACGGTCTCAGCCGCGCCCAGCCACCCGACGCGTGCGCGCAGCTCGCCCGAGATGCCGCCGCTCGCGTGCAGGCGCAGACGGCCCGTGGCCGCATCCGTCAGGTGGACGAGAAAGAACGCGCAGTCGAGATGCTCGGCGATCTCTCGGCAGACCTCGTCGAGGGCCGGCTCGTCCGCTTCTGCCAGGCGCAGCGAGATCCGGGCCAGCAATCGGGATTGCGCTTCGTTCCCGGCCCGCGTGATCAGCAGGGAACGCAGCTCTTCGAGCGACCGCCCGGCGGTGTCGGCCGCCGAAAGGCGTTCGCCCCGCTCCACGCGCTGGCAGAGCGCCTCGAAGGCTCTTCGACTGTCTGCGTCCGACATGGCAACGCATCCGTTGCAGCCTCGGGGCCCGCGGGTGCCCGTTCGGCGGCGAGCTTCATCGCAGCACCATGCACCGCGGCTGCGCTGTGTCTGCGCCGGAAGTCTAGCACTGGATCCGCGACCGATCTGCGTTGGCGGAAACCGCCAGACGATGCCTCGGTGCGCGCGTCTACGTGTTTGTCGAAATGGCCGCGAGCGAGCGCGAGGTCTACCGTGGCGTTCCGGACGCCGCACGCAAGGCGACGCCCGCGAATAACAAGGGGCGTCCATGAGCGTGGCGGATGTCGTGCAACAGACCACGGCGGTCATTCTGGCTGGCGGCAAGGGCACGCGGCTCGGCGTCCTCACGCGCACGATCTGCAAACCGGCGCTGCCGTTCGGGGCGGGCTTTCGAACGATCGACTTCGCTCTCTCGAACTGCGTGAACTCGGGCATCCGGCGCATCGGCGTCGCCGTTCAGCACCAGCGCAGACCGTTGCTGTGCCACCTTCGCGATGCCTGGCAGCGCCGCGTCGACCTCGAGCGGGAGCAGTTCATCGAGGCGTGGTCCGCCGTGGACCGGGCGCCGTTTCGCGGCTACGCAGGCACCGCGGACGCAGTGCTGAGGAACCTGCGCACGATCATCGATACGGGGAGCCGCTTCGTGCTGGTGCTCGCGGGCGATCACGTCTACCGGATGGATTACCGCGAGATGCTGGAGCACCACCGTCGCGAGGGAGCCGATGCGACCGTCGCCACCATCGAGGTGCCGGCCGCTGAGGCTCATCACTACGGCGTGCTCCGCACGGACGCGGCCGGCCGCGTGAGGGCCTTCGTCGAAAAACCTCGCGAGGTTGCGGCGTCGCCCGGCGGCAGCGTCGTGGCGTCGATGGGCATCTACGTGTTCCACGCCGAGTTCCTGGCGCGCGTGCTGCGCGTTTTCCGCCAGGCCCGGCGGCCGTACCGCGACTTCGGGCACGACCTCCTGCCCGCACTGGTCGACGAGGCCGCGGTGGCGGAGTTCCGCTTCCGCACTCCGGCCGGCGAGCCGGGATACTGGCGCGACGTGGGCACGCCGGCGGCCTACTGGCGTACAAATCTGGATCTGCTGTCCGAGCCTCCGCGGCTGCGGCTCGACGATCCCGACTGGCCCATCGGCCGAATGCTGGCAAAACCGCCACACCGGGTGGCCGCGGGGGCGCTCTACGCATCGGCGCGGCCATCGCTCGTCGCGCCCGGCGCGGCCGTGCACGGCGCCGTGCGGGGCTCGGTGCTGTTCGAGGATGTCCACGTGGGTGCCGGCGCCGTCGTCGAGGACGCCGTGCTGTTGCCCGGCGCCCGCGTCGGCGCCGGATGTCACCTGCGTGGCGTCATCGTGGATCACGATTGCCGGGTGCCCGAAGGCACGGTTGCGCAGGGGCTCGGCTGGGAGCATTCCCGCGAGCCCGTCATTCTGACGGCGGCGGACTTCGCCTCGCCGCCGATCCGGACGCACGGCCGGCCGGACATGACGGCGATGGTGCGCTCCGAATCGGCGGCATAGAGCACCCGGAGGGCCCGATGGCAAGCGCACTGGTCGTGTACTTCTCGCGGACGGGATACACGGCCCGCGTGGCACGCGAGATCGCAGGCCGGTGCGGTGCCGACATCGAGCCGATCGACGAACGCGGGTCCCGCGTCGGTGTCTTCGGGTATCTGCGTTCGCTGCGCGAGGCGCTCGGGAAGGCGATCGTGGAGGTGCAGCCCGCGAATCACGATCCGGCGAACTACGATCTGCTGATTCTCGGCACGCCGGTGTGGGCGGGCCACGTGTGCTCGCCTCTGCGCAGCTACGTGTCGCTCCACAAACGCTGGCTTGCACGGATCGCGGTCTTCTGCACGGAAGGCGGCTCCGGAGGCGAGCGCGTCGCGGCGGAGATTGCGGAGCTCGTGGGTCACGCGCCGTTGGCCACCCTGGTCGTAACGGATCGCGAGATCCAGAACGCGACCTACGGCCCGAAGCTCGAGTCGTTCGCGCGCGCCCTGCCCCCGGGCGCGTCGGCATAGCCAGATGCCGGCGCCGCGGGCCCTCAGCGGCCCTCGAGTACCCATTGCACGGCGTGCCGTAGCAGCTCCGTGCCGTTGCGCAGGCCGAGCTTCACGCGGATGTTCTCGCGATGCGTCTCGATCGTGTGCACGCTCAGGTGCAGCTGCTCCGCGATCGCACGCGTACCGTTGCCACGCCCGATGAGCTCGAAGATCTCGAGCTCGCGGTTGCTCAGACTCTCGACGCCACCGCCGGTGCGCCGGTCGCCGACGGCACGTCCGAGTAGCCGCTGAGCCACATCGGAGCTCACGTAGAGCTCGCCACGCAACACGGCGCGTATCGCATCGAGCACCTTGCCCTGCGCTTCCTGTTTGTTCACGTAGCCCTGCGCTCCGGCACGCAGCGCCCTTTCCGCGAACACGCTCTCGTCGTGAGCGCTCAACACCAGGATCTTCGGGTGCGCGTCGCGCTGCATGAGCTTCTTGATCAGAGAAAGGCCGTTGCTCTCGCGCAGGCTGAGATCGACGATCACGAGGTCGGGCTTTGCGGCGTCCACCTGCGCGAGGGCGGCCTCTGCCTCGACGGCCTCACCGCAGACCTCCATGTCGCGCTGTGCGGCGATGCGGGCACCCAGGCCCTCGCGCACGAGGGGATGGTCGTCGACGATGAAGACTCGCGCCTTGCTCATGATGCTCCTGCGGGCCCGCGCAGCCACTGGACGCCTAGTCTGCCTTCCCGATAAGGGTCCAAAAACTGGTGGTTTCCGCTATCGCGACAGGTGCGGCGGCATGCGGCCGGGCGCCGGCCTCGTCTCTGGTGAAAACCACCACGTGGCAACCGTCATGGCCGCCAACGCGCACCGGCGGTACAAAGGACCGCATCGGTGGCCGCCACCCACGTAACCCGGGAGAACCGCCATGGCCCGCCTGCCCGTGCAGAAGATACAGAGCGCCGACGACCGCACGCTGCCGATCTTTGCCGAGCTCGACCAGCTCGCCGACCGCATCCGTATGGAGGCGTTCAACCTGTTCAGCCGCCGCGGGGGCGGCGACGGCCGTGCGCTCGACGACTGGGTCGCGGCCGAGCGCGACGTCTGCTGGCCGGCGGCCGAGCTCGCAGAGCGCGACGGAGCCTTCACCCTCGGCGTCGCGCTGGCGGGCTTCGAGCCGGCCGAGGTCTCGGTGACTGCGACGCCGCGCGAGATCATCGTGAAGGCGAGTCACGAGCGCTCGCGGCAGCCCGCGAACGACGTGCGCTGGTCGGAATTCCGCAGCGACAGCGTGCTGCGGCGAGTGGAGCTGCCCGCCGACGTCGACGTGGGCAGGATCTCCGCGACCCTGAAGAACGGCCTGCTCGAAATCATCGCGCCGAGGGTCGCGGGCGGGTCGGCGACGAAAGTGCCCATCGTCACAGGCTCGTGAGCCTCGTCCCTTGCGCGGCACCACCCTTCAAGGACGCAAACTGCCCCCGGCGCAGACCGAGGGCGGCATGCCCTTGGCGTCCGCATTGAAGCTGCGTCGCTCGACGCGCGAGTACGCGGCCCGCGTGCTGCCCGAGCAGGTGCTCTCGGACCTGCTCTGGGCCGCGTTCGGCATCAACAGGCCGAACGGGGACCGCACCGCGCCGTACTGGCGGCACATCATGGTCATCGACGTGTATCTCGCGATGGCCGACGGTGTGTTCCTGTACGAGCCGCACGATCACGCGCTCGTACTGCACCTGCCGACGGACGTTCGCGCGCAGACCGGGCTGCAGGACTTCGCCGCGACGGCGCCTCTGGACCTGGTCTACGTGGCGCACGGCGAGCGCATGCAGGACATCTCGGCCGTGGAGCGGCGGTTGTACGCGTCGGTCGACGCCGCGTTCATCGGGCAGAACGTCTATCTGTTCTGTGCCGCGCAGGGCTTGGCCACGGTCTTCCGCGGTGCGGTCGACGTGGCCGCCTGTGCCCGGGCCCTCAAGCTGCCGCAGGAGCAGTTCGTGACGTTCGCGCAGACGGTGGGCTATCCCCGCACGGCCTGACGCGCGCCGGCACGCGACAACGGCGGGTGCGCCGCGGCTAGCTCACGCTCTCCGCGCTGTAGCGGGCCAGCAGGCCCGTGCGCACGGCCCGGCGGTACGTGCGGGCAAAGAACCAGCAGGCCAGCAGCACGTACACGACGGCGAGGCCGCCGCCCCACGACAGCGCGCCGACGGCGGACGCGCGGCCGGTCACGACGGCGCGCATGCCTTCGAACACGTAGGCCGGCGGCAGCAGCTTCGCCACGTATTGCATCCACGCCGGCAGCGTGGCGATGGGGTAGAACACGCCCGCGAACGGCGAAATCATGGCCGGCAGCGGCCAGATGAACCATTCGGCGGACGGGCCGTTACGCAGCACGATGGCGCTGCTGACGATGCCGAGCGCGATTCCGCACGCGAAGAGAATCAGCAGCGACGGCACGATCGTGAGCCCGTAGACCGAGAACGACAGGCCGAACACCGTGGCCGCCACCGCGAACATCACGACGAGCCCCACGGCGCTCGTGGCGATGCTCGACAGCACGAGGCCGCCGAGGTACTCCGCGATCGTCAGCGGCGTGGAGAACACGTTCAGGAAGTTGCGCGACCACACGTCCTCGAAGAACGCCATCGTCACGCCCTGCATCACGCGGACCAGGAAGTCCCAGAGCAGCACGGCACCGAGCAGCGACACCGCGAAGTGCAAACCGGGCGCGGTGATACTGTCGAGATAGCGCGTGAGGAAACCCCACAGCACCATGTCCACCGCGACCCACGCAAACAGCGGAAACACGCGCGACCAGCTGCCGCGGATCAGATATGCCTGGCGCAGGAGGATCGCGAACGTACGCACAAGGGACATGGTGCTCAGCCGGCTCCCACGGTCAGCGGCTCGCGCGCCACGGCCACGAACAGCTCCTCGAGCGTCGCCTTGGCGTGCTGCTGCGGCAGCGTTTTCGGGTCGCCTTCGAGCAGGATCCGGCCCTTCGACAGGAACAGCACGCGATCACAGACCTCCTGCACCTCGTACATGTTGTGCGACGTCCAGAGGATGCCCGCCTCCCCCTGCGCGGCGAAGTCGCGGATCCGGGCGCGGATGTCGCGCGCCGTGGCCGGATCGAGCGAGGCCGTCGGCTCGTCCAGCAGCAGCAGGCGCGGCCGGTTGATCAGCGCCTTCGCGATGCACACACGCGTCTGCTCGCCGGAGGAGAGCACACCGCACTTCACGTTGCGGAACCTGCCGAGCTCGAACTGCCCGAGCAACGCGTCGATGCGCGCGCGCAAGTCCCGCACGCGATACAGCAGACCGAAGATGCGCAGGTTCTCGTAGACCGTGAGGTTGCCCGGCAGCGGCGCGTAGACGGCCGCGAAATTCGTGCGCTGCAGCGCCTTCGCGCGCTCCGCCGCCACGCTCACGCCGTCGATGTGGACGCTGCCGGCACTCGGCTCGAGAACGCCCAGGACGGTGTTGATGATCGTGCTCTTGCCCGCGCCATTCGGCCCGACGAGCCCAACGATCTCGCTGCGACCGACGTCGAACGACACGGCGTCCACGGCCTTGACGTCGCCGTAGACCTTGGACAGCCCCGCGACCGCCAGCACGCGCTCCGCGGGCGCGGCGGCCGGTTCGACGATTCCAGCGGTGGCAGACATGGGCGCAGCTTAGCAGGCGCGGCCCCGGTCGCCGGCGCGCGGCAGCCTGGCCTGCGGCCCTAAGGTGAGTTACTTCTTCTTCGGCTCGGCGAGATACGCCGCGAGCGCGTCGAGATCGGAATCCGACACCTCGGTCTTGCGGAAGAACGGCATCACGCTGACGCCGGTGCGGACCACGGCCTTCACGAAGTCCGGCACGAGATCCGTGCGATCCTGCAGCGCGCCCGGCAGCTTGCCCTGGTACTTCACGCCGAGCGCCACGGTGCCGGGAAACTGATCGCCGTGGCCGTGGCACGGCAGGCACCACTTCTCGAACACCTGCGCGCCGTGCTCGAGCGTGGGCGCGTCGGCGGCCGACGCGGCCGTCGCGAAGATCGAGGCCGCGAGCCCCAGGGCCAGTGCTTTCATCGTCATGCTCTCCGCAGATGCTTCGGCCAGATGCCGTACCGGCCGGCCGACAGGATGCCGTTCGGGTCCACCGCGTCCTTGATCGTCTCGTGCAGCTTCAGCAGCGAATGGTCGTTGAAAGAGTACACGCGCATCACGTCGTCGTAGAACGACGCGGCCGTGCGGTACTCGCCCCAGCCGTGCTGCGCCGCGATCTCGACCAGCCGGCGGAACGCATCGCGGTTCTTCTTGTTGACCGCGGGATCGCGGAACACCGAGAACGCCGTGATGAAGATGAACGAGCGCTCCCAGCACGTCACGGGCAGCGAGAACGGTGTCAGCATCGAGAGGCCGAGCTCGCGCGACGCCTGGCGGAACACGTCGTTGGCCTCGAGCACGGCCTCGCCGCTGCGCGGGATGATCGGCGAGAACCACATGTGCCCGCTCGTCGGGTTGCTCGGGTTCAGCGGCGAGCGTGCGCCGATCGCGAACGTGCGCAGGCTCGGAATCCCCAGAAACGCCGGGTACTCGACCTTGGCCTTCTGCTCGTCCGTCAGCGGCAGCCGGTAGAACTCGCGCAGCTCGAACGTGGCGCCTGGAATCGCCTTGCGGAACCGCTCCTGCGCGTGCTCCCACTGGGCACGGACGATCTTCTCCGGCCCGTAGAACGGCAGGCCGAGGCTCCAGAACGGGAGCTTGTGCTTCGCGCCGTAGGGCTCGTAGTCCTGCGGCGGCGCGCCGCGCGCGAGCAGCGCGCCGTACTCCGCGTCGCGCTGCGGGGGGCCGTGCACGAGGAAGTGGTGCAAGCCGGCCAGATCCGGCGAGCCCAGCAGCGGGCTGCCGAAATCCGGGAAGCCGTGGAACACCTTGGTGTTCTCGAGGTGCGTCATCGTGTCCACGAGCGGCACGAAGTCGTTGTACCGCGGCGCGTATACGATGCCGCGCAGATACGCTTCCGGCTCGGGCATGAGCCAGAACCCCATCTTCGTCACGACGCCGAAGTTCGACTGGCTGAAGATGCCGTCCACGTACGGCCCGAAGCCGGATTTGTACGCGCCCCAGGTCTTGGCGTTCGGCATGGCACCCATGCCCGTGCGCACGACGTCGCCGTTCGCGAGCACCACCTCCATGCCGCAGTGCGCGTCGAAGTGGTTGCGGTACTGGAAGCTCGTGTAGCCCGCGCCGCGATCGAGCGCATTGCCCATGACGCTGCCCCAGCCAGGATCCGGCACGTCGGGCCACAGGCGGATCTTCTTCTCCTGCAGGTGCCGGTACAGGTCGAAGTAGCTCACACCGGGCTCGACCAGGGCGTAGGCCTGCTTCTCGTTGACCTCGAGCACGCGGTTCATGCGTTTCAGATCGAGCACCACGCTGCCCGAGTACACCGGCGCCGAGCCGCCGTAGCCCAGGTTCTTGCCGGTCGAGATCGGATACAGCGGCACCTTGTAGCGGTTCGCGATGCGGACCACGGCCTGCACCTCTTCCACGCTGGCCGGCGCCACGGCGGCCGATGCGATCTTCTCCTCGGGCTCGCCCCAGTACGGCGAGTAGGCGTCCCGATACAGATCGACGTCTGCGTCGCTCGTGAAGACCCAGTCCTTGCCGACGGCGCCCTCGAACTCCCGCACGGCGGCGGCGAAATCCGCGGCACTGACTCCCGGTGGCGTTCTCATGCTCGTGACTCCCAGAGGTCGCCGCCGCTAACGCGGCAGCACTCGGCCCGACGTGGGCAGATCATGCGCCAATTCCGCGCCCGGCGTCTTCATGGCGCCGCCGGTCGCGCGGCTTTCGGCGGCAGCGTGGCCACGTAGCTGCGGCACTGGTGCACCCAGCCGGCCAGATCCGCGTCCTCGCGGGTACCGCGTTCCTCCACGTACACGTAGCCCTTCATGGGCCGGCCCGTGAAGTTCATGACGCGCACGTGCGGCCGGCGCAGCGATTTCTCGTACTGTTCGAGGCCCACGCGCGCCATGAGCCGGCTGCCGACCACGCCCACGAACATGTTGCCGTGCAGCATGAACGCGAGACCGCCAAACATCCTGCGCTCGTGGACGCCGGGCACGTCGACCAGCAGCTCGCGGATCCTCTCGGCCAGGCCTTCGTCGTATGCCATGCGGTGCGGCGGCCTGCCCTAGCGACGCTCGTCGAACGTCACTTCGTCGCCGTACGGCGTCCTGTGCTCGCCCGTCCAGATCTCGGTGCGGGCGATCACACGGTCGCGCTCCGCGCGCAGCGCGAGCGTGCGCGGATCGCTGCGGTAGGCCTCCAGCGCCGCGGCGCCCGGCCATGTCACGACGTGCACCTCGAAAGGCGCGCCGTCGCGGCCGCCGCAGCGGACGACGCTCTCGAGGCGGCCGCCGTGCGCCGCCACGATCGTGGCCACCTGACGTTCGAACGCCTCGAACGCCGCGACGTCGCCGTCGCGCAGCCAGAGGCTCACGATCAGCGTCAGACGGGACGGGGCTTCGGTACGCATGTGACGGAACCTAGGATAGCGCTACCCGGGCACACAGGGCAGCCGCGCCGCGCAGAACTCACAACGCGGCCCGCTCGTCGAGCGATCCCAATGTGTCGAGATGCGCCGTGTCGTTCCAGGTTTCGAGTGTCCACGTGCCGGCCGCGCGCGCGAACACGTTGAACGCGGCGTTCTGCCGCTTGAAGCGCCAGCTGTTGCCGGGTGCGAGATCCAGCACGTGCTCGAAGAACCCGAGCAGGAAGCCGCCGTGCGTGATCACCACGACGGTCTCGTCCGCGTGCCGGTCCGCGAGCGCATTCAGCACGCGCGCACTGCGCTCGCGCCGCTGCTGCCCGGTCTCGCCGCCGGGCACCGGGTAGTGATACGGGTCCGCCGTGTAGGCAGCGTACTCCGCCGGGAATCGCTCCCGCATCTCGACGCGCGTCAGGCCCTGGAAGATGCCGGAGTGCCGCTCGCGAAGGCCGGGATCCACGCGGATCTCGACGCCGGTGATCCGCGCCACGATCTCGGCCGACTGCACGGCGCGGCCGAGGTCGCTCGTATACAGTGCCGCGAACGGGTGATGCCGCAGGCGGCGCGCCGCGGCCTCGACCTGGCGCATGCCGTGCACCGTGAGCGGGCTGTCGAGCTGGCCCTGCTCGCGGCCGTTCACGTTCCACTCCGTTTCTCCGTGTCGCAGGGCGATGAGTCGCATGGCGTCGCGTGCGCTGGCGCGTCCCGGTCTAAGGCGCCGGGGCCGGCGACTCCACGGCCGCCAGCGCGCGGCGGCGCAGCAGGAACACCAGCGCGCCCACCGGCAGCGAGACGGAGACGATCCACGGGCCATACAGCGCCGCCGTAGCCGACGCGCTGAACAGCTGAAAGCTCAGCAGCCAGATCTGGACGTCGCCCGTGGTCCAGTTGATCGCGAACGTGCCGACGCCGAACAGGATGAAGATCATCCACGGCCACTTGCGTCCCCTCATCTTCGTGCGCGCGCACGCGGCCAGGGCGTACACCGTGAGCAGCGGGAACAGCACCGCGAGAGCCAGCACCACGTAGTGCACGGCCGACTTGCCCCGCAACCCGAATCCGTGCCGCTGCTCGAGCGACTCCGGTATCGAGCGGACGTTGAGCCCGAGCAGCGTGACGGCGTCCCCCTTGCGCAGCGTGACCACGTTGGCGAGGAACCACTTGCGCGAATACTCGTACTCGAACACGACGTCCGTCCTCGTCCCTTCCGGCATGGCCGCCACCTGCGCGCCCACCAGCTTGGCCGAGGCCGGCGTGCCGCGCGGCAGCACCGTGGCCAGCTGCTCGAGGTTGGCCTTGAGCTGCGGGGTGCGGATGCTGGGATCGGCCGCCTCCTCGATGGCGTCTAGCTGGCGCGCGCGCAGCAGGTCCACGTAGTGCGCGGCACGCGCCTGGTCGGCCGGCGGCACCAGCCTCGAGAGGGCCTGCTGCTTGTTGCAAGCCGCAAGCAGCGTCAGCAGCAGTAGTCCGACAACGCGCATCCCGATTCTCCGAAACACCGCTAGGCAGCGACCGCGCGTGCGCGCCGGTGCCGGGCGAGCCAATGAGCCCACACCACCAGCAACCACTGCAGCCGGCCGAACCAGGCGAGGGCGCCCGAGCCCGCAGGCGGGCTGCCGAGCGGATTACCCGCGTAGACCAGCAACAACATGGCGACCATCCGATGACTCACCACGAGCACGCCGAGCAACAGCAACGGGGGCCAGATCAGATCGATGAACTGCGCTGCCAGGAACAACGTCCCGCACGGAGCATACGCCACGCGTGCTGCACCTGCCGCTACCTGGCACGTTTGGCTTTCGCCTTCGTGCGCGAGGCGTTGTGGGCGGCCGCCGCGCGGACCAGCGTCTTGAAGGCGCGCGCGTCCACCCGCTCGCCTTCGCGGATGTCGATCGCGCGCCGCACGTTGCCGTCCAGGCTCGAATTGAAGAGCTTCGCGGGATCTTCCAGCGACGCACCCTTGGCGAACGTGAGCTTCACGACCGACTTGTACGTTTCCCCCGTGCACAGGATGCCGTCGCGCGACCAGACCGGGGTGCCCATCCACTTCCACTCCTCCACGACGTCCGGCACGGCTTCGCGGATCAGCGTGCGCATCCTGGCGAGCGTCTCGCCGCGCCAGTCGCCGAGCTCGGCGATGCGGCGGTCGATCAGCGCGGCGGCGCGCGGGGCGCCCGGAGCCGGGGACTTACGCACCTGCTTGCGTGCGGCGCGTGCGGTCATTGCTCTGCCCCAAGGTCCGTGACGGCGAAGTGATGGCTCGTAATGTCGAAGCCTTCCCGGAGGTAGAAGCGGTGTGCCCCGAAACGCTGCACGCCGGAATCGAGGTGCAGCTGGCTGCAACCCTGCTCGCGGGCGAAACGCTTCAGCCATTCCATCATCCGTGCACCGGCACCCTGGGACCGCCGAGTGTCCGCCGTGACGAGATCGTCGACGTACACGTGCTTGCCCCAGGCCAGCTTCCGGCCCACGACGAAACCCGCGACACAGAGGACTTCACCCGCCGATTCCTCGAACGCGACGCGGTAACCGGAGCCCATCTGCTCCTTGATCCTCTCCACGAGCGAGTCACGGTCGAACGCGGGCCTCAGCTGCAGCAGCACCGCGCTCACGCGGCGCAGGTCCTCGTCGGACTCGGCAATGCGGATCGTCGTCACCGGCGTGAACACTCTAACGGATTCGATGCCACGAGGGTTGCCAAGTCGGTAATCACGGTGTCGATCATGAACGCTCTCCCGGCGTGGCGCCGCCGGAACGTGTGGAGACGGTCGACTGGGGCGAGTCGCAGACCGTAATGAGGCCTCCGAGACAGACGAACAACGCGCCTTCAGCGCGCAGGTAGTTTACGTGCGTGACCTCCCAATCGAGGCGCGCCCGTGCAGCCTCCACGCCAAGACGTGGCGTGCCGAGCCTCACTGCCAGGATGCGCGCTCGCTGCATTTGGTCGTTATACGTCACTTCGCATGCGATCACTTGTCGGCCCGCGCAGCACCTGGGCGACTCCGGTGGGGGTATGACGCTCGGGTCGGGCGGCGCGCAGCCCACGCATCCC
This sequence comes from Gammaproteobacteria bacterium, assembly GCA_035548835.1. Classification (GTDB taxonomy): domain Bacteria; phylum Pseudomonadota; class Gammaproteobacteria; order Steroidobacterales; family Rariloculaceae; genus FEN-1219. The sequence continues at coordinate 41 of DASZSB010000158.1, read as the reverse complement.
GAGAATCGATTTAGCCATCCCGCGCTCGCTCCAACTCGTTG
>DASZSB010000157.1:0-4666 GCA_035548835.1 Gammaproteobacteria bacterium | reverse complement strand
CATTTCCGGCGTGTCCCGCGAGAGCCCCTCAGGACCTGGCTCCCTCTCCGACGCAAGATGAACGAGGTAGTCGTCAAAGAACCGGCGCCGCTCGACGAGCTGATGCTCGCGATGGACGTCGTCGATACGCTGCGCCACAAGGAGCTGATGCTGGCGCGCGAGGTCGAGGCGGACGATCGCGAGCAGCGGCTGCTGGCGCGGCTGCGTGAGATCTACACGGCGCAGGGCATCGAGGTCAGCGACGACGTGCTGAAGCAGGGCGTCGCGGCCCTTCAGGAAGAGCGCTTCGTCTACAAGGGCCCGACCCCGAGCTTCTCGCGCTCGCTCGCGATGCTGTACGTCACGCGCGGGCGATGGGGCAAGTGGGTCACGGCGGCCGTGGCCATCGCGGTCGTCGGCGCGGCGGCGTTCCAGTTCGCCATCCGCGGGCCGCAGCTGCGCGCGGAAGCCCAGCTGCCGGGCGAGCTCAAGGCCGCCTATCAGACGGTCATGGCGGAGACGCAGGACCCCGCGGCCGTGACGGAAGCGCAGCGTCTGCTCGACGACGGCAAGGTGCAGCTCGCGCATCGCGATCTCGGCATGGCCGGCGCCGCGGTCGGCGCGCTGCGCGCGCTCGACGCGCGGCTCAACGAGCAGTACGAGCTCAAGGTCGTGCAGCGCCGCGGCGAGCGCAGCGGCGTGTGGCGCGTGCCGGAGAACAATCCGCGCGCGCGCAACTACTACCTGATCGTCGAGGCCGTGACGCCGGGCGGCGAGCGCCTGACGCTGCCGATCCGCAACGAGGAGAGCGGCAGCACCGCGCCCGTGCGGGAGTGGGGCCTGCGTGTGGACGAGGCCACGTTCAACCGCGTGGCCGCGGATCAGCGCGACGACGGCATCATCGAGCAGGACGTGGTCGGCGCGAAGCGCCGCGGCATGTTGAATCCCGAATACTCGGTGGCGACCACGGGCGCCGCCATCACGAAATGGTAAGGGCCAGGTGGTAACGACATGGTGAGCGGAAGCGATCTGCTCGCGTTGATCGAGAAGCTGCTCGGCGACACGCGCACGGACCTCGAGAAGGTGGACGCGGCGCTGCAGAGGTCGACGGCGCAGCTCGAGAACCTGCGCCAGCGCGAGCTCGGCGTGCTCGGCGTGCTGGCGCGCGCCCGCGTGCAGGAGATCGAGCGCGGCGAGCTGCTGGAAGCGCTCGACGACACGGGCAAACAGGTGCAGGCCTTGCTCGCGCAGCGCGGCGATGCGCAGGCCGCGCTCGGCACCGAGATCACGGCGGCGCAGCAGGGGCTCGCGGAGCTCGGCACGCGCCGCACTGCGCAGCAAGCCGTCGTCGACGCGGCAGCGAAGGACGTGGACGCGGCGCAGGCAGAGGCGCAGCAGAAGCTCGCAGCCGACGCGGCCTATCGCGCCCGGCTCGATGCGGCCAAGGCAGCCGACGCCATGGCCGCGCTCGCGGAGCAGAAGGCTGCGGCCGCGCATACGGATCGCACGCAGAAGGGCCGGCCGTACGAAGCCGATCCGCTGTTCATGTATCTGTGGGCGCGCGGGTACGGCACCGGGCGCTACGCCGCGGCTCCGTTCGCGCGACTGCTCGACAAGTGGGTTGCGCGTGTCGTCGATTTCGAGCCGCTGCGCCAGGACTACTGGATGCTGAGCGAGCTGCCGTCGCGCTTCGACGAGCACGCGAAGCGCATGCGGGCGGCGGCCGAGGCGGACGTGGCCGCGGTTCGCGAGCTCGAGACGGCCGCGGCGGCGGCGGCGGGCGTGCCCGAGCGCGCCGCCGCGCTCGCGAAGGAAGAAGAGGCGCTGGCGGAAGTCGATCGCACGATCGGCGCAAAGGAAGCCGAGATCGCCGCGCTCATCGAGAAGCGCGCCGCGTTCTCCTCGGGGCAGGACGATCTGTCCCGCAAGGCCACGCAGCTGCTCTCCGACACGTTCCGCAAGGAGCGGATGCGCACGCTGCGCGAACGCGCGTCGCGCACGCCGAATCCCGAGGACGACGCGGCCGTCGACGAGCTGACCGTGATCCGCGCGGATCTGCCGCGCGCGGAGGACGCCGCCACGCGCTACCGCAACCTGCACGAGTCGCAGCGCGATCGCGTGGCGAAGCTCGAGGACGTGCGCAATCGCTTCAAGGAAGCGCGTTTCGACGCCGTGACGTCGGAGTTCATGAACAGCACGCTGATCGCCACGCTGCTGAACCAGCTGCTGGCCGGCGCGCTCGGCGTGCCGGACCTGTGGGACGCGCTGACGAAGCAGCAGCGGCATCGCAATCTCGGCGCGGACCCCATGTTCGGCAGCAACCGGCTGCGCCGCGGGCCGCGCGGCCCGCGCGGGCCTTGGGGCGGCTGGCCGGGCGGCGGTTGGGGTGGTGGAGGCGGCGGCTTCGGGGGCGGCGGTTTTGGAGGCGGCGGTGGCTTCGGCGGCGGGGGTTTCCGCTCCGGCGGTGGCTTCGGCGGGGGCGGCGGCGGATTCAAGACGGGCGGGGGATTCTGAGCGTGCGTCATCTCGTGTTCCTGGCCGGCGCGCTGGCGGCGGCCGCGAACGGTGCTGCGCACGCGCAGGCGCTGCGCGTGTTCGGCAACACCACCACGATCGAGCTCGCGCCGGTGCTGCTGGTTGCAGACCAGCTGGGGTCGAACGTCGTCACGGTCACGAACGGCGGCATCCCGAACCTCTATTCGCCGACGGGCGCGGATATCGCTGACGTTGCGACGAACGCTGAGACGCAGGTGTTGCGCCAATCCATCGATCACCCGGATCTGCGCATCATCCTGACCGTGTCGGAAGGCTTCTATCGGATCGTGGCGCGCCGTTCTGCCGGGATCAGTTCACTGCAGGACCTCCGAGGTAAGAAAATAGCGACGATTGCCACGACGTCGTCCGGCTACTACTTGCACAAGATGCTCGGCAATGTCGGTTTATCTGTCGACGATGTCACCGTCGTGCCACTGAGTCCCTTGTCGAAGATGCCAGCGGCGCTTGCGAATCGCCAAATCGACGCCGTGACGATCTGGGAGCCCGAGGTCCAGCGCGCCGCGGACGCCATCGGCACCGACTCCATTGAGTTCCAGCAGGTGCAGGGCCGAACCGTTTACCGCGAGCTGTTCAGCCTGATCAGCATTGAGGCGAATCTCTTGGATCCCACCAGACGCCAGCAGATCGTCGCGTTCGTGCGTGCGCTGCTGCGCGCGTCGGCGCAGATCCGCGAGCGGCCGCAGGTCGTGTGGCCGCTCGTGGCGCGGGCCACCGGCTATGACGCCGCGCTGATCGAGAAGGTGTGGCACCACGAGGGCTATCCCGGCGCCCTGGTGCCGGATCTGCTCGACGTGCTGGTCGAGGAGGACGTCTACCTCGCGAGCGAGCGCGGCCGCGCGGCACGCTCGCGTTCCGAGCTGGCCGCGCTGATCGATTCCAGCGTGCTGCGCGAGGCGCTGGCCGACTGAGCCGGCGCGGCCCTGGCCGGCCGGTACAGGCCCATCGCGAGCAGCAACGCGCCGAGCAGCAGCAGTGCCGCGACCACCGCGCGCCGCAATCGTTGCCTGCGCGCTCTCTCGCGCCGTTCGATACCGAGCGGCAACGTCAGCGTGATACCGAACTCATCGCGGAACGGCCGTCTCATGGGGGCGTACCTCCCTGTCGTGCGGCATGGGTGGTGTCACCGCGCGTCGCCGTGGGCGCCGCGACGGCCGGTGAGGAGCCGACGAGCGGCCGCGGGGCGATGACGAGATCGCGGTCCAGCGGGACGCGCGGCGACACCAAAGGCTGACGGGCGCCGATGCTCCCTGCGACTTCGTCCGCGCGCGCGAGCTGAGCCTGCAGCGTCGCGAGCAGCAGCAGCGCAATGCCGATCGCGAACAGGATGCCGGCCCAGTCCTCGAGCGCCTCGCGCACCTCGCGTGGCACCCGATCGATCAGCAGGAACTTCCATCGGCGCATGGCGGCGATCTCCACGGCGCTTGGCCGTGGGGAGATTTCACGCCGTGGTGCGGGCGGCGCGGCGACGAATCGTGACGGCGCGACGCTCGATTCTGATGAATTCTGACGGCGAGCGCGCGTCTAGGCGTACGGCCGGTATGGCAGCCGGAAGTGCAGCCACGTCGACAGCAGCAGCGCGGCGAGCGAGACGTACATCGCGATTCGCCACGGGCCGAACGTGGACTGCAGGATCTCGAAATCCTGGACGAAAATCGTCTCGCAGGCGCCGTCCCCGGTGTCGTCGCGCGTGATGCTCGTGCCGCGCTTGTGGCCGCCGCTGCCGTAGCTCGCGAGCCAGCCGCGGACGTGGATCTGGTCGCCGACCTTCACGCGGCCCACTTCACGGCGGATCGCGTCGTCGGCCGAGAGCAGGTGATTGTTCGCGATCTCGTTCAGGCGAATGCTGTCCCAGGCCTCGCGGCTCCGTGTCTCGAAGTTGCAGGTGAAGATGCCGTTCCAGAACGAAATCTCGCCAAGGTGCGGGCTCGCGGCCGTGCCGCCCCACACGACGCACAGATCCGCCATGTTCAGGTGATCGTTCGAGAGCCGGTGCATGAGGCTCTGGCCGTCGTGCTGGCGGTACGACACCACCAGGCCGTCGAGTTCGTACTCGAACTGCGGCTCGACGGAGTAGCGCACGCCGGAGTACTCGACGTCGAATGGCCGCTTCGTCGTGGGGCGTTGCGGCGGC
>DASZSB010000156.1:0-10141 GCA_035548835.1 Gammaproteobacteria bacterium | reverse complement strand
GCCGGCGCAGCACCGCGCCGAGCGCGGCCAGCTCGGCGCGCGTGTAGACGGCGCCGGTGGGGTTGCACGGGCTGTTCAGGATCACGAGCCGCGTGCGCGGCGTGAGCGCGGCCTCGAGCTGCGCGGCGTCGATCTTGAAGCCCCGGCTCGCGGTGCTTTCCACGATGATCGCTTCCGCATCCGCGAGTCGCACCATGTCGGGATACGACACCCAATAGGGCCCGGGCACAATGGCCTCGTCGCCGGGATCGAGCAGCGCGAGGCAGGCGTTGTAGCAGGACTGCTTGGCGCCGCTCGAGATCAGCACCTGCTCGGGCGTGTAGCGCAGGCCGTTGTCGCGCTGAAACTTGGTCACGACCGCTTCCTTCAGCGCGCGCGAGCCGTCGACGGCGGTGTACTTCGTGTCGTTGCGCGCGAGCGCCTCGCGCGCCGCGGCCTTGATGTGTTCCGGCGTCGGGAAGTCGGGTTCGCCCACGCTGAGCACGATCATGTCGCGACCCGCCTCCTTGAGGCGACCGGCGCGTGCAGTCATGCTGACGGTCGCGGAAGGCTGGATGCGCTGCAGGCGGCGCGCGAGGCGAATGGCCAAAGGCGGGGACCCTTTCTCGGGACGAGCCCGACTATCTTAAGATGAGCGCCATACTCCGCCAACCGGCGCCGCCACCACCGATGACCGACCGACCCTTCGAGCTCGTCGCCGACTACCCGCCCGCGGGCGATCAGCCGCAGGCGATCGCGCAGCTGGTCGAGGGTGCGCGCAACGGCCTCGCCAAGCAGATCCTGCTCGGCGTCACCGGTTCCGGCAAGACGTTCACGATGGCGAATGTGGTGAACACGCTGCAGCGTCCGTCGCTGATCCTCGCCCACAACAAGACGCTGGCCGCGCAGCTCTATGGCGAAATGCGCGAGTTCTTTCCGCACAACGCGGTCGAGTATTTCGTCTCGTACTACGACTATTACCAGCCCGAGGCGTACGTGCCCTCGAGCGACACGTACATCGAGAAGGACGCGTCGATCAACAACCACATCGAGCAGATGCGCTTGTCGGCGACGAAGGCGCTGCTCGAGCGCCGCGACGTCGTGATCGTCGCCACGGTATCCGCGATCTACGGCCTCGGCGATCCCGCGGCGTACCACGGCATGGTGCTGCACCTGGCCCGCGGCTCGAAGATCGACCAGCGCACGTTGCTGCGCCGCCTGACGGAGCTGCAGTACGCGCGCAATCCGCTCGATCTGAGCCGCGGCACGTATCGCGTGCGCGGCGATGTGATCGACATCTTCCCGGCGGAGTCGGAGAAGGAAGCCGTGCGCGTCGAGCTGTTCGACGACGAGATCGAGCAGATCAGCCTGTTCGACCCGCTGACGGGGGAGGTCACGCAGAAGATTCCGCGCACGACGATCTACCCGAAGACGCACTACGTGACGCCGCGCGAGACGCTGCTGGCCGCGGTCGATCAGATCCGCGCCGATCTGGCGGATCAGCTGAAGCGCCTCAGAGACGCACACAAGCTCGTGGAAGCGCAGCGGCTCGAGCAGCGCACGCGCTTCGATCTCGAGATGATCCTCGAGGTCGGCTACTGCAACGGCATCGAGAACTACTCGCGGTATCTTTCCGGCCGCAGCGCAGGGGAGCCGCCGCCCTGTCTGTTCGACTACCTGCCACACGACGCTCTGCTGTTCGTCGACGAGAGCCACGTGACGATCCCGCAGATCGGCGGCATGTACAAGGGCGACCGCTCGCGCAAGGAGACACTGGTCGAGTACGGGTTCCGGCTGCCGTCCGCACTCGACAACCGGCCGCTGTCGTTCGAGGAGTACGAGCACATCGCGCCACAGACGATCTTCGTCTCGGCGACGCCGGGCCCCTACGAGTACGCGCACTCGGACCAGACGGTGGAGCAGGTCGTGCGCCCGACGGGCCTGATCGATCCCGAGATCGAGGTGCGCCCGGCCGGCACGCAGGTGGACGACGTGCTGTCGGAGATCAACGCCCGCGCCGCGCTGAACGAGCGCGTGCTGATCACGACGCTCACGAAGCGCATGGCCGAGGATCTGACCGACTACCTGCAGGAACACGGCGTGCGCGTGCGCTACCTGCACGCGGACGTCGAGACGGTCGAGCGCATGGAGATCGTGCGCGACCTGCGGCTCGGCGAGTTCGACGTGCTGGTCGGCATCAACCTGCTGCGCGAAGGCCTCGACCTCCCCGAGGTCTCGCTCGTGGCCATCTTCGACGCCGACAAGGAGGGCTTCCTGCGCTCCGAAGGCTCGCTGATCCAGACGATCGGCCGGGCCGCGCGCAACGTCCGCGGCAAAGCGATCCTGTACGCCGACCACACCACGGGCTCGATGCAGCGCGCGATCGAGGAGACGAATCGGCGCCGCGCGAAGCAGATCGAGTTCAACCGCGCGCACGGCATCGAGCCACGCACGATCGTCAAAGCCGTGCAGGACGTCATGGAAGGCGCGCGCGCCGCGCCGCGTGCCGGCAAGGGCGAGCGCCGGCGCCGCGGGCGCGACGAGCAGGTGCGCTACGAGCGCCTGTCGCCGGAGCAGATCCTGGCGCGCGTCCAGCAGCTAGAGAAGAAGATGTACCAGCACGCCCGCGATCTCGAGTTCGAGCAGGCCGCGCAACTGCGCGACGAGATCAACGACCTGCGGCAGCGCAGCGTCGGGCTGGCGCCACGAGCCGCCGAACCCGCGTGAGCGAAAGACGGCTCGTTGCCAAACCCCTTGAGAAACGATGCCGGAAGTAGGTATCGTGGCGGCCCTCTAGGCGCGTAGCTCAGTGGTAGAGCACCACCTTGACATGGTGGGGGTCGGTGGTTCGATCCCACTCGCGCCTACCAATTTCGCTCCACGGCCTCGCCAGCGGAGCCCACGAGAGGGGTCGACCGTCGTGGAATTCACATCGAACGATGCGATCCATCTGGCCGACGACATCGAGGCGGGCGCCTACGCGGACATGTATGCGGCCGCGCCTCCGGCGCTCGGGCTGCGCTGCGAACGGGTCGGCCCTGCCACGGCGCTGCTCGCACCGCGAATCCCGGTCAGCTACTTCAACCGCGTGATCGGACTCGGCGGCCGTGTGCCGGCCACGCGGCGTGAGCTCGACGCGGTGCTCGACCTGTTCCGCGGTGCCGGAGTCGCCGATTTCTGGCTGCATCTGACGCCGTCCGCACGCCCCACGGAGCTCAAGGACTGGATCGAGGCGCGCGGGCTCAGGCCGCCGGCGCGACGCGCGTGGGTGAAGTTCCTGCGCACGCCGGCCCCGGCAGCCGAGCTCCCGAGACACCTGCCGGCGGTCCGCGCCGCCGCGGCCGCCGATGCCCCCGCGGTCGCACACACCGCCGTCACCGCGTTCGGCATGCCGCCCTCGCTCGGCGAGTGGTTCGCCAGCCTGATCGGCCGCAGGGGATGGAGCGTGCTCGTCGCCGAGGCCGATGGGCGCATCGTCGCAACCGGCTCGGTGTTCATCCGTGACGGGACCGGCTGGCTCGGCATCGGCGCCACGTTGCCGGACTACCGCAGGCGCGGCGCCCAGACGGCGCTGCTCGCGGCACGCGTTGCGGCGGCCGCGCAGGCCGGCTGCACCGTCGTCGCCACGGAAACGGGCGAGAGCGTCGCCGACGAGCCGAATCCGTCGCTCGCGAACATTCGCCGCGCCGGTTTCGTCCAGGTGTGCTCGCGCGCCAACTTTGCGTCGAAGGTATAGAGGAGGGCCCGGACTTGCCGCGCACACCCGCCCGCTGGCAGCAGGTGCTCGCGTGTCTGCTGACCGCCGTGGTCGCCGTTGCAGGCTCCGCGAGCGGGGCTGCCGGCGCCCAGGAGCTTGGGCCCCTGGGCCCGCTGGCGGCCGATGGTCGCGTGGCTTACTACATCGCGCCGGCGGACCCTGCGTCGAGCTACCACAGCAGCGATGCCGACCTGGCGCTCTGGGCCCTGCGGGCCTGGGAGCGGGCCACCCGCGGCGCGCTGACGTTCGTCCCCGCCAGGCGCCCGGAGGACGCGCTCGTACGCCTCTACTGGGCACCACCGGGCGGCGGCCAGTATGGCGAAATGGTGCCGCTCGAGATCGGCGACAAACGCGGCGCGGCCGTCTTCGTGCGGCCGGACACCAACGCCTTCGGCCCCGAGATCGCGCAACGCGCCGCGGATGACGCGCTCTTCCGCGACACCATCGTCTACCTCACGTGCGTGCACGAGCTCGGACACGCTCTCGGCCTGCGCCATACGGACCGTTTCGAGGACGTGATGTATTTCTTCGGCTTCGGGGGCGACATCCCGGAGTTCTTCGGGCGCTACCGGCGCCAGCTCGAGAAACGCGCCGACATCGCCAAAATGGCCGGCATTTCCGCGGGCGACCTGGCCCAGCTGCGGTCGCTGTACGAGCTGCCGCTGCAGGCCCGCTTACCGGGGCTCGAACTACCTGAAATTAAAGGCCTTTGGATGCCCGCGCGCCTTGTGCGGCCCGATACGTCCCCGTACAATGCGCGATCGTTCGGTGGGCGCTGATGCTGGGTCCCCGAACAGTTTCGACATAGCCCGGCCGTTGGCGAGCGTGTCAGCAGTCTTCAGAGCTGCAGACTCCGCACGCCGCGGCCGATGTTTTTGAGCCGGCATCGAGGAGCTACGAATCGTCCAAGGTAAGCGCGTAAGACGCAACGCGGAGATCAATTCGCCGCAGGTTCGCGTCATCGGTCCGAACGGTGAGCAGGTCGGAATCATGCCGGTGCAGGAGGCGCTACGCAGCGCCGAGAGCTCCGGACTGGATCTGGTGGAAGTTGCCCCCGGCGCGGAGCCCCCCGTCTGCAGGATCATGGACTACGGCAAGTTCGTGTTCGAGCAGAACAAGAAGGCTCAGTCGGCACGGCGCAAGCAGAAGCAGATCCAGGTCAAGGAAGTGAAATTCCGGCCGGGCACCGAAGAGGGTGACTACCAGGTCAAGCTTCGCAACCTCATCAAGTTCCTGACCAACGGCGACAAGGCCAAGGTCACGCTGAGGTTCCGCGGACGCGAGATGGTCCACCAGGAAATCGGCGCCGCCCTGCTGAAGCGTGTGCAGCAGGACTTGGAAGAGGTCGGCTCAGTGGAACAGCAGCCGCTCATGGAAGGGCGGCAGATGGTGATGGTGATCGGTCCGCGCAAGCGCTAGACCTCACCGGCACGATACAACCAGACAAGTGCAGGTGCCCGGTGCGCAATCGCGCCTCGGGCACAGGCCGCCCGCCCAGTCGAGGCAACACTGGAACGGGCTAAACATCGAGGAGAACGACATGCCGAAGCTGAAGACTAAGCGCGGCGCTGCGAAGCGCTTTCGCGCGAAGGGTAATGGCGGATTCAAGTCCGGTCATTCCCACATGCGCCACATCCTGACCAAGAAGTCCGCGAAGCGAAAACGCCAGCTCGGGCGACCGATGCAGGTCCACGAGTCCGACGTCGACGGCCTGCATCAGCAGATGCCGTACGCGTAAGGAGACGTAAATGGCCAGAGTAAAACGTGGCGTCACGGCCCGGGCACGGCACAAGAAGGTCCTGACCCAGGCCAAGGGTTACTACAACGCGCGGCGCAAGGTCTTCCGTGCCGCCAAGCAGGCCGTCATCAAGGCGGGGCAGTACGCGTTCCGGGACCGGCGGGTGCGCAAGCGCGAGTTTCGCGCGCTGTGGATCACGCGCATCAACGCGGCAGCCCGCGCGAGCGGCCTGTCGTACAGCCGCCTGATGAATGGACTTTCGCTCGCGAACATCGAGGTGGATCGCAAGGTCCTCGCCGACATCGCGGTGCACGACCAGGAAGGTTTCGCCGCACTCGTTGCTGCAGCGAAAGAGGCCCTCGCAGGCGCCTGAAGAACCTCGGCGAAAGGTAACGAGCGGTGACCGGCGTCGCGGACCTGCTGGGCCAGGCCGAAGCGGCTGTCAGCGCAGCCGAGGACTTGGCAGCGCTCGACGCCGTGCGCGTGCAGTTCCTCGGCAAGAAGGGGCTGTTCACCGCCGAGCTTCGCGAGCTCGGCAAGCTGCCGCCGGACCAGATCCCGGCGGCAGGCAAAGCCATCAACACGGCGAAAGCCGCGCTCGAGACCGCCATCGAAGCGCGGCGTGCCGCGCTCGAAGCACAGCGCGTCGCGGCGCAGCTGGCCGCGAACGCGATCGACGTGACGCTGCCCGGCCGCGGCGAGACGCCGGGGCGTCTGCATCCCGTCACGCGCACGTTGCGGCGCATGATCGCAATCCTGGCTCACGCCGGATTCGACGTGCACACGGGCCCCGAGGTCGAGGACGACTTCCACAATTTCACCGCGTTGAACATCCCCGAGGACCATCCGGCGCGGGCGATGCACGACACGTTCTACCTGCGCTCGGGGTTGCTGCTGCGCACGCACACGTCGCCGGTGCAGATTCGCGCGCTGCGCGAGCACGGCGCACCGATCCGGCTGATCGCGCCGGGGCGCGTCTACCGACGCGACTCGGATCTCACGCACACGCCGATGTTCACGCAGGTCGAAGGGCTGGTCATCGATCGTGACGTGAGCTTCGCGAACCTGAAGTCGATGCTCTACGACTTCGTCTCGAAGTTCTTCGAGCGCGAGGTCCAGCTGCGCTTTCGGCCGTCGTACTTTCCGTTCACGGAGCCGTCGGCGGAAGTGGACGTATGGTCGGAGTCGGGCCGCTGGCTCGAGATACTCGGCTGCGGCATGGTGCATCCGAACGTGCTGCGCAACGCCGGCGTCGATCCGGCGCAGTTCAGCGGCTACGCCTTCGGCATGGGAGTCGAACGCCTCACGATGCTGCGCTACGGCGTGGACGATCTGCGCTCGTTCTTCGAGAACGATCTGCGCTTCCTCGAGCAGTTCGACTGAGGCCGGCGCATGCGCGTGAATCTCGACTGGCTGCGTGACTTCGTCGACCTCGACGCCGACACCGGCCGCATTGCGGCCGATCTGACGACGGCGGGCCTCGAGGTCGAAGGCGTGGAGGCGAGCAACGCGGCGCTCGACGGCGTGGTCGTCGCCGAAGTCCTGAGTGTCGCGCGGCACCCGAACGCCGACCGTCTGTCCGTGTGCATCGTGGCCGACGGCACGGGACAGCATCAGGTCGTGTGCGGCGCACCGAACGTGGCCGCCGGCATCAAGGCGCCGTTCGCGCGCGTCGGCGCGAAGCTGCCGGGCGGCAAGGCGATTGGCGCGGCCGAACTGCGCGGCGTCAAGTCGAACGGCATGCTGTGCTCCGCCAAGGAGCTCGACCTGGTCGACGATAGCGCGGGACTGCTGCTGCTCGACGCCGACGCGCCGGTGGGCACGTCGATCGTCGACCACCTGCGGCTCGCGGACGCCAGCTTCGAAATCAACGTGACGCCGAATCGCGGCGACTGCTTCAGCGTGCTCGGCATCGCGCGCGAGCTCGCCGCAAAGCGTGGGTTGGCGCTCCGCGAGCCGGCACCGCCAGCGCACGCGCAACGCATCGACGACCGCCTACCGGTAGAGCTGCAGGCGGGGGCCAGCTGCCCGCGCTTCGTCGGCCGCGTGGTACGCGGCCTGTCGTCGAGCGCCAGGACGCCGCTCTGGATGCGCGAGCGCCTGCGACGCGCCGGCCTGCGGCCGATCCAGCCGATCGTCGACGTCACGAACTACGTGATGCTCGAGCTCGGCCAGCCGCTGCACGCCTACGACCTGCAGAAGCTCGACAAGGGAATCCGCGCCCGGTTCGGCAACGCCGGCGAGCAGCTCACACTGCTCGACGGCAAGACCATCGAGCTCGCGCCGGACGTCCTCGTGATTGCCGACGGCCGCGGCGCCGTGGGGCTCGCCGGCATCATGGGTGGGCAGTCCACGGCCGTCGGCGAAGCCACGACCGACGTGTTTCTCGAGTCGGCGTTCTTCGCGCCGCACGCGATCGCCGGCCGCGCGCGCCGCTACGGCATGCACACGGACGCGTCGCTGCGATTCGAGCGCGGCGTCGATCCGTCGGCGCAACAGCGCGGCATCGAGCGTGCGACCGAATTGCTGCTCGCGATCTGCGGCGGACAACCCGGCCCACTGACGGTGGCCGAGCGCACGGCCGAGCTGCCGGCACGCGCCGACGTGGTGCTACGCCGCCAGCGTCTGCGCTCCCTGCTCGGCATGGAGGTGGCGGACGCCGAGGTGGCGGATCTGCTGACACGCCTCGGCATGCGTCTGACCGCGCAGCACGACGGCTGGCGGGTCACGCCGCCTCCGTTCCGGTTCGACGTGGCGATCGAGGAGGACCTGGTCGAGGAAGTCGGGCGAACGGTCGGCTATGACCGGGTCCCGGTGACGCCTGCGGCCACGACGGAGCGACTCGGGACGGCCACGGAGCACAGCGTCCCGGCCGAGCGCATCGCGGACCTGCTCGTCGCGCGCGGATACACGGAAGCCATCACCTACAGCTTCATCGACGCCGAATTCGAGGCAGCCGTGAACCCCGGAAGCGAGCCGGTCGCGCTCGCCAACCCGATCGCGAGCGACCTGGCCGTGCTGCGGCGCTCGCTGTGGCCGGGATTGATCGCCGCGGCCCGTTTGAACCTGAGCCACCAGCGCCAGCGGCTGAAGCTCTTCGAGATCGGGCCACAGTTCGAGGCGCACGGCGCCGGCGTCGCGCAGACCACGGTCGTAGCCGGGCTCGCGGTCGGTGGCCGGACGCCGGAGCATTGGGACGGCGCCGCCCCGGAGGTCGACTTCTTCGACGTCAAAGGGGACATCGAAGCGATGCTGCGGGCGACCGGACGCGGCCCCGAGTTTCGCTTCGAAGCGGCGACACATCCCGCATTATGTCCGGGCCGCACCGCGCGGATCGCGCTCGGCGAGCGCACCGTCGGCTGGATCGGCACGTTGCATCCCGACCTGCAACCGCGATTGGACAAGAAGCGCAACGGAGTGCTGTTCGCATTGCGACTCGATGCCGCTTTCGGTGCGCGGGTGCCCGCGTTCCGGCACTACTCGAGGTTCCCATCGATCCGGCGCGACCTCGCGGTGGTCGTCGATGAAACCGTGTCGGCGGAATCACTGCGGCGCACGGTGGAAACCGCGGCGGGGAGTTGGTTACAGAATCTCGTGATTTTCGACGTATACCGCGGCAAGGGCGTAGACACAAGACGAAAAAGCATCGCGTTAGGCTTGATTTTGCAGGACGTCTCACGCACGCTTACTGACGAAGACGCCGATAGAACACTGCGCGCCGTCATGCTCCGGCTGGAGCGTGAGCTCGGGGCCACAATAAGAACCTAACAGTCATCGGACGCCGAACCACGAAAATGGCACTGACGAAAGCGGACATGGCCGAGTCGTTGTTCAACGAGCTTGGTCTGAACAAACGCGAGGCCCGGGAGCTCGTCGACTCGTTCTTCGAAGACCTCAGAGCCGCGCTCGCAGTGGGTGAACAAGTCAAGCTTTCCGGTTTCGGAAACTTCGATTTGCGTGACAAAAACAAACGACCGGGACGAAATCCGAAGACGGGGGAGGAGATTCCAATCACCGCTCGCCGCGTCGTGACGTTCCGCCCCGGCCAAAAACTAAAAGCGCGAGTCGAAGCCTATGCTGGAACCAGGGAATAATTCCGAACTCCCGCCGATTCCGGGAAAACGCTATTTCACGATCGGCGAAGTCAGCGAGCTCTGCGGGGTCAAGCCGCACGTGCTGCGCTATTGGGAGCAGGAGTTCCCGCAGCTGAAGCCCGTCAAACGGCGTGGCAACCGCCGCTACTATCAGCGCCAGGACGTGCTCGTCATCCGCCAGATCCGCAGCCTGCTCTACGAAGAGGGCTTCACGATCGGCGGCGCGCGCCAGCGGCTGATGGGCGACGAAGCACGCAGCGATACCAGCCAGAGCCAGCAGATCATCCGGCAGGTGCGCGCGGAGCTCGAAGACGTTCTCAAGTTGCTGCGCCGCTGATTCGCTTCCGGATCAGGTCGAACGGGTACCCGCGGCCACCCTTTGCCGCTACACTTGCCGCCTCGGTCGGGGCGTGGCGCAGCCTGGTAGCGCACTTGCATGGGGTGCAAGGGGTCGCAGGTTCAAATCCTGTCGCCCCGACCAACTTCCCTAAGTCTATCTTTTGGCGTAGGCACTTACGGATACCTTCTCCAGTGCCTTGGGAGCCACGCGTCCGTCGGATCTTCGGGCCGGCG
>DASZSB010000155.1:0-103770 GCA_035548835.1 Gammaproteobacteria bacterium | reverse complement strand
GCCGCACGAACACGGAAGCGCCTTACCCTCGCCGCGGGCGTCCGGGCGATGAAGATCCTGATTCTCGGCGCCGGTCAGGTCGGCAGCACCGCCGCGTTCAGCCTCGCGCGCGAGGAAGCGAACGAAGTCACGATCGTCGACCGCAACACCGACGTGCTGCGCGAGCTGCAGGACCGGCTCGACGTGCGCACGGTCGTCGGCAACGCCTCGTATCCGGACGTGCTCGAGCGTGCCGGAGCGCGCGAGGCCGACATCCTGATCGCGCTCACCAGCAGCGACGAGATCAACATGCTCGCGTGCCAGATCGCGTTCACGTTGTTCCGCACGCCGACGCGCATCGCCCGGATTCGGGCCCGCGCCCTGACGGCGCGCGAGGCCCTGTTCGGCCCCGATGGCATTCCGGTCGACGTCGCGATCAGCCCGGCGTCGCTGGTCACGAACTACATCGAGCAGCTGATCCGCAATCCCGGCGCCCTGCAGGTGCTGGACTTCGCGGACGGCAAGCTGCGGCTCGTGGCGACCCGGGCCAACCGCGAGGGCGCACTCGTCGGACATCCGCTGCGCGATCTCTCGAAGCACATCCCGAACGTCGAGTGCCGCGTGGTCGCGATCTACCGCGGCGGGCGCGGCATCCTGCCCGACGGCGATACGGTGGTCGAGGAAGGCGACGAGGTCTTCTTCATCGCGGCGCTGAAGGACACGCGCACGGTGCTGCGCGAAATGCGCAAGCTCGACAGTCCGATCCGCAGGGTCGTGATTGCGGGCGGTGGCAACATCGGCCTCGATCTCGCGCGCGCGATCGAAGGCAGCTGCCAGGTCAAGATCATCGAGCGTGACTGGCAGCGCGCGCGCCGTATCTCCGACGAGCTCGCCCGCGCGGTCGTGCTGCACGGCGATTCCGCCGACGAGGAGCTTCTGCTCGAGGAGAACATCGACAGCACGGACGTGTTCGTGGCTGTCACCAACGCCGAGGAAGCGAACATCCTGTCGGCCATGCTCGCGAAGCGTCTCGGCGCGCGCAAGGTCATGGCGCTGATCAACAAGCCCGCCTATGCGGAGCTCGTGGAGTCGGGCACCATCGACATCGCGATCTCGCCCCAGCAGATCACTCTCGGCAGCCTGCTGGCGCACGTGCGCCGTGGCGACGTGGTCAAGGTGCACTCGCTGCGCCGCGGCGCGGCCGAGGCAATCGAAGCCGTCGCGCACGGCGAGGCGCGCGAGTCACGCGTGGTGGGCAGGCGCATCGAGGAGATTCAGCTGCCTCGGGGTGCCACGATCAGCGCAATCGTGCGCGGCGACGACGTGCTGATGGCGCACCACGACACCGAGATCAAGGCCGACGACCACGTGATCCTGTTCATCGCCGACCGGCGGCAGATCGACGAGGTGGAGCGGCTGTTCGAGGTCGGCGGCACGTTCGTCTAGTCCGCCGCTTCCGCGCACGCTACGTGTCGCGCTCCGCCAGTGTCTTGAGGGCGGCGGCCTCGGTGGCGATGTACCGGCGCGTGAGGCTCGCGTACACGCGCCCGACGATTGCACCCACGACGCCCTTGAATTCGATGCCGAGCGTCAAGCGCGATTCCGCGCCGGACGTGCGTTCTATCGTATGCCCGCCCACGACGCGCATGCCGGGGGAGCGCGACTCCCAGACGAAGCCCGACCCGGCTTCGAGCGCGGTGACGGTCCACACGGCCGTCTGCAAGCGCGGCTGCGTGATGCGGTAGCGGCGGCCGGGTGCGAGCTCCGCACCGTCCAGCGGCTCGACGCGTGTGACGGTGGGCAGCCAGTCCGGCCACGCCGCCACGTTCGCGAGCGCGGGCCAGATGCGTTCGGGCGGCGCCGCGATGAGCATCGAGGTTTCGATCCGCATGGAGCGAGCGTATCAGGTCAGGAGCGGCGGCAGCTCGGCCAGGCTCCTGATCCGCGCGCCCGTGTGCACCGGAAACCGGTTGTCGCGGTCGATCAGCACCGCTCGCATGCCGACTCCCGTGCTGCCGGCGACGTCCCACTCGGGATCGTCACCGACGAACACGCATTCGTCGCAGCGTGCCCCGACCGCTGCAGCCGCCCGTTCGAAGATCGGTGGTGCGGGCTTGCGCCAGCCGACGTCGCCGCAGAGCACGACCGCGTCTACCAGCCTGCTCAGTCCGAGACGCTCGAGCTCGGTGCGCCACAGATCCGGCGGGCTGCCCCACGGCGTGTTCGAGACGATCGCGGTGCGATGCCCGCGTGCGCGCAGCGTCGTCAACAGCGAAGGCACGTCGCCGTACACGCGGCCCATGGCGAAGATCGGACCGAGGAACTCACGGCACAGTTCCTCGCCGAAGCCTGCCACGGCATCCGGCTGGAGGTCGAAGATCCGGGCCAGGCGGTCGCGCAGCGGTGCGAACCTGTGATCGGGCGCCTCGCGGTTCTCGCGCAGCGCGCGCGCCAGCAGGGTATCCGCGGCCGCCGTGGGAATGCCCGCCGCCCGCAGCCGGGCCGCGGTGCCGGCTACCGCGCGCGCGAGCACCGGGCGGAATTCGCCGCGGTGATAGTAGGCGGCCAGCGTATTGCCGAGATCGAACAGGACGGGTGCAGCCACGACGGCACTCTGACGCGTGGGGCGGTTCAGTCCATCTTCGGTGCGGCACCGGGTCTTCGCAACGTCGCGCCGCAACGTGGGCCCAAGTGCTATCGTTGGGGACTATGCCCGGCCCAGATCTGATTGCGAATCTCGAGGCGCTGCTCGCGAAGGGCGGGGACAGCGCCACCTTGCGACTGGCGCTTGCGTCTCGCTACCTCGAAGCCGGCGATGCGCTGGCGTCCGTGCGGCACGCGCAGGGCGCGGTGCGCATCGACCCCGAGTACTCGGCCGGCTGGAAGGCGCTCGGCCGGGCGCTGGCCGCCGCCGGCAAGAACGCCGAGGCGCGAGCGGCCTACGAGCGGGGCATCGAGGTGGCCGACAAGCGCGGCGACCGGCAGGCCGCGAACGAGATGCGCGTCTTCAGTAAGCGCCTCGCGCGGGCTGCGAAGGACGGCGGCAACGGTCAGTGATGACCGTGCTCGTGCTCATGCGATTCGGTGCGTCGCGGCGGGCCGAGCCTGTCGGCCCGGAACCAGACGATCACGCCGAACACGAACAGCGTCAGCGCAACGATCACGAGCGGTAGCGGTGGCAGCCAAATGGGTATGTTTTTCATGCCTGTCACGTAGGGGTTCAGAAGCAGGGAGGCGATCCAGGCCACCGGCAGCCCGATCAGCACGCCGAAAGCCGCCGCCGGCAGGACCCGCCAGAGCTTGCCCCAGATCAGAATGAAGATCACGACACCGAGCAACCAGATCCACATCGCGTGAGCTCCTGGGGGCCGATGGCCCGCGTTTCAGTGCCGCGCCTCTTCCGCGGCGTGGCCGGCAGGAACGATCGGTGCGGAGAACGACGAGAGCCGCGTGAGCTCCGTGTAGTCGCCCTCCACGACCATGAGCCCGATCAGCACGAGCAGCACGACCGGCGGCCCCAGGATGGCCCAGATCAGCGCCTTTCGCTCCCATGCCATGTGCATGAAGATCGCGATGATGAAGCCTGCCTTCAGCAGCATGAACAGCAGGATCAGCGCCCAGCGGAAGTAGCCGTGCTGCAGGAAGTCCGTTGCGTACGAGGCTGCGCTGAACAGGAACAGCAATCCCCATACCAGGAAGTAGATCTTCAGCGGATGTTGTTGTCCGGTAGCCGTCGACATCGGTGGCCCCCTACCAGAGATAGAAGAACGCGAAGATGAATACCCACACGAGGTCGACGAAGTGCCAGTACAGACCGGCGATCTCGACGATCTCGTAACCCTTCTGCTCGTAGTCGCCGCGCAGCACCTTGAACGCCACGACGCACAGATACACGACGCCCGCCGAGACGTGCAGGCCGTGGAAGCCCGTGATCATGAAGAATGCGGCGCCGAACTGCGACGCGCCCATCGGATTGCCCCACGGGCGCACACCTTCCTGGGTGATCAGCTTCGTCCATTCGAACGCCTGCATGGCGACGAAGAGCGCGCCGAACGCGGCCGTCACGAACATCAGCGCTGCGGTGCGGCCGCGGTCGCGCCGGTAGCCGAAATTCACGGCGAGCGCCATCGTGCCGCTGCTCGTGATGAGGTCGAACGTCATGATGCCGATCAGCAGCAGCGGCACGCTGACGCCGAACGCCTCGAGGCCGAAGACCTCGCTCGGATTCGGCCACGGCACCGGCGTGGACACGCGCACGTTCATGTAGCCGGTCAGGAAACAAGTGAAGATGAACGTGTCGGAGAGCAGGAAGATCCACATCATCGCCTTGCCCCACGGCACGCGGAACGTCTGCCTGTCCGCGGACCAGTCGGTGACGATGGATTGCCACGCCGCCTCGTCGGCGGCGTGCGCTGCGGTAGCTTCTGTATGCGCCATTGCGAAGGGCTCCTTCTAGGTCGAGAGCAGTAACGCGAACAGGCCAAGCCAGATCAACAGCAACCAATGCCAGTACGTCGTGCAGAGCTGCACGCTGAGGCGGATCTGTGCGCGCACGGCGACGTTCGAGCGTTCGGCGCCACTGAACAGGTGCACACCCGTCCTGCCGAGGACGAGCAAGCCGCCGACCAGATGCAAACCGTGGACGGCGGTCAGTAGAACGAAGAAGCTGTACGCCGGGCTGCTCGGACCGAGCGTGCCATTCGCGTTCGCCTGACCCCACGCGAGCACCTGGCCCACGAGGAACAGCACGGTCAGCAGACCGCCTGCGGCGAAGTGGGCGCGGGCATGCTCCAGCTGATCCTTGTCGATGCGATTGCGCGCGATCTGCAGCGCGCCGCTCGCGAGCACCAGCACCAGCGTGTTGACCCACAGGATGCTGGGCTCGTCGAGGCGCTGCCACGACACGAGCCCGCCGTGGCCGTGCATCCGCATGACGTACGCGCTCGCGAACAGGCCGAACAGACTCGACACGACGGCCAGGAATACCCACAGACCCACCTTCGGCGCCGAGGACGTGACGCCGTCCTGGCTCGTCGGCAGCACGCCCTGGGTGGTCCACGGCTTCTCCCGCAACTGCCGGATCAGGAGCCACCACACGGTCACGGCCGTGAGCATGGCGATCACCATCGCGGTAAACATCGTGTGGCGCCCCCGCTAGCTGTGCACGACCTGGCCCGGCTTCGGGGGCTCGTTCTGCGGGATGAAATCGCGATCCTCGCCGGGCACGCTGTAGTCATAGGCCCAGCGGTAGACGACCGGCAGCTTCGGCCCCCAGTTGCCGTGCTTCGGCACGATCTCGGGTGTCTGCCACTCGAGCGTCGTGGCCCCCCACGGGTTGGCTTCCGCCGGCTTGCCCTTGCGCAGGCTGTAGAACACGTTGATCAGGAAGATGATCTGCGCGGTCGCCACGACGATGGCCGCGATCGTGATGGCCTCGTTGACCGCGTGCGCGGAACCCGGAATGAACTGCGTGTCGCCGTACGCGTAATAGCGGCGCGGCATGCCGAGGAGCCCGAGGTAGTGCATAGGCAGGTAGATGGCGTACGTGCCGAGGAACGTCATCCAGAAGTGGATGCGGCCCAGGACCTCGTTCGGCATCCTGCCGGTGATCTTCGGGAACCAGTGGTAGATGGCGCCGAACAGCACCATGACGGGCGACACGCCCATGACCATGTGGAAGTGGCCGATCACGAAGTAGGTGTCGGACAGCGGCAAGTCGACCGTCACGTTGCCGAGAAAGAGTCCCGTGAGGCCGCCGTGCACGAACGTGAAGATGAAGCCGATCGCGAAGAGGTTCGGCACGTTGATCTGGATGTTGCCGCGCCAGAGCGTCAGCACCCAGTTGTAGACCTTGATGGCCGTGGGTATCGCGATGATCAGCGTGGTCGTCGCGAAGAAGAATCCGAAGTACGGATTCATGCCGCTGACGTACATGTGGTGCGCCCACACGACGAACGACAGCGCGCCGATCGCGACGATGGCCCACACCATCATGCGGTAGCCGAAGATGTTCTTGCGCGCGTGAGTGGACAGCAGATCCGACACGATGCCGAAGGCCGGCAGCGCGACGATGTACACCTCGGGGTGACCGAAAAACCAGAACAGATGCTGAAACAGGATCGGGCTGCCGCCGTCGGTCTTGTTGATCTCGCCCAGCGAGAGCAGCGCCGGCATGAAGAAGCTCGTGCCGATCGTGCGGTCGAGCAGCATCATGATGGCCGCGACCAGCAGCGCGGGGAACGCGAGCAGGCCCAGGATCGTCGCCACGAAGATGCCCCACACGGAGAGAGGCATGCGCATCAGCGTCATGCCCCGGCAGCGTGCCTGCAGCACGGTCGTGACGTAGTTCAGGCCGCCCATCGTGAACGCGACGATGAAGATCGCGAGCGACAGCAGCATCAGCAGGATGCCCCAGTTGTAGCCCGGCGTGCCTCCGGTGATCGTCTGCGGCGGATAGAGCGTCCAGCCGGCTCCCGTGGGCCCCCCGGGCACGAAGAAGCTCGTGAGCAGCACGATGACCGACAGCAGGTACACCCAGAAGCTCAGCATGTTCATGTACGGGAACACCATGTCCCGCGCGCCGCACATCAGCGGGATCAGGTAGTTGCCGAAGCCGCCCAGGAACAGGGCGGTCAGAAGGTAGATCACCATGATCATGCCGTGCATGGTGACGAACTGATAGTAGTTGTACGGCGTGATGAAGCTGAACGTGTCGGGAAAGCCGATCTGGAGCCGCATCAGGAGCGACAGCACGAGCGCCACGAGGCCGACGCCGATGGCGACGCTGCCGTACTGAATGGCGATGACTTTGTGATCCTGGCTCCAGACGTATTTCTCGACCCAGGTCTGCGGGTCGTGCAGGTGATGATCCCGATCGGCAATTGCTACGTAGGCCATGACGTTCCCCTCGAAGCTCGATTGCGTTAGTTCGCGGCGTGCAGCGTGTTGATGTAGGCCACCACGTCGTCGATCGCGTGGTCGCCGATCAGCGCGCCGGCCATGAAGGTCATTTGCGCGCCGTACAGATCGTCCGGGTGCTTGCCGCGGACGCCGCTCTTGAAGTACTCGAGCTGGCGCTTCAGGTACCAGTCGCTGCGGCCCGCGAGGCGGGGCGCGTTCGTGGCCCATGTGCCCCCGCCGTTCTCGCCGTGGCATAGCGCGCAGGTCTGAAACAGCTTGCGGCCGTGCTCGACGTCGCCCGTGACCGTGGATTGCAACGGCCGGTCGGGCAGCGTAGCGATGTGCGCGATCACGTTCTCGAGCGTGGCCGGGTCGGAAACGACGTTCGCCATGGGCGCCATCTGCACGCCGAACTGATCCCCGGGATCGGTGCCCCGGATCTTCTGCTGATAGCTCCTGATCTGCCGGCGGATGTACCAGCCGTCGAGGCCCGCGAGCTTCGGCGCGTTCAGCTGTGGGTTGCCTTCACCCTGCGCGCCGTGGCATGCGGAGCACACGGCGAAGTTCGCGGCGCCGATGGTTGCGTTGCCGACGGGGCGCGCCTGCGTGGCCGCGAACGTCGGCTGGGTCGCGAGCCATGCCTGATACGCGTCCGGCTCGTCGACGACGATCTTGCCGCGCATTGCGAAGTGCCCCGAACCACAGAGCTCCTCGCACAGGATCTCGTAGGTGCCGGGCTTCGTCGGCGTGAACCACTGATAGGTCACGAGGCCCGGCACGAGGTCCATCTTCACGCGGAACTCGGGCACCGCGAAGTCGTGCAGCACGTCCGTCGAGCGCAGCAGCGCATGCACCGGCTGGTTCACGAGCAGATGCAGGATCGGACTCGCGACGACGATGTCGTCCTTGCCCTTGGGGTCCGCGGGATCGATCCCGAGCGGATTGTCCGCGCTCATGTGGCGGACGTCGCTCGCACCGAGCGCGCCGTCTGCGCCCGGCAGGCGGTAGCTCCAGTTCCACTGTTTGCCGACGGCCTCGAAGGTCTTCGCGTCCTTCGGTACCGTGACGAACGCTCCCCATACGAACAGGCCCGGCGTCAGCATCGCGGCGACGCCGAGCGCGGTGAACACGGTCAACGACGCCTCGAGCTTCGTGCTCTCGGGCTCGTAGTGGGCCTTGTTGCCCTTACGCGCGCGAAACCGCCAGATGCAGTAGGCGGTGAAGAGGTTGACCGCGACGAACACCAGGCCCGTCACCCAGAAGGTGACGTCGACCGTGAAGTCGATGGTGCTCCAGTTGGACGCGAGCGGAGTGAAATACCAAGGGCTCGCAAAGTGAAAGATCAGCGAGCCGACAACGAGAAGGACGAGGACGACAGCAAGAGCCACCATACCCAGTAACCCCCCATAACATCAGGCACACGACCGGCGTCGTGGCCACGATGTACCGAGGAGCGGCGGCCCCGCTTATCGCGGGAGGACTATTCGACTATGAGCTTGCCGTTCATCAGTACAAAGTGACCAGGGAACGAGCAGAAAAACGTGTAGTCGCCGCCGACGTTCAGCTTCGCGGTATCGAACTTGATCGACACCTGCTGACCGCCTCCGATCACGTTAGTCGAGGCGAGAATGCGCGCGTCTCCCACCGGGAGATAATTCGGCGCGCCTACGGCTTGTCCGGCTTGTGCGATCGCCTGATAGTCCGGTGTCGCACTGAGTACCCAGTTGTGCCCCATGACGTTGGCGGCCAGTTGGCCGACGTGCTTCAGCGTGAGGGTGACTTCCTTGCAGCTCTTCTTGACGTGCAGCTCTTTGGTATTGAACTGAATCTGGTCGTTGGCTTCGATCGCAAGGGAACACTGTTGGCTCCATGCCTGCTGGCTCAAAAGGCCACCGGCCAATGCCAGCACCCAGAACATCCGTTTCATCGTCTGTACGCTCCTAAACGCGGGACAGGAAAAGTGGGACTTGATTTCGATGGTAACAGAAGCTCGAGCGCGGAGGGACAGCTGCTTGCCCGCGGGTCGGCGGCGGAGTGGGCGGCTCGCAGCTCGAGGGCAGCACGCGCTCGCCCCGGCCGCCAGCGCGACCGGACCTGCTCGGCCGCGGCACCCCCCGACAGGAACCGTGGGCCCTTCCGCCGGCTCGAAGACAAAAACACCACGTGGACGGGACGTTGGACCGATAATCAGCGATGCATTTCCCACTTCACAGCGAGAAGTATCCCGTCAAGAACCAAGAAACGCGAGATCCTTTAAATAGACGACAAGTGGGGTAGACTAACCAATGATCGGGCTGATTCAGCGCGTATCTGACGCGAAAGTGGTAGTGGATGGAGACACGGTGGCCGAAATCGGGCTCGGGCTGCTCGTGCTCGTGGGTGTGGAGCGCGCGGACGGGCCGGCGGAGGCGGAGCGCCTGGCGGCCCGCCTGAGCGGCTATCGCGTGTTCCCCGATGCCGCGGGCAAGATGAACCTGTGCGTGCGCGAGGCCGGCGGCAGTCTGCTTCTCGTGCCGCAATTCACGCTCGCAGCCGATACGCGGTCGGGGATGCGGCCGAGCTTCTCACCCGCCGCGCCGCCGGAGCGTGGCCGCGAGCTGTTCGAGCGTCTGGCAGCGGCCGCTGCGGCGCACGGAGTGCCTTGCGCGACCGGCCGGTTCGGCGCCCACATGCGCGTGACGCTGACGAACGACGGGCCCGTCACCTTCTGGCTGCAAGTCTCGAGTCAGACGGCGGCCGGGTGAGGGGGTTTGGCGTATCATTGGCCGATCGACAGGGATCGGCGAACCTGCGGAGCGGCAGCAGATGGGACTTGGTGGCATCAGCATCACGGAGCTCTTGATCGTGCTCCTGATCGTCGTGCTGATTTTCGGCACGAAGCGATTGAAGACGATCGGCTCGGACCTCGGCGGCGCCATCAAGCAATTCCGTTCCGCGATGTCGAACGACGGCGAGAAGACCGCGACCGAAACCAAACCGCGGGAAGACGCCAAGCCGTTGGCAAATCCGGAACCGGATGCGGAATTCCCGGAGCGGAAACAGAAGAGCCGCCAGGCTTGACGGTCGGGTGATGCAGTGTTCGACGTCGGTTTCCCTGAGCTCGTTCTCATCTTCATCATCGGGCTGCTGGTTCTCGGGCCGCAGCGCCTGCCCAAAGTGGCCGCCGAGATCGGCAAGTGGGTCGGCCGCGCCCGCCGCACGGCCACCGAGCTGCGCCGCCAGCTCGAGCGTGAGATCGAGCTGAACGATCTCCAGTCGCCGCCCACCCAGACGCCGCCCCAGGGGTCGACGACTCCGCCGGCCGCGCCGACGGGCTCGCCGGCCGCTGAGACCACGCCGGGACACGACACGGGGGCGCCCGTCGCGCCCGTCGCCGAGGCTCCCGCTGCCAGCCCGACCATCGCGCCGCCCGGCGATGCGCCGTCGGCCCCACTCGCCCCCGCTCCTGCGCCCGAAGCTCCCAAAGCGCCCGAGCCGACCGACCGACTGCCACACGCGTAATGAGCCAACAGCCCGACAACCACGAGCAGGAGGAACAGCTCGCGGAAGGGACGCTCATGTCGCACCTGCTCGAGCTGCGCTCGCGCATCATGAAGGCGACCGTGGCGGTCGTCGTCGTATTCCTGGCGCTCACGCCGTTTACGCAACGCGTGTTCGAGGTGGTCTCCGCGCCGTTGATCGCCGTGCTGCCCGCCGGCTCGGAGATGATCGCGACCGATGTGGCGGCGCCGTTCCTGACGCCGTTCAAGACCACGTTCTATGTCGCGCTCTTCCTCGCGATGCCGATCGTGCTGTTCCAGGTGTGGCAGTTCGTGGCGCCCGGTCTCTACAAGCGCGAGAAGAGGTTCGCGATCCCGTTGATCGTGTCGAGCATCGTGCTGTTCTACACGGGCATGGCGTTCGCCTACTTCGTCGTGTTTCGCCTGATGTTCTCGTTCTTCGCGAAAATGGTGCCCGGCGGCGTCGTGATGGCGCCCGATATCAGCTCGTACCTGAGCTTCGTGCTCGGCATCTTCCTGGCCTTCGGCGTCGCGTTCGAGGTGCCGATCGCGACCGTGATGCTGATCTGGAGCGGGCTCGTGTCGATCCAGACGCTGAAGAGCGGTCGGCGCTATGCGTTCCTCGGCGCATTCGTCATCGGCGCCGTGCTCACCCCGCCCGACGTGTTCTCGCAGACGCTTCTGGCCGTGCCGATGTACCTGCTCTACGAGGGGGGGCTGATCATGGCGCGCGTCCTGCTGCCGGAGAAGACGAAACAATGACCGGTGCGCCGGCTCCGTTGCCGCAGCTCACGATCAAGGCCACGGTGCTCGGTCTCGTGCTTTCGGCGCTGCTGGCCGGCGCGAACGCCTACCTCGGCATGTTTGCCGGCCTCACGGTATCCGCATCGATTCCGTCGGCTGTGATCTCGATGGCCGTGTTGCGCCTGTGGCGCAACTCGAACATTCTCGAGAACAACATGGTGCAGTCGATCGCGTCGTCCGGCGAAGCGATCGCGGCCGGCGTGATCTTCACGTTCCCGGCGCTGATCCTGCTGAACCACTGGCAGGCCTTCGACTACTGGTGGGTCACGATCATCGCGGGTGTCGGCGGGTTGCTCGGCGTGCTGTTCACGATCCCGTTGCGCCGCTCGCTGATCGTCGAGCAGCAGCTCGTGTTTCCGGAGGGTACGGCCACCGTCGAGGTGTTGAAGGTCGGCGATGCCCCCACGCGCGGCGCCGCGTATCTCGCGCTTGCAGCCGGCATCGGCGCGTCCATCAAGATCGGCGAGACCGGCTTGCGCCTCTGGTCGGGGACGGCGCAGGCGGCCGGCTACGTCGGCAAGAGCACGATCGCCTACGTCGGCACGAATCTGTCGCCGGCCCTGCTGGGCATCGGTTACATCGTGGGTCTCAACATCTCCGCGCTGCTGTTCGTCGGGGGTGCGCTCGCGTGGTTCGTCGCGATTCCGATCTACTCGACGTGGTTCCTGCCCGGAGATCCTGCGCTCGCGGCGCAGCAGGCCGCGGGTGTGCCTGCCGCGGACCTGGCCGGGGCCATCTGGTCTACGAAGATCCGCTATCTCGGCGTCGGCGCCATGCTCATCAGCGGAATCTCGACGCTGTTCTCGCTTCGCTCGTCGCTCGCCGCAGGCATTCGCGGCGGCCTCGCGGCCACCCGTCGCCAGGGCGGCGCCGTCGTCGATCATCGCGAGCGGGACATGCCGATGCGGCTCGTGCTGATCTGCATCGTGCTGTTCGTGATCCCGATCTACTTCCTGTACCACGCGATCGTCGGCACCGTGGGCGTGGCTTTGGCGCTCACGGGCGTCATGGTGCTGGCGGCGTTTCTGTTCGCCGCCGTGGGTGGCTATCTGGCAGGCGTCATCGGTTCGTCGAACAGCCCGATCTCCGGCATCACGATGGCCACGATCCTGCTGACGTCGCTGTTGCTGCTGGGCCTCATGGGCGGCGACGCCCCCACCGCGCCGGCGGCCGCGATCCTCGTGGGCGCCGTGGTCTGCTGCGCGGCGTCCATCGGCGGCGACAACCTCCAGGTTCTGAAGACTGGCTACCTGCTCGGCGCCACGCCGTGGCGCCAGCAGCTCGGCCAGTCGCTCGGCGTGCTCTCCGCGGTGCTGTTCATGGCCCCGATCCTGAACCTGCTGTTGAATGCTTATGGAATCGGCGCACGGACGCCGGAGCATCCAAACGCGCTGCTCGCACCGCAGGCGAACCTCATGGCGTCGGTGGCACAGGGTGTGCTGCGCGGCGGGCTGCCGTGGAACATGATCGCGGCGGGTGTCGTGATTGGCGGCCTGTTCGTTGCGCTCGACGTGTATCTGCAGCGCAGCGGTGCGCGCTGGCGCTCGCCCGCGCTCGCCGTCGCGAGCGGCATCTACCTGCCGCTCGAGCTCTCGGTTCCGATCCTCGCGGGCGGCGTGGTGGCATTCCTCGCCGCGCGCCACGCCCCGCGCGCGGCGGATGCGCAGGCCGGCCACGGTCAGCTGTTCGCGGCGGGGCTCATCACCGGCGAGGCCATGGTGGGCATTCTGATGGCGATCCCGATCTACGTCTCCGGCGATCCCGAGGTATTTGCGCTGCCGTTCCAGGTACCGGGGGCCGTGGCATTGCTGATCGTGGCCGCGGTGGCCGTTCTGCTGTATCGGATCGCCGTCGCCGGAGCGCGCCGATGAAACCGCTGGTCAGCAAGCTGCCGAACGTCGGCACGACGATCTTCACCGTGATGTCGCAGCTCGCGGAGCAGCACCACGCCGTGAATCTTTCGCAGGGGTTCCCGGACTTCTCACCGCCGGCGGGTCTGCTCGAGCGGGTGCAGAACGCGCTGCGCGGTCGCTATCACCAGTACGCGCCGATGCCAGGTTC
This sequence comes from Gammaproteobacteria bacterium, assembly GCA_035548835.1. Classification (GTDB taxonomy): domain Bacteria; phylum Pseudomonadota; class Gammaproteobacteria; order Steroidobacterales; family Rariloculaceae; genus FEN-1219. The sequence goes on along the minus strand of DASZSB010000155.1, from coordinate 90,526 downwards.
CGTCGCGCTGCGTGCGGCGATCGCCGGCAAGCTCGCGGACATGTACGGCGTCACCGTCGATCCCGGGACCGACGTCACGGTCACGAGCGGCGCGACCGAAGCCATTTTCGAGGCGATCCAGGCCGTCGTGCGCCCCGGCGACGAAGTCATCGTGTTCGATCCGTGTTACGACTCCTACGAGCCGTCCGTGACGCTGGCCGGGGGCAGGGTCGTGCACCTGCCGCTCGTCCTCCCGCAGTTCTCGATCGACTGGGACCGACTCGCCGGGAGCCTGAATGCGCGCACGCGGCTCGTGATCGTGAACACGCCGCACAATCCGAGTGGCGCCGTTCTGCGCGCCGCGGACTTCGACCGGCTCGCGGAGCTGCTGCGACCGTACGACTGTTATCTGCTCTCCGACGAGGTCTACGAGCACGTCGTGTTCGACGGCGCGCGGCATGCGACCGTGCTTGCGCAGCGCGAGCTCGCGACACGCAGCTTCGCGGTGTTTTCGTTCGGCAAGACGTATCACGCCACCGGGTGGAAGCTCGGCTATTGCGTGGCGTCGGCGGCGCTGTCGGCCGAGATCCGGCGCATTCACCAGTACGTGACGTTCTCGTCGACGACTCCGCTGCAGCAGGCGCTCGCGGAGTACCTGGTCGCGCACCCGGAGCACCACAGGAACCTGCCGGCGTTCTACCAGGAGCGCCGCGACTATTTTGCGGCGTTGCTGAAAGGCACCAAGTTCCGGCCGCTGCCCGTGCCCGGCACGTACTTCCAGCTCGCGGACTACGGCGCGATCTCGTCGCTGTCCGACGTCGAATTCGCGCGCTGGCTCACGATCGAGCACGGCGTGGCGGTGATTCCGGTGTCGGTGTTCTATGAGCGTGCGCCCGACGTCAAGCTCGTGCGCTTCTGCTTCGCCAAGGAGAATGCGACGCTGGATGCGGCGGCGCAACGGCTGCGCGCGCTCTGAACGCGGGGCAGAGCGCTACTTGGCGGCGTGCTCGGCGGCGGCCAGCTCCGTGGCGAGCTCGAGTAGCTCGTCGTAGCTCGCGGTCTGGCTGCCTTCGGTCGTGTACTTGCCGTTGATGATCAACGTGGGCACGCCGCTGATGCGGTAGCGGCGGTTCAGCTCGTCCGCGCGCTGCAGTTTCGCGTGCACCGCGAACGAGTCGAACGCGGACTTGAACGCCGCGGCGTCGACGCCGAAGCGGCCGAAGAACTCCGTGAGCTTCGCCTCGGTGTCGAGCGCGTTGCCGCGCTCGTGGATCTCGCGGAAGAATTCGCTGTGCATCTCGGCGCCCTTGCCGAGCGCTTCGGCCGTGTAGAAGGCCCGCGCGTGGAGCTGCAGCAGTGGATTCCACACGGCCGGGATGCGGATGAAATTGACGTACTCGGGCTTCTTGGCGCGCCAGGCTTCGACCTGCGGGTCGAAGTGGTAGCAGTGCGGGCAGCCGTACCAGAACACCTCGGCCACCTCGACCTGGTCGGGCGGCGAGCTCGTCGGCTGCGTGGGCGACAGGCGCTGGTAGTGAACGCCGATGCGGAACTTGCCCGCGATCGGAGCACCGGCGGATTCATCGGATACCAGCTCCGCCGCGGCCGTCTGCGGCGCGTCGGCTGCAGCGCCCGCATCGGCCTCGGCCGCGGGAGGCTGGGTGTTGCTGGCAGCCGGGGTCGTGGAAGGCGGATTCGAGCGGCTGCAGGCCGCAATCAGGAGCACCGCCGCGACGAGTCCGAGTTTTCTCGCTTGCATGGCTGCCGTCCCTTCGCGCAGGCTCAAGCCCGCGCCGCGCTCAGTTCAGCCCTTGCACGTAGCTCGCAAGAGCCTTGATCTCGTCGTCGCGCAGCAGCGAGGCCTCGTTGCGCATCATCTGGTTCACGTCGACGTCGGAGCGGCGTGTGCCGGCGGCGTACTCGCCGAGTGTGCGGGCCACATACGTCGAATGCTGGCCGCTCAACCGCGGATAGGCCGCGAGCGGGTTGCCGTCACCGGTCGGGCCGTGGCACGCGATGCACGCCGCGATGCCGCGCTGCGGGATGCCGCCGCGGTAGATCTGCTGGCCCAGGTTCACGAGGGCAGGGTCCGCGCCCTTCGGCGACGGCTTCTGCGCGGAGAAGTACGCCGCGATGTCCGCCATGTCCTGATCGCTCAGCATGTCGGCGAACGGCTTCATCGTGACGTTCTGGCGGTCGCCGTTCTTGAACGCCTTCAGCTGCTTCACGATGTAGGCAGCGTGCTGGCCGGCCAGCATCGGCCAGTCCGGGGTCACGCTGTTGCCGTCGGGGCCGTGGCAGGCGGCGCAGGTGGCCGCTTTCGTCTGGCCCGCTTCGGCCGAGCCTTGCTGGGCGTGCGCGGCTGCCGAGACCAGGGAACCCGAGATCACCAGAGTGGCCAGCCAACGGCCGAAACGCGCGGAGTTCGTAGTCGCCAACATCATTAGCCCGTCCAAGCTCGACAGATCCATTGTTTTGACCGGGAAACGGCGGCCGATTGTACACTAATCCTCCCGCCCCTTGAGCAGCGACTGCGCGCCTCCTTCAAGCCCGTGGCCCCCGCGACCTTCATCAAGAGCGCCGCGCGTACTGCCGACTTTCCGCCCGATACGGGGCGCGAGGTGGCGTTCGTGGGGCGCTCGAATTCCGGCAAGTCCACGGCGCTGAACCTGCTGGCCGGCGTCCGCAAGCTCGCTCGGGTCAGCAAGACCCCGGGTCGGACGCAACTCGTGAACTTCTTCGCCTGCGGCGATGGCCGGCGGTTGGTCGACCTGCCGGGCTATGGCTTCGCCCGCGTGAGCCCGGACGTGCAGGCGCGCTGGGAGAGGTTGCTTGGGGCCTACCTGATGGAGCGCGAGTCCCTGGCCGGGCTCGTGCTGACGGTGGACATCCGCCGCGGGCTGACCGATCTCGATCGGCAGCTGCTCGCGTGGCTCAAGCCGCGAGGTCTGCCGCTGATCGTGCTGCTGACCAAGGCCGACAAGCTCGGCCGGGGCGCTGGCATGGCCTGCCAGCTCGAGGTCGCGAAGGAGCTCGGTGATGCGGCGCGGCTGGTGCGCTTCTCGGCCATCGACCGGCAGGGCGTCGAGGAAGCGCGGGCCTGGATCGCCGACTGGCTCCGCCCGGACGCTGCTGAAGAATCTTAAAGAGGCCCCGGGTGTGGGATTCAGGGGACACACCCGGGGCGCCAAACCCCGGCGGGGTGAGCCAGGGTTTCAAAGCCCCGCTTTGGGAGGATAGCGGGAGCACCCGTCCTGAGTGCCGATGATTTAGTCCGCGAGGGGCCGGAAAAAGTTCCGGGGCCGCCTCAGTGGGCTTCGTCCCAGTTCGCGCCGAGGCCGCGGTCGACCCGCAGCGGTACGCGCAGGCTCGCGGCGGCTTCCATGATCCCGGCCACCTCGGCGCCGACCTCCTCGGCCTGCCTCTCCGGGACCTCGATCACGAGCTCGTCGTGGACCTGCATGATCAGGCGGGCCTCCGGGCGCTTGCGCTCGAGCCAGGCGGCCACGTCGATCATGGCCCGCTTGATGATGTCGGCCGCCGTGCCCTGCATCGGCGCGTTGATGGCGCTGCGCTCCGCGTACTGACGCCGCTGCGTGTTGCGCGCGTTGATCTCGGGCAGGTACAGGCGCCGGCCGAGCACGGTGCTCACGAAGCCGTCGCGATGCGCCGCCGCGCGCGTCTCCTCCATGTAGCGCTTCACACCGGGGTAGCGCTCGAAGTAGCGGTCCACGTAGGTCTGGGCTTCGGCGCGCTCGAGTCCGAGCTGGCGGGCGAGACCGAAGGCGGACATGCCGTAGATCAGGCCGAAGTTGATGGCCTTCGCCGAGCGGCGCTGATCGGCCGTGACGTCGGCCAGCGCCACGCCGAACACCTCGGCCGCGGTCGCGCGGTGGATGTCCTCTCCGGCGGCGAACGCCGCGAGCAGGCCCTCGTCGCCGGACAGGTGCGCCATGATCCGAAGCTCGATCTGCGAATAGTCCGCGGCCAGCAGCTTGCAGCCGGGTGGCGCGACGAACGCCTGGCGGATGCGCCGGCCTTCGGGCGTGCGGATCGGAATGTTCTGCAGGTTCGGGTCCGACGACGACAGTCGCCCCGTCGCGGCCACGGCCTGGTGATACGAGGTGTGGATTCGGCCGGTGCGCGGATCGATTTCGCCCGGCAGCTTGTCCGTGTACGTCGACTTCAGCTTCGAGAGCCCGCGGTACTCCAGAACCAGCCGCGGCAACTCGTGCTCCTCGGCCAGCTGCTCGAGTACGTCCTCGGCCGTCGAGGGCTGGCCCGTTTGTGTCTTGCCGAGCACCGGCAGTTTGAGGCGCTCGTACAGCACCTCCTGCAGCTGCTTCGGCGAGCCCAGGTTGAACGGCCCGCCGGCCGCGGCGTACGCCGCCTGCTCCGTGGCGGCCATCTTCGTCGCGAGCTCCTGGCTCTGCTCGCGCAGCCGCTGTGCGTCGACGCGCACGCCGGTGTATTCCATGCGCTCGAGCACTCGGATCAGCGGCCGCTCGAGCTCCGTGTAGATCTTCGCGAGCGCGGGCTCGGCCTGAAGCTTCGGCCACAGCGCCTCGTGCAGGCGCAACGTCACGTCGGCGTCTTCGGCGGCATAGCGCGTGGCCGTGTCGAGATCGACCTGATCGAACGTGATCTGCTTCGCGCCCTTGCCGACCACGTCCTCGTACTTGATCGTCCCGACGCCGAGGTACAGCGCCGCCACGGAGTCCATGTCGTGGCGCGTGGCGGTGGAGTTCAGCACGTAGGATTCGAGCATCGTGTCGTGCTCGATGCCGCCGAGCTTCACGCCGTGGTTCTCGAAGATGTGCGCGTCGTACTTCAGATGATGGCCGAGCTTCGGAGCCGCGCTCTCGAGCCACGGTTTCAGACGCGCGAGCACGCGCTCGCGGTCCAGCTGATCCGGCGCGCCGGGATAGCGGTGCGCGAGCGGAATGTACGCAGCCTCGCCCGGCGTCACGGCCAGCGAGATGCCGACGAGCTCGGCCCGCATGTAGGCGAGGCTCGTCGTCTCGGTGTCGAGCGCGACCAGCGGCGCGGCCTTCAGACGCTCGCACCACGCCTCGAGCGCGGCCTCGGTCAGCACCGTCTCGTAGCGGACCTCGGCGGGCGGTGCGGCCGGCGCTTGCCCCGCGGCTTGCGGCGCCGCAGACGGGGCGCGCTGCGTGGGCGCATCGCCGCGCACACGGCGCAGCAGCCGGCTGAATTCGAGCCGCTCGAACAGGCCCGCCAGCCGCTCCTTGTCCGGCGCGCGCAGCGCGAGGTTGTCGACGCGAAGCGGCAGGTCGAGGTCGCAGCGGATCGTCGCGAGCTGCTTCGAGAGATCCAGCACGCCGAGCGATTCGCGCAGCCGTTCGCCGATCTTGCCGCCGACTTCACTCGCGCGGGCCTTCAGTGTGTCGAGATCGCCGAACTCCTGCAGCCACTTGGCCGCGGTCTTCGGCCCCACGCCCGGTACGCCCGGAATGTTGTCCGACGTATCGCCGACGAGCGCGAGGTAATCGATGATCTGCTCCGGCGTCACGCCGAACTTCTGTTGCACGCCCGCGCGATCGAGCGTGGTGTTGTCCATCGTGTTCACGAGCGTCACGCGCTCGTCCACGAGCTGGGCGAGATCCTTGTCGCCGGTCGAGATCACGGTCCGCGTGCCGGCCGCGGACGCCTGCCGCGCCAGCGTGCCGATCACGTCGTCGGCCTCCACGCCCTCGATGCGCAGCAGCGGGATGCCCATGGCCTCGATGGCCTCGAGCAGCGGCGCGACCTGCGCGCGCAGCTCGTCCGGCATCGGCGGGCGGTGCGCCTTGTATTCGGCGTAAAGGTCGTCGCGGAACGTCCGGCCCGGTGCGTCGAACACCACGGCCATGCGTTCCGGCCCGACCTCGTCGAGCAGCTTGTAGAGCATGTTCACGACGCCCAGCACTGCGCCGGTGGGCTCGCCGCTGGCCGTCGACAGCGCGGGCAGCGCGTGGAACGCGCGGTACAGATACGAGGAGCCGTCGACCAGAACGAGCGGTTTAGCGCTCATTCTTTTTCTGCTCGTCGTCCTGTTTTTCCGGCGCCGGGGCCGATTGCGCCGGCGGCTGCGACTGCGGCAGCTCAATGCGCTGAATGGGACGCGCGCTCTCCGGCAGCTGGAGCGGCCCGCGCTGCCCGCAGGCAACGATGCCGGCGGCAAGCAGCATGCAGAAAGCGAGATTGCGCACGACGCCGCGGCTCACTTGTTCCGCTCCTTCGCAAGCTGTGCCGCGACGCGCTTGTACGCCTCGCGGAACGGGATGCCTTCCTTGACGACCAGCGCGTTGGCCTGTTCCGCGGCGTAGAGCTCCGGCTGAAGCGTGATGTGCTCGGGCCGGAACCGCACGTTCGGCAGCGCGTGCGCCATGATCGCGAGCACGTCGGTCGCGAGATCGATGCTGCGGAACAGCGGCGCCTTCAGCCGCTGCAGATCGCGGTGGTAGCCGGAGGTGAGCTTGGCCGTCAGCGCGAGCGTCTCGTTCAGGGCGCCGACCACGGTCGACTGCGTGCCGCGCACGAGCTCGAACACGTCGGGGTTGCGCTTCTGCGGCATGATCGACGAGCCGGTCGTCATCTCGGCCGGCAGCGTCACGTACGCGAACTCGCTCGTGTAGAAAAGCAGCAGATCGGACGCGAGCCGCCCGAGGTCGCCGAGCAGCAGCGCGAGCTCGAACAGCAGCGAGGCTTCCGCCTTGCCGCGCGAGAGCTGCACGGCCGTCACGGGCTCGTGCACGCTGTCGAAGCCGAGCGCCGCGCGTGTGGCCTCGCGGTCGAGCGGCAGGTTCGGCACGCCGTAGCCGGCGGCGGAACCCAGCGGATTCTTCTGCACGCGCCGCAGCACGGTCTTCAGGCCATCACGGTCGTCGGCGAGCTCGGTCGCGAAGCCGCGCGCCCACAGCGCTACGGAGCTCGGCATCGCGGGTTGCATGTGCGTGTAGCCGGGCAGGGCGATCGAACCCTGCTCCGTCGCCACGCGCTCGAGCGCGGCGATCACGCCGTTGGTTGCAGCGGCGAGATCGCCGATGGCGTCGCGCAGATACAGGCGCAGCGCGACCAGCACCTGGTCGTTGCGCGAGCGGCCGAGATGCACGCGGCCGCCCGCCGGGCCGATGCGCTCCGTGAGCCGCCGCTCGAGCGCGCTGTGCGCGTCTTCGTCGGCGAGCTCGATCCGCCATTCGCCTGCGGCATGCGCCGCGGCGACGGCCTCGATGCCGGCACAGATCGCTTCGCAGTCGGCCCGGGACAGCAGGCCCTGCTTCGTGAGCATGCGCGCGTGCGCGACCGACGCGCGCGCGTCGTACGCCACGAGCCGCTGGTCGAGGACGTGATCCTCGCCGGCCGTGAATTTCAGGATGCGCTCGTCGAGCGGCAGCCCTTTGTCCCAGAGGCGTGCCATCTCTAGCCCGCCTGTTCCTCGGGCCGCAGGTTCTTCGTGTCGTTCACAACCAGCGTGCCCGTGCCTTCGTTCGTGAATACCTCGAGCAGCAGGCTGTCCGGCTGCGCGTACGAGATCACGTGCACGCGTGGCACGCCGCCCGAGAGCGCGCGCTCGATGGCCGCGACCTTCGGCAGCATGCCGCCCGAGATCTTGCCCTCGTCGCGCAGCCGCCGCAGTCCCGCGCGGTCGATGTACGAGATCAGGGAGCGCGGATCCTCGACCGACTCGAGAATGCCCGGCGTGCCCGTGGCCATGACGAACTTCTCGGCCTTGAGCTCGCAGGCGATCATCGCGGCAACCGTGTCGGCGTTGATGTTCAGCAGTGTGCCGCCATCGTCGGCCGACAGAGGGCTCACGATCGGCACGAGGTCGTTGTCGAGCTGCTTCAGGATGATGCTGGGATCGATGCCGAAGATGTCGCCGACGAAGCCGTAGTCGACCGTCTGGTCGCCGACCTGCACCGGCGGGCGCTTGCCGGCCTTGATGAGGCCGCCGTCGACCCCGCTGATGCCGATGGCCGGAATGCCGAGCGCGCGGCACATCGCGACGATCCGCGTGTTGATCTCGCCGTTCAGCACCATGGTCGAGACTTCGAGCGTCTGCGCATCCGTGACGCGCCGGCCCTCGACCATCTGCGTCGAGAGCCCGAGCCGCTTCGCGAGCGCCGTGGACTGCGGCCCGCCGCCGTGCACGAGCACCACGCGGATGCCCACCTGGTGCAGGATGCCGATCTGCTCCATGAGCGCGCGGGTCGTCTCGTTCGAGACGAACGCGTCGCCACCGGCCTTGATCACGAAGACCTTGTTCTTGAAGACACGGAGATAAGGCAGAGCGTGCCGCAGAGCGGTTATCACGATGGCCCGTTCGTTGGTCGAGAGTCTTGCCGTCATTTTCCTCAGCCTTTCATCATGCGGTACAGCACTGCCATCTGCGCGTACAACCGGTTGCGCGCCTCCTGGATCACGACGCTGCGCGAACCGTCGAGAATCCGGTCCGACACCTCGACGCCGCGGCGCACCGGCAGGCAGTGCATGAAGCGGCAGTCGGGGCGCGCGTTCGCGAACCACGGCTCGTCGACGCACCACGTGCCGACCAGTTGCTCGCGCAGGGCCTGGTCGCCGAGCTTGTCGCCGTAGTACTTCGTCGAAGAATACGACTTCGTGTAGATCACGTGCGCGCCTTCCATCGCCTCGCGCCGGTCCGTGGTCTCGGTGACACTGCCACCCGATGCGGCCGCGGCCTTGCGTGCCTTGTCCATGATCTGCGGTGGCAGCTCGAAACCCGGTGGGCGCAGGTGCACCACGTTCATGCCGCGCTTGGCCGCCATGTGGATCGTCGCCGCCGACACGGCGAGCGGCAGCGGTTTCGGGTGATAGCCCCACGACAGCACGAACTTGGCGTTCTCCGGAATGCCGAGGTCGTCCAGCGTCTTCCAGTCGGCCAGGCTTTGGCACGGATGGTCGTTGGCCGACTCCATGTTGATCCACGGCTTGTCGATCAGGCTCGTGAGGTTCTTGAAGTCCGTTTCCGCGAGGTCGTGCGCGAGATTGTTGCGCTGCGCGAACGCGCGCACGCCCATCGCGTCGCCATACGAGGCGATCACCGGGATCGCTTCGCGCACGTGCTCGGCCGCCGCCCCGTCCATGACGATACCGTAGCGCGACTCGAGCCCGTGGATCGACATGTCCGGCGAGATCACGAAGGCGCCGCCGCCGAGCCTGATCATCGCGGCCTGGAACGACGACAGCGTGCGCAGCGACGGGCTTAAGAACAGCAATGACAGAACCTTGCCCTCGAGCGCGCGCGGCTCGGGGTTCCTGTCGAGACGGTTCGCCAGAGCGATGAGATCCTTGATCTCCTCGTTCGAGAAGTCGGCGAGATCGTTAAAGCGACGCATCGGTGAGCTCCTTCAGGACGGCAGACAGGCGTTCGACGTGCTCGGTCGAAAGAATGAGCGGCGGCAGCAGGCGCAGCACGTGCGGGTCTGCACTGGTGCCGGCCAGAATGTCGCGCGCCAGCAGTGCGTCGCGCACGGCCGCGGCCTTCGGCCGCGTCTTGAGCCCCAGCAGGAAGCCCTTCCCCTGGATGCTCTCGACCGGGCCGACCACGCACTTCGCACGGATCGCGTCGCTGACCGCGCGCACGTTCGCGAGCAGCTTGTCGCGCTCGATGACCTCGATCACGGCCTTGATCGCCGCGCAGGCTACGGGCCCGCCGCCGAACGTCGTGCCGAGCGCGCCGGCCTTGAGCTCCGACGCGATGGCGTGCGGCATCAGCACGGCGCCGCACGGAAAGCCGCCCCCGAGCCCCTTCGCGACGGTCAAGAGATCCGGCCGGACGTTGTAGAGCTGCGCGCCGAACGGGGCGCCGAGCCGGCCCATGCCGGTTTGCACCTCGTCGATGATGTACAGCGCGCCGGTCTTGTCGCAGGCCGCGCGGATCGCGTGCAGGAAGTCCGGCGCGAAGTCGAACGCGCCCGCGAGCCCCTGCACGGGCTCGATGATCACGGCGGCCGTGCTCGAGTCGACGGCCGCCGCGAGCGCCTGCGCGTCGTTGCGCGGCACGAACTGCACGTCGAACGGCGCGCGCGGAAAGCCGTACCAGGACTTCGCGGCGCCCCACGTCACGGCCGCTGCCGCGGCCGTGCGGCCGTGGAAGCTGCCTTCCATCGCGACGATCTTGGTGCGGCCCGTGACCCGGAACGCGAGGCGCAGGGCGTTCTCGTTGGCCTCCGCGCCGCTGTTCACGAAGAACACGCGACCGAGTCCCGGCGGGCCGAAAGCCGCGAGCTTCTCGGCCGCTTCGTCGCGGACTTTGAGCGGCAGCGCGTTTGTCTGGAACACGAGGTCGCGGCTCTGCCGCGCGATCGCGTCGGACAGGTCGCGGTGACCGTAGCCGAGCGCGGCCACGGCGTGGCCGCCGTACAGATCGAGCACGCGGCGTCCGGCCGCGTTCTCGAGCCACACGCCCGTGCCGCGCACGGGCGTGAACGGCAACATGGGATAGACCTCGTTCAGATGCGCGCCGACGGCGGCAATCTCGTGTGTCGCGACACTCATTACAACCACCCCGCTGCAGGTGCAGTCAGACCCATCGTCTCAGGCATCCCGAGCAACCGGTTCGCCCACTGCAGGCTGCCACCCGCGGCGCCCTTCAGCAGGTTGTCGGTCACGGAGAACACCGCAATCGTGTCGTTGTTCGCCACGGCGTGCATCGCCGCGTAGTTCGTCGCCACGATGTCCTTCATCTTCGGCGGCTCGGCCTCCACGCGCACGAACTCGCTGCCGCGATAGTACTCACGCAGCGCATCGTTGATCTGCGCCGCGGTCAGACGCTCCTTCGGCTTCAGGAAGATCGTCGCGTGAATGCCGCGCGCGAACGGCCCCGAGTGCGGCACGAAGTTCAGCGCCACGTCGCGGCCGGTCGCAGCCTTGATGAGCGAGCGCACTTCCGGCTCGTGCCGGTGTTTCAGCGCCTGGTACGCGAACATGTTGCTCTGGCGCAGCGGATGGTGCGTCGTATCGCGCGGCGTGCGGCCGGCGCCCGTGCTGCCCGTGACGGCGCTGACGAAGAACTCGTCGGCCGCGCCGAGCGCCACCAGTGGCACGATCGGCAGCAGCATCGTGGTCGCGAAGCAGCCGGGGTGAGCCACGTGCGGCGTGTCGACGGATTTCAGCTGTTCCGGGACGGCGCACGTGAATTCCGCGAGTCGCTGCGGCGTCGCATGCGGGTGGCCGTACACGGCCGCCCAGGCTTCGGCTTCGGGGAAGCGGAAGTCGGCCGAAGCGTCGACGACCACGATCTCGACGCCGGCGGTGGCGCCCGCCGTCAGCAGCTTGTCGATCAGCCCGGCGGAGGCGCCGTGCGGCGCGGCCGATAGTACGAGCCACTTCGGCGCGGTGCCGAGCCGCTCGATCATGGCCTCGAGCGATACGAACGTATGGTTCGGGAACGCCGGTGCGAGGTGCGGGAACGTCTTCGCGACCGCCTCGCCGGCCTGGCTCGACGACACGACGCCGCCGAGCGAGAGGCCTGGGTGCGCGTGCAGCAGGCGCAGGAATTCCCCGGCCACGTAGCCGGAGCCGCCGAGCACGATCGTCGGAACGGGCTTTGGCGCGCTCATGCGCTTGCCTTCGCGGTCCGCGATCCCAGGCCGATCGCGGACTGCAGCAGGTCGCCGAGCTCGGCCGCATGCGTCATGGCATTCAAGGCCGATACGTTCGCGCGTTCCTTGATGATGTCGATCCCCACCTGGTTGTCCGTGGCGGGCCCCGAGATCACGGTCGGCTCGATGCCGAACTCCTCGCGCAGCAGCTTCGCGCCGCCCCAGGCACCCACGGGGTCGTTCGCGCACAACACCATGGCCGTGATCGAATTGACGACCTCCTTGTCGCGCAGGATGGCTTCGACGCCGTAGGCGCCGAGCAGGCCGTCGCCGAGCTCGAACACGATCGCGTCGGGCTTCTGCTCGCCGAGCTCGTTCAACAGATTGCGCGTGAGCGCCGGCGCATTCTTCGACGTCGTCGCCACGATCCCGAAGTCCGAGAACATGGCCACGTGGCGCGCGCCCGAATCTTCCATCGCCAGGATGTCGCGGCGCAGCGCGACGCCGGTCGACTTGAACGCGTCCACGACGATGCCGTTGTGCCGGAACCGGCTCACGATCGCGCACGCGGCCGCCGTCTTGCCGGAGTTCATGCAGGTGCCCGCGATGGCGACCACGGGCACGCCGTGCTTCACGAGCGGCACGTCGATCTTCAGCGGCTCGGCCGCCACGCGCGCCGGCACGCCGACGCGCTGGCCGAGATACGGGAAGTCGAGCACGACGCCGAGCACGCGGCAGTCGAACGGCTCGCCGTGCGCCGGATTGATCGAGTCGCAGATGCCGACCACGCCGCCCAAGTTCAGCAGCTGCACGATGTCGCCGGGCTTGAGCTCGGTCGGCAGGTGGCCCGAGTAGCCGAACAGCGCCTTGCGATGCCCGAGCGCGCCGACCACGACGTCGCCTTTCTTGACCTCGGCCATGCGGCCGCTCGTGAGCTCGATCGTGTTGTAGCGCGACTTGTTGTTCAGTACCTCGAACGCGATCAACACGCCTTCCTCGCACGGAATGTCGTCCGCGACGCGGATCTCCTGTCCCAAGTCGGCTTGCAGCGCGACCGAAGCGATCTTGTCGACCAGTACCGAGCGCATGTCACTGCCCTCCGGCCCGGGTGTGGAACATCCCGGGCAACGCCATGATCTTGGAGAAACCGAGCGCGTCGGCCGCCGTCCATTCGCCGGCCGCCTCACCGTACTTGCCCCGGCTCGCGGCCATCAGCGAATGCGGCGAGGTGACGCCCAGCACGAACAGGCTGCCGGGCCGCAGCTGCACGCGGACCTTGCCGGTCACGCGCGCCTGCGACGACGTGAACAGCGCCTCGATGTCGCGGCATGCCGGGTCGAGCTGCTTGCCTTCGTGGATCAGCTGCCCATAGAGCTGGCTCACGGGCTCCTTCGCCTGCGTCTGCGTGAGCGTCAGCGTGAGCTTCTCGAGCTCGCGGTGGGCGTTGATGAGGATCTCCGCGGCCGGCGCCTCGAACGCCACCCGGCCCTTGGTGCCGATGATCGTGTCGCCCAGGTGAATGCCGCGGCCGATGCCGTACTTCGCACCGACGGCCTCGAGCGTCTCGATCAGCGTCACCGCGTCCTGCCGCTTGCCGTCGAGCCCCACGGGCACGCCGCGTTCGAACTCGACCTCGACCTCACTGAACGGCAGCGGTTTGTCCAGCGCCCCTGCCGACAGGACCCAGGCCGACTCGGGGATGCTGCCCTTCGAGTCGAGTGTCTCGGTGCCGCCGATCGTCACACCCCAGAGGCCGCGGTTCGTCGAGTACGCAGAGCCGCGCGTCGGCACGGGCAGCTTGCGCTCCTCGAGGAACTTGACCTGCGCGGGCCGCTGCCACGCGTGATCGCGCACGGGCGCGAGGATCACGAGCTCGGGCGCCACGGCCTTCAGCACGATCTCGAAGCGCACCTGGTCGTTGCCGGCGGCCGTGCAGCCATGCGCCACGGTGTCCGAGCCGAGCTGCTTCGCCAGCTGCGCCAGGTACTTCGCCTGCAGCCCGCGCTCGGCGCCTACGCTCAACGGGTACATGTTGCCGCGGCGGATGTTGCCCATGACCAGGTACTTCAAGACCTTGTCGAAGAACTCCGCGCGCGCCTCGATCAGGTGGTGCTCCACCGCGCCGAGCGCCTTCGCGCGCTCCTCGAGTTGCCGCGCGGCCGCGGCGTCGATGCCGCCGCAGTTCACCGTGACGGTCACGACCGGGCGGTTGTAGGTCTCCTTGAGCCAGGGAATGCAGAACGACGTGTCGAGCCCGCCGGAGAACGCCAGAACGATCGGTTTAGCAGCAGTCATGGAGATGCCTTCTTCAGAGTCAGATGTTGTCGTAACCGGCTGCGCAGCCGGCGCTGTTGGTTCGCGCTCTCGGTGGCCACGAAGATCGTGTCGTCGCCGGACAGCGTCGCAACGATTTCCGGCCAGCCGATGCGGTCGAGCGTGACGGCGACGCGCTGGGCGGCACCGACCTCGGTCATGATGACGAGCAGGTTCGGCCCGGCGGGCCGGATGTCGCGCACGAACTCCGCCACGACCTGCAACGTTTCGCCGTTGCTTACCTCGGCGGGCTTCGGCAAGCTGTAACCGTTCTTCTGCTTGATCGCCCCGAGATCCCGCAAATCCCTGCACACACTCGACTGCGTGGCCGGATAGCCCTCGGCCTTGAGCAGCTCGACGAGCTGTGCCTGCCGTTGGATCGGGTGATCCTCGAGGAGCCGGGCAATAGCTCGGCGCCGCTCGGTCTGTTCGAGAGTCGCGGTGGGCATTTTCGCGAAAAGGCCGTGGAAAAAATTGCGCATATAGTAGGCCGTATGCGCAAATTTGCAATAGGCAGAATTAGACTCCGATGAGCTCGACTCCGCCGCTGCTTCCGACCGTCGAAATCGCCACCGGCGACTCCCCCGAGCTCGCGATCATCTGGCTGCACGGACTCGGCGCCGACGGCCACGACTTCGAGCCGATCGTGCCGGAGCTCGGTCTGCGCTTCCCCGCGCGCTTCATCTTTCCGCATGCGCCGATTCGCCCGATCACCGTGAACGGCGGCATGGAGATGCGCGCCTGGTACGACATCGTGGGGTTCGGATTGAACGTGCAGCAGGATGCGGCGGGCATCCGCGAGAGCGCGGCCGCCGTCACGCGGCTCATCGATCGCGAGATCGCGCGCGGCATCGCGGCGTCGCGCATCGTGCTGGCCGGGTTTTCGCAGGGCGGGGCCATAGCGCTACACGCGGCGCTGCGCGAGCCGCGGCCGCTCGCGGGCGTCATGGCGCTGTCGACCTACCTGCCGCTCGGCGAGACGCTGCCGGCCGAGCGCAGCGCCGCGAATGCCGGCGTGCCGATCTTCTTGGCGCACGGCACGGCGGACCCGTTGCTGCCTCTGGCCCTCGCCGAAGGCTCGCGGCGTACGCTCGAGGCGCTGGGCTACGCCGTGGAGTTCCACGTGTACCCCATGCCGCACAGCGTGTGCGTGGAGGAGATCGCCGCGATCGCGGTGTGGCTAGCGAGGCGCGTTGCCTGATTCCGGCGCGACGGCGAACGTCTCGCGCACTTCCCCCGTAGGCTCGCCCGCCTCGTCGAACGAGCGCTCCGCGAACGTCACCGTACCCGCGGCGTCGACCAGGATCACGGTCGAGCAGCGCGTGCCATACGTGGGCCCCATGACGAAGTGAGCGCTGCGATAGCGTTCCTCGGCTGTCGCGGCGGCGCTGCGCATCGCGAGCAGGTCGAACAGGCCGCCGACCGGGTCGCTGCTCGCGAGCAGTCGCGTCGCGCCGCTGCGCGCGGTCGCGGTCTTCGGCCACTCCACGCCGAGCGGTGCGTTGCTGAGCGCGTGCACGCCGGCGCCGAGCACTGCGGCCGGCGCGCGATTGCTCGCGTAGCGCAGGTCCGTGCCGTCCCAGAGCAGCAGGTTGAACGCCGCGAAGCTCCCGGCGGCAGCGTCGAGCGCCGTCGCGAACTCGGCGGCCGCTGAATCGCTGCCTAGATAGCTCGTCACGAGGCCACCGCGCGAGGGCGCTGCCTCGCGCGGCGTGCCGTCGCGCACGTTCGTGACGGCGGCAATCCGCCCGCGCCGGTCCACGCCGAGCCAGGTGCCGCCGGCGGCGAGGTCGCGGCCGCCGAGCAAGCCCGGCGGTTCGGGCCACCAGCCGGCCGGTCGCGTGGCCCGCGCATGCCGCTCGTCGCGGTTCGCCGCGATCACGAGCGGGTAGCGCGCCGTTGCCGCGCGTGCGACGACCACGAGACACATGGAGCCGGTCCACCTCAGGCCGATAGAGCCCCGCATGGTACGCCGCCGCGGCCCGCGAGCCCCAGGATGATGCGAACGCCTGACCAGCAGTCGCGAGATAGAGTTGCCGATGCTGGATGATCGCGCCGTGTTTCGTCTCGATCCGATCCGGTCACCGTGGTTGTCACGGCGACCGATTCGGCGTCTGGTTCTCGCAGACAACAAAGTTGTGCAGCGCCCTGGCCCGCCGAGGGGCCTCGGCCGCGTCTGCCTCAGGCCGATAGGAGCTCGCTCGGCACGCCGCGGCCCTCGAACCACAGGCACGCCGGGCACGCCGCGCGCGGCAGCGACAGCAGGTCGAAGACGTAACAGAGGCTGCAATCCTCGCAGCGTGCGATGCCGAGCTCGTCGCCCCGGCGGATGCTCTGCAGCAGGTTCCAGCCCCATTCGAACGACAGAGAATGGTGCGGCACGACCACCTGGAAGCTCTCGAAGCACTCGCAGAGACGGTGGCCGAGCTCGACGTTGGCTTTGAGGTTCGGTCCCGGTGGCTCATCGACGCAGAACAGGCCGTTCGCCAGCAGCAGATGTGCGAACACGCCGGACTCGAGTGCACGTTGCGGCGTGCGCACCAGCGGGCCCACCCGCGTCGGCGAGCGCCCGCGGCGGCGCCTGACCGGCTGCGTGCCGTGTTTGAAGTACGTGGTGTACAGCTTGCGGATGCGATCGTCCTGCAGGCCCGTCAGGTAGCGGATCGTGCCCGTTCGAGCCTCGTATTCGATCAGCTTCATGGCGAGCTGAAAGCGCGCCTGCTCGCGGCGATAACGGTCGTCGGTTGCCCTCATGTTCCCCTTTCCCCCCATTTCGGCAACATTCGCGAGGTTAGCCTACATTTGCCACTAATGGTATTTTAGGACCATATATGGCAAAACCGCCGAAATTAAGGTTAACAAGCCATGTCCGCTGACGCCCACCGCGAGCATCTCGACCACCTTCGCGAGCTCAACCGGCTGTTCCTGGATCTGCTGCAGCTTCGCGTCCGCACCGAGGGCGATTGCCTCGGGTTCCCGGAAGGCGCGTGCGCTGCCCTGCTCTCCGCCGACGGCCGCCTGCTCGACGCCGTCGCGGCGTTCCCCCACGCGTTGTTCCGCGTCGAATTCGAGTGGCCGCTCGTCGACCATCAGGACGTCTCTGCCGGCGGCCAGAGCGATGCCCGTCAACGCGAGCTTGCGCTGTCGATCCTGCTCGCGGCACGGCAGACGAGCCGCCAGAGCCCGTACCAGGCGCGCTTCTCGCTTGGTCTCGAGGTCGCCCAGATTCAGGTCTTGCGTTCCATGAGTCTGCTGGACGTGCAGCGGCTCGCCTGCGTCCCGGGCGTGCTGACGTGCGCGTTCGCTGAGACGGAGAGGCTCTGGTGCAGCCTGCTGACGGATACGCGGCCGGAATCCAGGCGCCAGCTGACACTCCTGGCTCTGCAGCCGCGGCTCGCGCGCGACTGGCCGCGACGCCGGCCGGCGCGTCCCGTCGCTTAAGCCACCCGCGCGCGTTTCGTTGCGGCGGCCGGCGCCGCATTTACAATAGCCGCCCGCGGAGCGCGGGCTTAGGCTAAGGAATCCATGGACGCGTTAGTCATCAAGGGCCTGCGCAAGGTCTACGGCAATGGCGTGGAAGCGCTGAAGGGCATCGACCTGACGGTCCGCGAGGGAGATTTCTTCGCGTTGCTCGGCCCGAACGGCGCCGGCAAGACCACGACGATCGGCATCATCACCTCGCTGGTCCGCAAGTCGGGCGGCACCGTGCAGGTGTTCGGCCACGATCTCGAGACCGCGCGCGAGGCCGCGAAGTCCTGCATCGGCGTCGTGCCGCAGGAAGTCAACCTGAACATGTTCGAGCGCAACGACCTGACGCTGATCAACCAGGCCGGCTACTACGGCGTGCCTGCGCACGTCGCGCGCGAGCGCGCGGAGAAGTACCTGAAGGCGCTGCACCTGTGGGAGAAGCGCCTGGGCGTGGCGCGCACGCTCTCGGGCGGCATGAAACGGCGGCTCATGATCGCGCGCGCGCTCGTGCACGAGCCGCGTCTCCTGATCTTGGACGAGCCGACGGCCGGCGTGGACATCGAGATCCGCCGCTCGATGTGGGACTTCATGCGCGAGATCAACGCGGCCGGCGTCACGATCATCCTGACGACGCACTACCTCGAGGAGGCCGAGAGCCTCTGCCGCAACATCGCGATCATCGACGAAGGCCGCATCATCGAGAACGACACGATGAAGAACGTGATCGGCAAACTGCAGGTCGAGACGTTCGTTTTGAGCCTGAAGGAGCCGGTCGGCGCAGCGCCGGTGCTCGCGGGTTACCCCACGCAGCTGCGCAACGAGCACGAGATCGAGGTCGAGGTGGCGAAGGGGCAGGGGCTGAACGATGCGTTCGCGCAGCTCTCGGCCCTGTCGCTGCACGTGGCCAGCATGCGCACGAAGACGAACCGGCTCGAGGAGCTTTTCATCCGGCTCGTGCACGACAAAGACAAAGAGGACCGCCGCTCCGCATGAACGACGCAACGATTGTCGGCCGCACGGCGGCCCCGAATCTCTGGCGCATCAACCTGATCGGTCTCTCGACGATCGCGCGCAAGGAGTCGCGGCGCGTCGTGCGCATCTGGATCCAGACCATCGTGCCGCCCGCCATCACGATGACGCTGTACTTCATCATCTTCGGCAGCCTCGTGGGCGGGCGGATCGGCACGATGGACGGTGTGGCGTATACCACGTTCATCGCGCCCGGCCTCATCATGATGGCCGTGATCACGAACTCGTTCGCGAACGTGGTGTCCTCGTTCTTCTCGAGCAAGCTGATGCTGCATCTCGAGGAGATGCTCGTCGCGCCGCTGGCCTACACCACGATCGTCGTGGGCTACGTCGTGGGCGGGGTGGTGCGCGGGCTGCTCGTCGCCGCGCTCGTCGTGGTCGTGGCGATGTTCTTCGCCGATCTGCACGTGGCACATCCCCTCATCACGTTCACGACGATCCTGCTGGTTGCGGTCGTGTTCTCCCTCGCGGGGCTCTTCAACGCGATCTTCGCGAAGTCGTTCGACGACATCTCGATCATTCCGACGTTCGTGCTGACGCCGCTGACGTATCTCGGCGGCGTGTTCTTCTCGATCAAGCTGCTGTCGCCGTTCTGGCAGAAGGTGGCGCTCGCGAACCCGATCCTCTACATGGTCAACGCGTTCCGCTACGGCATGCTGGGTACGTCGGACATTCCGATCGGCCTGGCCTACGCGATCATGCTCGGGTTTGCGGTCGCGCTGTTCGCGGCCGTGCTGCTGCTGCTGAACTACGGCCGCGGAGTTCGCGCCTGACGTGTGCGGGCGGTTCGCGCTCTTCGCAACGTCCGAGCAGCTCGCCGAGTACTTCACGCTGGCGGCGGGCGTGGCGGAGACGCTGCCGCCGCGCTTCAATCTCACGCCGGGCCAGGCCGTGGCCGTGGTGCGCGAGCGTGACGGCGTCCGCCGGCTCGATCTGCTGAGGTGGGGCCTCGTGCCGTTCTGGGCCAAGGACGCCTCGATCGGCCAGCGGCTCATCAACGCCCGCCTCGACAGCATCACCACCAAGCCCGCGTTTCGCGAAGCGTTCGCCCGCCGGCGGTGCCTGATCGTCGCGAGCGGCTTCTACGAGTGGAGCGAGCCCGTGCAGGGGCGCCGGCGGCCGTTCTTCGTGCGCGGCCACGACGAGCGTCTGCTCGCCTTTGCGGGCCTGTGGGAGCGCTGGCGGAGCCCCGACGGTAAGCCGCTCGAGACCTGCGTGATCGTGACCACGGACGCGAACGCGGCGCTCGCGCCGATCCACGAGCGCATGCCGATGCTCGTGGCGCGCGAGGATCACGCGCGCTGGCTCGATCCGCGCACGAGCCTCACCGAGGCAGCGGCGATCGCCGGTCGTGCTCCGCGAGTCGAATCGTGGCAGGTCTCGCTCGCGGTCAACGATCCGCGCAACGACGACGAGACGCTGATCGAGCCGCTGGCCGCGGCGCCCTGACTATTCAGGCGCCAGCATGAACCGGTGGCCCTGCTGGCTCAGCACGACGCCGTTCGGCTCGATTGCGACTACTTCCGGGCCTTCGCCGAGCCGCTCCCCTTCCTTGTACTTGCGGCCGTTGATGAACACGAACCGCTCTGCGGGCGTGGGGCCGTAGCCGTGCAGCTCGAGGTGCAGCACCGGAACGTCGATGCCCTGCGCCAGCAGCGCCGCCGCGCTCGGCAGCGTGGGACCGCTCGGCGGGGCTTCCTTTGGCACCGCCGCGGCCGTGGCGAGCGAGTCGGATGCCGGTTCCCGGAGGCGCGCGGCCGCCGTCGGGGCGCTGGCTGCCGGGTCTGTGAGGGCTCCGGGCGGCGGCATGACGGCCCCGGCCGCCCGCGGTTCGGTCGGGGCGGGCGTGGCCGAGACGCCGCTCGCGCCGGCCACGCGTGCCTCGGCAGGCGCGGGCGGGGGCTCCGCGGGGGGCGCCGTGACCGCCGGCGTAGCCGTGGCCGGCGGTGTCGGCGCGGGAGCCGGACTCGTTACGGCCGATGGAGTCAGTGCGGCGGACGAGGGGAGCACGACCGTGACCGATCTTTGTGCCTGCCACCACGCGCCACCGAGCACCAGCACCGCGGCCGCCAACACGCCGATCACGACGAACATCCACACGGGAATCTCGCGGCGCGGCGTAGCCATCGGCACATGTGACAGGCCTGGCGCCGCCGAGCGCTGGCGCTCGTGCTCGGATTTGCGAAGAGCGTCGAGGATGAACGACATCAGCGCTCCGCGAGCAGCAGGGGCGTATCGGGCAGCTTCAGGTCCGCGAGCATGGCGATCTGCGTGCGCTCACCGACGATGCCGTCGACGGTGAGCTGGCGCTCGCGCTGATACGCCTTGACTTCGCGCACGAGCGCCGCGTCGTAGACGGTCGAGGCGTCGACGGGCGGCTCGCTGCCTTGCACGCGGGCGAGCATCCCCCGCAGCCACAGCACGCCGACGTCGTCGACGCCCGGCACGAGATCCTTTTTCGGGGCATTGCCGGGGCGCCAAAGCAGCAGATGGTCGCCGTACCAGCTGAACCCAATCTCCGCGAGCGGCAGCTCGAACGTTTTGCCGTGAGCGACGACTTGCGCGGTGTCCTGGTGCAGCGCCGCGATCACGACGGGGTGCCGGACGCCGTCCTCAGTCACGAGCTGGACGATCGTTGGCCAGTTCACGCGCTTCAGCTCGCCGAGCGTGCCGCGGCTCTGCAGGAGGCAACGCAGCCCTTGTTCCTGGGCCTGCTGGCATGGCTCGCGGCGTGCGGCGTCGTACCGGGCCCCCCAGAGCGTCAGCAGGGTGCCGATGGCTTCGTCGGCCGTCTGCGCGAAGTCAGGCTGCGTGAGCAATTCGTGCAGAGTGGCCGGCCGGCTTTGCGGTTGGGCGGGAAGTTGCCCGGCCGGGGTGCCCGCCGATGCCGATGTGGCGGCGGCGACCACGATGGGTGCCGCATCCGCGGCCGGCGGCGCGGGAGCGCCGGCGACCTGGAGTGATGTCTCCACGGCCGCCGCGGGAGCCTGCCCTGGCTCCAGTTGGTCGCGCCACAGATTCGTCGTCGCGAATGCGAACAGGGCGATGCCCGCCGCCACGGCCGCCGCCCACCACCATCGGCGGCTCGGTACGCTCCGGCGGCCGAAGACTTCCGCAGCCGCGAGTGCCACGAGCTGGCCGTCGACGGTGTGGCGATCCTGCGTGTACGCGGCGAGCAGCGCGCGATCCGCGATCACGTTGATGAGCCTTGGAATGCCGCGTGCGCGACGGTACAGGGCGCGCAGCGCCGAATTCGTGAAGATGTCCCGCTGCGCGCCGGCCACGCGCATGCGGTGGCGCACGTACGCCGCGGTGTCGTTCGCGTCCAGCGGCTCCAGGTGATAGCGCCCGGTCACGCGTTGCGCGATCTGCCGCATGTCGGGCCGGTCGAGAAGAGCGCGCAGCTCCGGTTGGCCGATCAGGATGATCTGCAACAGCTTGTGCTTGGCCGTCTCGAGGTTCGTCAGCAGGCGCACCTGCTCCAGCAGCTCGGGCGATAGCGTCTGCGCCTCGTCGACGATCAGGACCACGCGGCGTCCCGCGGCGTGCACGCGCAACAGGTGCGAATTCAGGTTGTCGATGATCGCCTTGACCGTGACTTCGCGCGGCAGCAGACAACCGAGCTCGTCGGCGATGGTCTGCAGGAACTCCACGGTCGTGAGCTGCGGGCTCAGGATCAGCGCGATGTCGGCCTTTTCCGGCATCCGCTCGAGCAGGCTACGGATCAGCGTGGTCTTACCGGTGCCGACCTCGCCCGTGAGCTGAATGAACCCGCCGCTCTCCGAGATGCCGTAGACGAGATGCGCGAGCGCGTCCGTGTGGCGCGCGCTCATGTAGAGGTAGCGCGGATCCGGCGTGATCGCGAACGGCTTCTCGTTGAGACCGAAGAACTCGGTGTACACGTTGCGTTTCCGGATCCCTCGCGCCGCCGCCGCGGATCAGCGCCGCGGCAGTGCGCTACTGCACCTCGATCGTGATGACCTTGGACGCGATCGGTGGGTCGAACGGCACGTGCAGGTTGTCGCCAAGGAGCAGCTGCAGCGTGTGTTTGCCGGGCGAAAGCGTCAGCGTCGTCTCCGTTTGACCGCCGCCGAAGTGTTTGTGCTGATCGTCGTTCGGGATCGGCGCCGCCAGGTTCTCGGGCAGGCTGACGTCGATCAGCAGGTGATGGTGGCCGACGTCGGCGCGATCCGTGCCGGCCGGCGCCACGCCGATGCCCTTCAGTCCGAACACCACGTGCACGGGGTTCGTGACCGTTGCGCCATCGGCGGGCTCGATGATGTATGCCTCGGCGCCGGCGGGCGCGGGCTTGCGGGTGAATGTGGTTGGGGCGGCGGCGGGCTGAGCAGGGGGCGCGGCCGCCGGGGTGGCAGGAGGCGGCGGGGCCGGGTTACCGCAGGCAGCAAGCGTCGCCATTGCCAGGACCAAAGCGCTGCGCGTCAGCATGGGTGACGACTCCTCGCGAGTTTGAATCGCCTCACTCTAGCACGCAGCCCGCGGCACCTCACGCGGCAGCCGGATTCAGGCCCGGCGCAGGTCGCGAGGATCGAAGTCGTCGACGCCGGTCAGCTCGAGCACCCGGCGGTCGAACGCCCGCACGGCGTCGGCTTCGGCCTTCGTAAGCACACCCTTGCGCTCGGCCTCGTCGATCTGACCGGGCGTGTCCTCGGCCTTGATCTGGCCCGCGCGGCGCGCATCGAAGATCTTGCGCTCGAGCGGCTTGACCTGCTCCGCCAGCTCCATGACCTGCTGCAAAAGGCCGAGCGGGTTGCCGGGCTCGACGGTCTTGTAGATGCCGTCCGTAAGCCGCTCGCGCGTGGCCGTTGGATTGATCACGAGTTCGACGATACGTTGCCCGAGTTCGTCGGCCGGGGACGAGTAGGTGCGGCCGCGCGGGAAGATCAGCACGCGCAGCAGGGCCGCGAGCGGGCGGCTAGGAAAGTTGCGCAGCAGGCCGTGGAACTGCTCCTGCGCCTTGTACAGCAGTGTGCGGCACGACCACTCGACGAGCGGCAGCTCGTCGGCCGGCTCGCCGTTGTCGCGGTAGTGCTTCAGCACCATCGAGGTCAGATACATGTAGCTCAGGATGTCGCCGAAGCGGGCGGACAGGAGCTCGCGCCGCTTCAGCTCGCCGCCGAGCGTGAGCATCGCGGCGTCCGTCAGCAGCGCGAACGACGCGCTGTAGCGGTTGATCTTCTGATAGAACCGCCGCGTCGGGCCGCGCACCGGCACCGACGTGAAGCGCGCCATCGTGAGCGCCAGCACGAAGGAGCGCGCAGCGTTCGACAGTGCGTAGCCGACGTGCCGGAACAGCAGCCGGTCGAACGCGGCGAGGCCGGCGGCACGGTCCGGATTGCGCACGGCGTCCATCTCGGCGCGTACGAATGGGTGGCAGCGGATCGCGCCCTGGCCGAAGATGATCAGATTGCGGGTCAGGATGTTCGCGCCTTCCACCGTGATCGCGATTGGCACGGACTCGTAGCCGCGCGCGAGATAGTTCTTCGGGCCGAGCATGATGCCCTTGCCGCCGTGCACGTCCATGGCGTCGTTCGCCACCTGCCGGCCGAGTTCGGTGTTGTGGTACTTCAGTATCGCGGACGGCACCGCGGGCTTTTCGCCGTGCTTGAGCGCCGTGCACGTCACGCGCGAGGCCGCCGTCATCGTGTAGACGTTGCCGGCCATGCGCGCCAGGGCCTCGCCCACGCCGTGGAATTTGCCGATCGGCAGGCCGAACTGGCGTCGCAGCTTCGCGTACGCGCCCGAGGCGTACAGGGCCGCGGCGGCCGCGCCGAGCGCGTTGCTCGGCAGCACGATGCTGCGGCCGACGGCCAGCAGCTCGACCAGCATGCGCCAGCCCTGCCCCGCCATCTTCGGCCCGCCGATGATGGCGTCGACCGGCACGAACACGTCGTGGCCGCGGGTGGGGCCGTTCTGGAACGGAATATTGAGCGGAAAGTGCCGGCGCCCGATCTCGATGCCCGGCAGGTTCGTAGGAATCAAGGCCGCGGTGATGCCGTATTCCTCGACGTCACCGAGCAGGTGGTCGGGATCGTAGAGCTTGAAAGCGAGACCGAGCACGGTTGCGATCGGAGCGAGCGTGATGTAGCGCTTGTCCCAGTTCAGGCGGATGCCGATGACCTCGCGGCCCTGGAACGTGCCTCGACAGACCACGCCCTTGTCGACGAGCGCCGTGGCATCGGAACCCACGCGCGGCGAGGTCAGCGCGAACGATGGAATCTCGGTGCCGGCTGCGAGTCCGGGCAGCCACCGCTGCTTCTGCTCGTCGGTGCCGTAGTGCAGCAGCAGCTCGGCGGGTCCGAGCGAGTTCGGCACGCCGATCGTCGAGGCGGCGGTGGCGTTCCTGGACGCTATCTTCGCCAGCACCATCGAGCTCGCGAGCGGCGAGAAGCCCAAGCCCCCGTAGTCCTTCGGGATGATCATCGCGAAGAACTTCTGCGCCTTGATGTACTGCCACACGTCCGGCGGCATGTCGGCGAGCTCGTGCGTGATCTGCCAGTCGTCGAGCATGCGGCAGAGCTCTTCGGTTGGGCCGTCGAGGAACGCCTGCTCCTCGGCGGTGAGCTCTGGTTTCGGCAGCCCGTGCAGCTTGCGCCAGTCGGGCAGGCCGGCGAAGAGTTCGCCTTCCCACCAGACGTTACCGGCCTCGAGCGCGTCCTGCTCGGTCTTCGACATGCTGGGCAGCATGCGGCGATAGAGTCCGAGCAGTGGCTTGCTGACGAGCACGCGGCGCAGCGGCACCAGGTTCAGGAACAGCAATACGGCGAACAGTGCCCAGAGCGCCGCTCGCAATGCGGGGCCGCCGTGGCCCAGGAACGTGTAGACGAGCAGGACGGCGCCGAATGCGCCGGTCGTCACGAGCAGGTTCGCGCGCCAGTAGGCGAGCGTGACCGGAAGCACGACCAGGAGCAGGAGCAGCCAGAGGAACGTCGCCATCGCTACTCCTTCATCCTGGAGGATTCGCGGTCACACCCGTCGCTGCATGGTTACAGCAGGTCTTTGACTCCGGCGCGCTCCTCGCGGAGCTCGGCGTCGGTAGCCGCCATCTTGCTGCGCCCGAAGTCGTCGATGCTCAGTCCCTGCACGATCTGGTACTCGCCGCGCACGCAGCGGACCGGATACGAGTACACGACGCCTTCCGGAATGCCGTAGCTGCCATCCGAGGCCACACCCATGCTGACCCAGTCGCCGTCGGGTGTGCCGAGCGCCCAGTCGCGGACGTGGTCGATCGCGGCAGAAGCTGCCGAAGCCGCCGAAGACGCGCCGCGCGCCTTGATGATCGCGGCGCCGCGCTGCTGGACCGTGGGGATGAACTCGTCGCGGTACCAGGCCTGGGAGACGCGCGTGAACGCCGCTGCGCCATTGACCGTGGCGTGGGCGAGGTCGGGGAACTGCGTCGCCGAGTGGTTGCCCCAGATGATCGCGCGCTGCACGTCGCTGACGTGTGCGCCGACCTTGGCGGCGAGCTGCGCCTTCGCGCGGTTGTGATCGAGGCGGGTCATGGCGGTGAAGTTGCGGGGGTCGAGGCCCTTGGCGTTCTCGCGCGCGATCAGGGCGTTCGTGTTCGCGGGGTTGCCGACCACCAGCACCTTCACGCGGCGGTCCGCGACGGTGTCGAGTGCCTTGCCCTGTGCGGAGAAGATCTGCGCGTTGGCGATCAGCAGATCCTTGCGCTCCATGCCGGGGCCGCGCGGGCGCGCGCCGACGAGCAGGGCGTAATTCGCGTCGCGGAAGGCGACTTCGGCCTTGTCGGTCACTACGACGCTGTGCAGCGTGTCGAAGGCGCAGTCGTCGAGCTCCATGGCGACGCCGTTCAGCGCGCCGAGCGCCGGCGTGATCTCGAGCAGCTGCAGGACGACCGGTTGATCCGGTCCGAACAGCTGGCCCGATGCGATGCGAAATGCCAATTGATACCCGATCTGACCCGCGGCGCCGGTGATGGCGACTCGCACGGGCGGCTTGCTCTTCTGCTTCATGATCTGACGTCTGCCTCGACAGGAATGTGCTCAAACAGAGCCCGGCATCTTAGCATGCAGGGGCGGCCCGGCCGGCACTGCGCGGGGCGTCGCGGACACCTCCCGGTGTGTCACTCGCCGCCGTCGTTGCCGGCTTTCGCGAGATTGTATTTGCGCAGGAGGCTGCGCAGCTGGTGGTAGCTCAAGCCGAGCAGTTTGGCGGCCAGCGTTTGCTTGAACTGCGCGCGCTGCAGCGCACGCTGGATGAGCTGCTGCTCGAACGTGGCGACCGCCGTGCGGAAGTCGCGCGGCACCACGTCCTCGCTCGCGGGGACCTGGGCGACCGGCGCGGCCGCGGCAGAAGGCGGCGGCGGGGGTGCGGCTGGGCTGTACGGCGAGGCGAACGGATCGAACAGAATCGTGTCGATCGGCTGTTCCGGATCCTCGGCCCGATAGACGCTGCGCTCGATCGCGTTCTTCAGCTCGCGGACGTTGCCGGGCCACGCGTAGCCGAGCAACGCCGCCTTCGCCGCGGCCGTGAAGCCGGGAAAGAACGGCCGCCGCAGCTCCTTCGTGACGTTCACGGCGAAGTGGTACGCCAGCGTGCCGACGTCCTCGGGGCGTGCGCGCAGCGGCGGCACGTGAATCACGTCGAATGCGAGCCGGTCGAGCAGATCGGGCCGGAACCGCCCGAGCTCGGCCAGACGCGGTAGATGTTCGTTCGTCGCACCGACGATGCGGACGTCGGTGCGCAGTGTTTCCGAGCCGCCGACGCGCTGGAACTCGCCGTATTCGATGACGCGCAGGATTTTCTCCTGCATCCGCAGCGGAATCGTGCCGAGCTCGTCGAGCACGAGCGTGCCGCCGTCGGCCTGCTCGAAGCGGCCGATGTGCGTGCGCGTGGCGCCTGTGAACGCGCCGGCCTGGTGCCCGAACAGCTCAGTTTCGAGCAGCGACTCCGTGAGCGCGGCGCAATTGACCTTCACGAGGGGCTGCTCCCAGCGCTCGGACAGGTAATGGAGACGGGAGGCGATAAGCTCCTTGCCCGTGCCGCGCTCGCCGATCACCAGCACGGGTTTCGCCAGCTTCGCCGCCCGGGATACGTGCTCGAGCATGGCCAGGAAGGCCGGCGCTTCACCGATCAGGCCGATGCTCTCGGGCGTCGTCGGGGCTGCACTGGTCAAGAGCCACCAAGAATTGGCTGAATCCGCGAAATCTTAGCCGAACGCCGCCCCAATGCCCATCGCGCGTATTGTCCGGCCAAGTCGGCGGATGACAGGCTATTCAGCGGCTTAGATCGCTCCGCCGGGTGTGGCATGGATCCTGCTAAACCGAGATCACCCGAAGACAGAGGATCCGTGGCCATGGGCATCTTTTCGCGATTCACGGACATCGTAAACGCCAACATCAATTCGATCCTCGACAAGGCCGAGGACCCTGAAAAGCTGGTGCGCCTGATGATCCAGGAGATGGAGGACACGCTGGTCGAGGTGCGCTCGACGGCGGCCCGCGCAATCGCCGACCGCAAGGAGATCACGCGTTCCCTGGCCGCGCTCGAGGCCGAAGCCCGCGACTGGCAGGCCAAGGCGGAGCTCGCGCTCGACAAGGAACGCGAGGACCTGGCCAAGGCGGCGCTGGCGGAGAAGGCCCGTGCGGTGACGGCCGCTGAGACGCTGCGCAACCAGCACGCCGCGCTCGGCGAAGGGCTCGAGCGCCTCAACGACGACATCGTCCGCCTGGAGGAAAAGCTCGTCGACGCCAAGACGCGTCAGCAGGCGATCCTGGCCAGGCAGCAGACGGCCAGCCGCCGTCTCGAGGTGCGCAAGCGGCTGCACAGCGCCAGAATCGACGACGCATTCATCCGGTTCGACCAGTTCGAGCGCCGCGTCGATGACATGGAGGCGCATGTCGAGGCTTACGACATGGGCAGCAAGTCCAAGAAGGGGCTGCACGACGAATTCGCAGAGCTCGAGAACGAGGACAAGGTTGCGAAAGAGTTGCGCGAGCTGAAATCCAGGCGCGCCGGGCAGAAAGGTGGTGGTAACGAACCGACGTGACGTAGGCCATGTCCCAGCAACTGTTCGTACTCAGCATCATTTTCATGACGGTCGTGCTGCCGCTCTTCGCGATCATGCACTACACGACCAAGTGGAAAGCGACGAAGGGCCTCTCGGACGACGAGCACCAGATGCTCGAAGAGCTGTGGAAGGAGAGTCAGCGGATGGAAAGCCGCGTGAACGCGCTCGAGACGATTCTCGACACCGAGGTCCCCGACTGGAGAAAGAAGCTATGATCCTTCCTATCCCCAACGGGCAGCCCGTCGAGGCCAGTGGAGTGCGGCGATGAAAGGCGACGGTGCTCCGGCAGGCGTGAACCGGTTGTACAGGATTCCTCGCCGCGGCGTGATTTTCGGCGTGTGCGCGGGTCTTGCGGACTATTTCGGCTTCGACGTGACGGTCACGCGTGTGATCGTCGTGCTCGGCGCCATGTTCTCCGCGCCGCTCGTGATCGTGGCTTACGTCGTGCTCGGATTCCTGCTTCCCGCCAGGGCTTATGGTGACCGCGAGGCCGATCCGGTGCAGGCGCAGCTGCGGTCGAATCCGCACAGCAGTCTCTCGAGCGTGCGATACCGGTTTCGGGATCTCGATGTACGCCTGCAGCGGCTGGAGAAATACGTCACGTCGAGTCGTTACAAGCTGGATCGCGAGTTCCAGCAGCTGAAGTGATCCGGAAGAATGCCGTACGTGGCGTGGACGGGGAGGTCGGCGCCGATGAATCCGTTTGAGTTCGTCATTGCGATCATCGTCATCGTTTTCGGCTACAGGCTGGTGACGCTGCGGATGCAGCACAAGCGGCTGCGCCGCACGGACGATACCGACCAGATCGCGTGGCAGCAGCGGCTCGATCAGCTCGAAGAGCGCGTCAAAGTGCTCGAACGGATCGTGACCGACGACAAGTACGATTTGAAGCGCCAGATCGAGGCGCTGGACAGATGACCCGGCGGCGGCGCCTGGCGCCGCCGCCGCGCTCGAATCCGCAGGTTACTTGGCGGGCGCCGGATTCGCGGCCTTGTACGCCTTGATCTGATCGTTGAACGCCGCAGCCACGCCTTCCATTTCGGCGACGGCGGCGTTGTGACGGTTGACCATCAGAGCCTTGTACTCGGCCGGAGCCTTCTCGCCCTGCGTGTCGGCTTCCGCATCGATGCAGGCCAGATACTCGTTCATCTTGGCCTGATAGGCCTTGACGTCCTTCTGTGCCGCAAGCATCTGCTCGAGCGTTGACGTCTTACCCTCGGGAATCGCAACGAGGGACGGACTCTCGCAGGCTGCCGCGGCGATGGCGAAACAGCCGGCGACAGCAGCCACGGAGCAGCACGTCAGCGTTCTCATGACATTACCTCTTTGGAGTTCTGAACAGCGCAGCTGCAGAATATACCCCAAGCCCAAGGCCCGGGGCAGCAGGCCCCCCGGGGGGGTCACGCGAAGAGCGTCCGGTGCTTGCCGCTGCCCTCGGCCTCGGCGATCAGCAGCTCGCAGAACTGGTCGGCCGTAACCGGGTCCCCGAAAAGGTGGCCCTGCGCGTAGTCGCAGCCGTGCTTGCGCAGGAAGTCGAGCTGCGCCTCGTTCTCCACGCCTTCGGCCACTACGTCGAGCTGCAGGCTGTGGGCCATCTGGATGATCGCATCCACGATCGCCGCGTCGTCGCGGTCGACGGCTACGTTGCGCACGAAGGACTGATCGATCTTCAGGGTATTGATCGGAAACTGCTGCAGGGCGCTCAACGACGAATAGCCCGTGCCGAAATCGTCGATGGCGAGGTGCAGGCCCATGCCATACAGCGAGTCCAGGATCCGGATGGTTCGCTCCGGGTCCTCCATCAGCGTGGTCTCCGTGATCTCGAGCTCGAGCGAGGTCGGCGAAACCCCGTGCGCTCGGAACGTGTCTCGTACCTGGTCCAGGAACCGACGCTGCTGCAGCTGGCGCAGGGACAGATTCACGGACACCCGGCACGGTGATGGCACCACCCGCTGCCACGCGCGATAGTCGGCGCAGACGCGATTCAGCACCCAGTCGCCGAGTTGAAGAATGAGGTTCGTCTCCTCGGCGAGCGGCACGAAGTCAGACGGCAGCACCATACCGCGCTCGGGCAGATCCCACCGCAGGAGGGCTTCGGCGCCTTCCAGGCGGCCGGTGCTCAGCCGGTACTTCGGCTGGTAATGGATTCGCAGCTCGTCGCGCTCGAGCGCGCGCCGCAGCTTGCTCTTCAGCATCAACCGCTCGACGGCTTCCGTGTTCATGTCCGGCGAGTACCACTCGAAGCAGTTGCCGCCCGCTTTCTTCGCCTGATACAGCGCGGCGTCCGCGTTGCGTATCAGGTCGATCACGTTGTCGCCATCGCGCGGGTACACCGCGATGCCCATGCTGGCCGTCAGGAAGATCTCTTCCCCGTGTACCTGGAACGGCTTCCCGGCCGACTGCAGCAGGCGCGGCGCGAGGTCACCCAGGTATCTCTGGATGGCGTCCAGGCGCTCGAAGCCCGTGATCAGAACCGCGAATTCGTCACCCGCGAGGCGGCCGGCGTGCGCGTTCTCGCCGAGCTCGGCGAGAATGCGGCGCGCGAAGATCTCGAGGCTCGCGTCGCCTGCGGCGTGGCCGAAAGTGTCGTTGATGTCCTTGAAGCGATCCACGTCGAGATACAGGATCGCAACGTACTGCTGATTGCGGCGCGCCCGCGCGATCGCCTGCTGCAGCAGATGCTGAAACTGCATGCGGTTGGCGATCTTCGTGAGCGAGTCGGTCCTGGCGAGATAGCGGATCCGCTGCTCGACGCGCTTGCGCTCGTCGATGTTGTGCGCAGCGTACACCTTGCTCACGAGCTCGTTGTGATCGTTATGGACGTTCGCGACCGTGTACGACACGCTGACGGTCGTGCCGTCGGGCCGCAGCACCGCGCCTTCACGCGGTCGCGACGCCACACCCTCGGCGCGGCGCCGGTCATTCGACAGGATCAGCTCGTCGGCCAGTTTGCCGACCAGATCCCCTTCCGGGTGGCCGAACAGCTCGCTTGCCGCGGCGTTGGCGCGTTCGATGCGGCCGTTGATGTCGGTGATCAACAGCGCTTCGCCCATGCTCGACAGAAGCCTGTCGAGATAGTCGCGGGAGATCGTGCTCGTGCGCAGACTCGAACGCATCGTGTTCACCGCGGACGCGAGGTCGCGCAGCTCGCTGGCGTCACCGAAGTCCGCCACCGTGTCGAAGTCCCCGCGCGCAGCGTTCGCAAGTGCGCTCGCCACCTCGCGCAGCGGGCGCGAGAAGCCGTCGGCCAACGCGCGTATCAGCAGCAGCGCGATGACACTCGCGACGAAGAGGCACGTGAACAGGCCGATGCCGAACGCCTTCAATGACAGCGCGCCCGTCGACAGCAGGTAGAACAGGATCGCGCACGTGCCGCCGACGCCCGCCGCAAGGGCTGCCATCGACGCGAGGTAGCGTCGCTTCAGTCCGGAATTGAGGGCGGAGCTCGGCATGCGCGCGACTTCGGGTTCATTGTTATAGTTGTTGTCTGGCCGCCCGGCTCGTCGAATCGACGCACGGTCGCGACCGCCCCCAAGTCTATAACTATGCAGCGCAGGCCGCACGTTGTAAGTGCCTTCAAACCCCCGGTAGGGCTGCGTCACAGGCACGTTCAGTCACTGCTGGCGGGCTGGCCCATTCGCCAGCCCTGGCTGCGTCGCCAGGCCCGTCGCATGCTGGCTGTCGCTCGGGACGAAATCCTCGATTGCGGCGACGGCGTGCGATTGCTGGGTCACTTCAGCGCACAGACGCAGCAGACGCGCGGTCTCGTGATTCTGTTGCATGGCTGGGAAGGCAGCGCGGCGGCGAGCTACGTGTTATCGACGGGCGGCTTGCTCTACGACGCCGGGTTCGACGTCTTTCGCCTGAATTTTCGCGATCACGGCAACACGTTCGCGTTGAACCGTGAGCTGTTCCATTCATGCCGAATCGACGAGGTCGTCGGAGCGGTTCGACGCGTCATCGTCGACCATCCGGCTGCGCGCGCGTTCCTGGTGGGGCACTCCCTCGGCGGCAACTTCGCGCTGCGGGTCGCCGCGCGCGCGCCGGATGCCGGCATCGAGCTCGCTCGTGTCGTGGCGATCTGCCCCGTGCTGCGGCCTCATAGCACGATGCGTGCGCTCGAGGAGGGGTTGTGGGTCTATCGCGAGTACTTCCTGCACCGGTGGCGTCGCAGTCTGCTCGCAAAGGCCGAGTGCTTTCCGGATCTCTACGACTTCGGCGATCTGCGTCGTCTGTCCACGTTGACCGCCACCACGGAGTTCTTCGCGACGCGTTACGCGGGCTTCCCTGATCTCGATACGTATCTCGCGGGCTACGCGGTGACCGGAGACGTTCTTGCGAACTTGAGAGTGCCGACCCGCGTCATCGCGGCTGCCGACGATCCGGTCATTCCGATCGAGGACCTCGCCGATGTTGCCGTGACGAGCGAGCTGAGCGTCGACGTCTTCCCGCGCGGCGGGCACTGCGCATTCATCGAGAGTTACAGGCTGCGCAGCTGGCTCGATCGCGCCGTGTTGGCCGAGCTCGAACGCGCGCTATGAGTTCGCGAGTTTCGCCGGCGCCTGCACCTCGGTGCCGCGCTTCTCCTGGAAGGTGACCGCGGGCGCACCGCTCTTGACCTTGATGTCGCCCTCGATGATCGCGCCTTCCGCAACCGCGATCGAGTGCCCGGCGAGGCTGCCGCTCACGCGCGCAGTGCCCGCGATCTCAACGCGCTGCTCGCCCACCACGTCGCCCTCGACGACCCCCGCGATCACGATGTCGGTGGCCTTGATCGTGCCCTTCCATCGCCCGCCTTCCGCGAGCGTCACCGGACCGCTGATCTCGCAGTCGCCTTCGATGGTGCCGCAGAACACGTACGAACCTTTGCCGGTGATCGAGCCGACGATCTTTGTGCCCGGAGCCACGAAGGTCCTCGGCCCATGGTTCGAGTCCTGAATCCGGCGTTTGAACTTCAGCATGCGGAGTCTCCTGGTGTAGCCACGACCTCGTCCGAGGTCCCGGGATCTGCGCGGGACCCATGTCACGCGGCGACGTTTCGGCGTCAAGGTGGCAAATTTTGTCGCATTCGGCTGTGAAGGCGGTCACGTCGCTACGCACTAAGTGCCTGTTTTGCCGCGCCCGTCTGTGCTGGCATGGACGTTGCTTTCTCACGCGTGGCGGCGCACGTGGACGCCCGCAGCGAGGTTCGAGCATGGACGACAGCATCGAGATCATTGCCCTGGTTCTCGGGGATACGACGGACCGTCGTTGGCACGCGGGCCAGCTCGGCAAGGGAGCACAACGGCTGGTACGACTGCCGGACGGCCGCGTCTCGCTCGAGCCCGTCGAATCCGAGGAGGAGTTCGAGCGCACGGCGCGGACCACGGGCTGCTTCCGCCGGGGCAAGCCCATTCACGATCCGCACACTCACGAAGTCATCGGCTACGAAATGGAACAGGTGCCGCTGCTGCGAGCTGCCGGTGGCTGAGACGGTCAGTAGCCGTAACCCAGTGGTTTGACCTCGACCACGAGCCCGTTCTCGAGCCGGACGAGGCGCATGAATTGCGTCGGACCCAGGTTGTAGGTCCACTCCTCGATCACGACTTCCTCGAGCATGCCCCGGTAGCTCCGACCGAAGTCGTCGATGTAGGGGCGCTCCGCCCGGCGCGTCTGCACCGAAACAGGCGAGCCGCAGAACTGCAGAACCTTGTCGGCAGGATCCCCCGCCGTGATGATGCGCGTCCCGCAGCGGAAGGCGTATGCGGGGGCCGCCGCGAGCGCCAATACGGCACAGGCAATTGCCGCTCGATACCTGGGCGCGACCAACACTGTCGTGAGCCTCCTGATCGCCGTTAATCTACGCGCTCTCCGTGAACCTACGCTGAACCGGCCCCGCCGGCAATTCGGCGGCCTATAATGCGCGCCGGCCTCGTGGAGCCCGTGACAGTGTCGAGCAGCAACTCATCCGCACACGCCAGCCGCCCAAGAGCTCTCGCCGCCCGGCTGGAGTGGCTGCGGGACCGTGCCGCACTCGTGCGGCGAGGGTTGCGCGGCGTCGAGAAGGAGAGTCTGCGCGTCACGGCCGACGGGCGCCTGTCGCAGCGGCCGCATCCGCGGAGCCTCGGTGCGGCGCTGACGCACCCGTTCATCACCACGGACTACTCCGAGGCGCTGCCGGAGCTCGTCACGCCGCCGCTGCGCACCTCCTGGGAGACGGTGCAGTTTCTCTGCGACGTGCACGCGTTCATTCACCGGCGTCTCGACGGCGAGTTGCTGTGGCCGGCCAGCATGCCGTGCTCGCTCGGCGGCAACGACGACATTCCGATCGCGGACTACGGCCCTTCGAACCTCGGCCGCATGAAGACCGTCTATCGACGCGGGCTCGGTCACCGCTACGGCCGCGCCATGCAGGCCATCGCGGGCGTGCACTTCAACTATTCGCTGCCGGCGGAGTTCTGGCCCGAGTACCGCGAGCACGAGGGGCGTCGCGAGTCGCCTGCCGACTTCCGTTCCGCCGAGCTCATGGGGCTCGTGCGCAACTACCGGCGCTGCGCCTGGCTCGTGACGTACCTGTTCGGCGCGTCGCCGGCATTGTCGAAGTCGTTCCGTCCGGAGGGGCACGAGCTCTTGACGGAGCTCGATCGCGACACGTGGCACGCACCGTTCGCGACGTCGCTGCGCATGAGCGATCTCGGCTATCGCAACAAGAGCCAGGGGCGGCTCAGCATTCGGGCGAACTCGTTGTCCGAGTACGTCGCCGGCATGCGCGCCGCCGTCACGACCGAAGACCCGCGCTACGCCGCCATCGGCGTCGTCGTCGATGGCGACTATCGCCAGCTGAACGCGAACATCCTGCAGATCGAGAACGAGTACTACAGCACGATCCGGCCCAAGCCCAGCAAGGCCAGCTCGTACCGGCCGTTGATCGCGCTCGAGCGCACCGGCGTCGAGTACGTCGAGGTGCGCACGCTCGATCTGAACTGCGCCGATCCTATCGGCATGAATCAGAACGAGCTTCGCCTGCTCGAGGCGCTGCTGATTCGCTGTCTGCTGGCCGAGAGCCCACCGATCTCCGCAAGCGAGCAGGCGGAGATCGACTCGCGCGATCTGACCGTCGCCCGCGAGGGGCGTCGGCCAGGCCTTGCACTCGTCGAGGGCGGCCGGGCCCGGCCGCTTGCGGCGTGCGGCACGGAGCTGCTCGAGCAGGTGCGTGCGGTGGCCGAGCTGCTCGATGCCGATGGCACCGGCTACGTCGCCGCCGTCGACGCTGCGGCCGACGCGCTGCGGGAGCCCGGGCGGACGCCGTCGGCAGCCGTGCTCGCGGCCCTGCAGGGCGAGGGGGCCAGCTTCTTCGAGTACACATTGGCCCTGGCCCGCAGCCACGCGGCGTATTTCCGGGAGCTCGCGCTCGCGCCCGAGCGCGAGGAGTCGCTGGCCGCAACGGTGCGCCGGTCGCTCGAGGAGGCAGAGGCACTGGCTCACAAGGACACGCGGTCCTTCGAGGCCTACCTGGCTGAGCATTTCGCCGCGATTTGAGGCCCCGCGCCGTTTCCGGGCGCGGCGTTTTGTGATTTCGTTAACCGCCGCGCCACCCGGCGGTGGGGATACTGCCGCTCTCGGTACACTGTGGAACCGGCATGAGAACGTTATTCCTGTTGGCCATTGTCGTGGGGTTCGGCGGCACGCTGGCCGCGGCCCACTACATGCCGTGGCTCAACCACCACCGCCTGCCTTCGCAGACGTCGGTGGTCGCCAACGGAGGCCGTGCCGAGCCGTTCGTGATCCGTCTGCCGGCGGATCGCATCGCCGCCACCGACGGCAAGGCCGGCGGGCTGCGCTCGGTCTCGGCCGAGGGCGTCATGGCGCTACCTGCGAAATTCGTCGCCGAGCCGCTGCTGGTCGAGCACTACAAGGTCCGGGATGCCACCGGGCAGGTCATCGGCGTGGCCGCCCGGCACTGGGTCAACGGCAACCGCGGTCCCACGACGACGTGGTCGCTCATGATCCCGGCGCGTGGTTCGCTGTTGTTGCGTGCGCCGGGCGAGAAGGCCGGCGCGCTCGACAGCGCGCTGCAGCGCGCCGGCTACACGCCGGGCACGGCGTGGGAAGGCAGCGTGGAAGCGCCGCTGGCCTCCGGAGGCGTCGTCGCGGGAGGGAGCGGTGAGTTCAGCGGTCTCGACGGCAGCTACACGGAGACGTGGAAGCTCACGGGCGTCGACGCTGCCGGCTCGATGCGCGGCACGATCGAGCTCTACACGGTGACGCGCACGCCATGAAATACCTGTTCGTCGCACTCTCTGGATTGCTGATCGGGGCCGTGCTCGCAGGCGCCGTGGTCTACTACAACCCGTTCACCGAGCAAGGCGGCACCGCGCCGGGCGCCGGCGACCGTGTGCTGCGGTACTCGCTGCCGGACCAGCTGCTCACGGCGGCAGTCGGTGAGGACGCGATGTTCGCGGGGCGCCCGAGCTCCGTGCAGGGTCTGTGGGAAGAGACGATCGACCGCACCGCCATGCTGGGTCTTGTGCTGACGGACGACTCGGGCCAGCCGGCGGCCATCGCGAGCCGCATGCTGGCGCCGTCGCCCGACACCGACTTGCTGCTGAAGGGCGTCGTGCTGTCCGACTACTGGCTCGTGAGCCTGCCCGGCCAGGGCACGCTGTTCGTGCGTTCCGATTCCAACGTCTGGCCGTTCCTGAAGCAGACGGTGTTGCCCGTTTGGCTGTTCGACCGGCCCTGGCGCGGTCCCCTCGAGTATCGGCCCACGGTGGGACCGAATGCCGGCAGCACTGCGGCCGTCCTCGGCGTGGCGGGCGCATTCGAAGGCGAGGTCGGCAGCGCGGTCGAGCGCTACGACGTCACGGCGTTCGCTCCGGCGGAGCACGCCGCCGCCGCCACGGGCGAGCTGTTCCTGCACCTGCCCGAGAAGCAGGTCGCCCAGCAGTAGGCGGCTACAGCGCCACTGCGCCGAGGTCCACGCTCGCGTCGCGCAGTATTTCGGGTGCGAGCCGCGCCCGCGCCGCCACCAGCTTCTTCGCGTGTGCGAACTCGCGCGCGTTGTTGACCGCATCGACGGCGAGCAGTGCGCCGTCACGCAGGTAGAACGCCGCGAAGCTGCGTGCGGCGGGGTCGCCGCGCAGCACGACGTGATCGTGGTCGTGCGACAGCCCGACGATCTGCAGCTTCAGGTCGTACTGATCGGACCAGAACCACGGAATCTCCGAATACGCCGCCGGCGTACCGAGCAGCGTGGCCGCGGCGACTCGTGCCTGGTGCACGGCATTCGGCACCGATTCCAGGCGCACGCGCCGCCCATTCAACGGGTGGTTCGTGCAGTCGCCGGCGGCGACGACGTTCGGATCGGCCGTGCGCGCGAACTCGTCGACGACGATGCCGTTGTCACACGCGAGCCCGGCCGACGCAGCGAGCTCGACATTGGGCACCACGCCGATGCCGATGATCACGAGGTCGCACGGGAAGCGCCCACCATCGACGGTCTCGACCGCCGCCACGCGTTCCGTGCCGTGCAGCGCGCGCACGGCGGCGCCCAGATGCAGCGAGACGCCGGCCGCGCGATGGCATCCGGCATAGAACTCCGCGACCTCGGCGCCCACGGCGCGGCCCAGCACGCGCTCGAACGCCTCGAGTACCGTCACGTCGAACCCGCGTTGGCGCAGCACGGCAGCGGCCTCGAGACCGATGAATCCGGCGCCGATCAGCGCGACGCGCGCGCCGGCGGTGAGCTCGGCGGTGATGCCGTCGACGTCGGCGATCGTGCGCAGGTAATGGACGCCGCGCAGCTTGGCGCCGGGCACGTCGAGCTGGCGCGGGCGGCTGCCGGTCGCGAGCAGCAGACGGTCGTAGCGGAGCACGCGGCCGTCGGCAAGACGCACGCGGCGCGGCGCGAGCTCGATCTCGACGGCGCGCGTGCCGAGCATCAGCGTCACGTTCTTCTCGGCGTAGAACGCCGTCGGGCGCAGCAGCAGCCGGTCGCGCGTCAGCTCGCCCGCGAGATACTTCTTCGACAGCGGCGGGCGCTGGTACGGCGCGTAGGGCTCGTCGGCCAGCAGCGTAATCGTGCCCGGGTAATTCTGCTGCCGCAGCGTCTGCACGGCCTGCGCTGCGGCCTGACCGCCGCCAACGACGACGAGGTGTTCTGCCATCGGGTGGTATATTCCGGACGAAAGAAACCGGAATTCTAGCAGCGAGCGGACGACTCATGGTCTGGGCGATTCGATTCGAGCAGTTCGGCGGCCCCGAGGTACTGAAGTACCAGCAGGTGGAGGTCGGTGAACCAAAGCCGGGCGAGGCGCGTATCGCGCACCGCGCGATCGGTCTGAACTTCATCGACGTCTATCACCGCACGGGTCTGTACCCGATGGCGTTGCCGAGCGGACTCGGCGGCGAGGGCGCGGGCGTGGTCGTGGCCGTCGGCGCGGGTGTCACGCACGTGCGGCCCGGCGACCGTGTCGCCTACACGGCGTCCGGAACGCTCGGGGCGTACGCCGAGGAGCGCATCCTCGATGCGCGTGTGCTCGTGCGGTTGCCGGACGGTATCGATGACCGCACAGGCGCCGCCATGATGCTGAAGGGTCTAACGGCCTGGTATCTGCTGAAGAAGAGCTATCGCGTCGCGGCCGGCGACTTCATCCTGTTGCATGCCGCGGCCGGCGGCGTGGGTCTGATCGCGTCGCAGTGGGCGCGCGAGCTCGGCGCGCGGGTGATCGGCGTCGTGGGCTCGACCGCGAAGCGTGAGGTGGCGCTGGCGCACGGCTGCGAGCACGTGCTGCTCGACAGCGAGGACCTGCCGCGCCGGGTACGCGAGATCACGGGCACTGGCGTGCCGGTCGTCTACGACTCCGTCGGCCGAGCCACGTTCTTCCAGTCGCTGGACTGCCTCCGGCCGCACGGCCTGCTCGTGAGCTTCGGTAACTCGTCGGGCCGCGTGGAGCCGTTCGGCCTCAACGAGCTGCAGAAGCGCGGCTCGCTGTACGTCACGCGCCCGACGCTCGGGGACTTCATCCGCGAGCGCCGCGACCTCGAGCAGGGCGCCGGCGAGTTGTTCGATCTCGTACAGCGCGGGCGCATCAGGATCGAAGTCAATCAGACGTATGCGCTGCGCGATGCGGCACAGGCGCACCGCGATCTCGAGGCGCGCCGAACGACGGGCTCGACCGTGCTGGTTCCGTAGCGCGGCGTTTCCCGCGCATTCGCCGAGAAACGCGTCTCGCCGCGCTTTCGCGCGCGCCGCTACCTTGTCCTCCACGAGCACGTCATGGAGGGCACCGTGCTGAAACGGCGGCACGAGAGACAGTTACAGTGTCCGATGACCGAGGCGTTCGCGGCACTGATCGAGGTCATCGGCAAGGGTCGCTGGGGAGGCGTCGCGCTGGCCGATGCCGGCACGCCGCCGCGCGCCGGTTGCCAGTACGCGCAGCAGCGCGGCAAGGTATTGCGGCGTGGCAAGGTGCTCGCGTGCCTGCGGCCCGTGTCGATCACGCTGCAGGAGATGCTGCTCGATCCGCCGTGTTGTGTGCAGTTGCGGTTGCACTGGCGGCTCGAGCCGGTGGAGGAAGGGTCCCGTGTGCTGCTCGACGCGCGCTATCTGCTGAACGGCGCTGCCACTCTGCGCCGCCGGCATTGGCAGGAGCGCATCGACGGCCACTGCACGCGCATGCTTAGCGCTCTCGAGCAGCGAGTGCCAGGCAAAGAAACGTGAAGTGTTGCGCGGTCCGCTACGCATGCGGTTCTATACTCGAACCGAAGCGGCATGCTCTGCTGTCGTAAGCGGCAGAGCAGCCGGGTAGCAGGAGATGTCATTGCGCGCGGCAACTCATCGAGTTCGTCCGGTAGTGAGCCTCCGGGAGTTCTTCAAGGACTCCGTGGCCACTGCCATGGCCAAGCAGGGTGTAGCGGCGGACGACCACACCGCCTACTACGTGGTGAACCTGCTCACGCTGTTCGCCCGTCACGAAGCGCTGTACGACAACAGCAGGACGGGACCTGGACTACAACCGCTCGCGCTGCTGCTCGCGGAGGCGGCGGACGCGCCGGATCGCGAAACGCGCAACGCGGTGTTGCGCCGGGTCGGCGACACCTCGTTGTTCGTGGCGGGTTTCCTCGGCGATGGCTTCGCTCGCAAGCTCGTCGACGTCGACTACTACATCGACATGGGCGGGGCCGCGTACGGGCGGCTCTCGGCAGGCGTGCGCGGCACGCTGCACGGACGCGCGCTCTCCGCCGTATTCGCCGAGCTTGCGGCGAAGTTCCGCGACTTCGTCGACGTGCTGGCCGAGATCCGTGCGTCGGGCTCTGCCGCGGCGGCCGACGTGCTGCGGCTCTACGAAGTGTGGCTCAGA
Organism: Gammaproteobacteria bacterium; assembly: GCA_035548835.1. Taxonomy (GTDB): domain Bacteria; phylum Pseudomonadota; class Gammaproteobacteria; order Steroidobacterales; family Rariloculaceae; genus FEN-1219. The sequence goes on along the minus strand of DASZSB010000155.1, from coordinate 49,778 downwards.
ACCGGCAGCCAGCGCGCGGCGCGGCTGTTGCGCGAGCAGGGCATCGAGCCGAACGTCACTCTGACCGCGGCCACGCGGCACTGAGCATGCTGCTCGCGAAGCTGCAGGCCTTGCTGCACGAGCTGTATGCGCTGGACGTGCAGTACGGCGTGGACGACTTCCTGATCACCGACGCCGCGTTCGCGCGCGCACTCGACACGGGTGGCCGCGACGTCGACGAGAAACTGCTGATCGCGGAGGCCGACGGCGAGGCGGAGGTCGCGCTGTATCTCGAGGCCGAGTTGCTGCGGCGGCTGGCGGAGCGGGATCCCCTGACGTGCCTCGACGCCGACAACCTCGCCGACTTCTGGGCGGCGCTCGAAGGCGTGAGCCACTTCACCTACTACGCCTGGAACGCGCAGCGCGAGAAGCACGTGACCCTGTTCGAGCTCGAGCTGCAGGCGGAAGTGGACAAGTTTGTCACGACCGGTTTGCTGCTGAAGCGGCAGAACGGCCGCGAGTTACCCGCGCTGCACGACTGGCTGTTCGATCGGCCGCGGCTCGCGAGCGAGTTGAACGGCGAGGAGCGCGAGCGCTACCGGCGCGCGAACCGCTACGCGGGCAAGTACTGCCGGCGGCTCGCGCCGGCGCTCACGCGAGGCGCGGGCGACGAGGCCGTGCAACGCGAGCTGCGTACGTTCTATCGGCTGTCGCAGCAGTCCAAGCTCGCGCACATCGACGCGCAGTAGCGTATCGCGCTGCCCGCTCAGGCCAGTGCGCGGCCGGGCGGCGGCGGTGGCGTCGTGTCCGCGGCTGCCAGAGCGGTGACGATGCGCTCGACGCCGAAGATCTTGATCAGCACGGCCACGCGCATCCACATGCCGTTGCGCTCCTGCCGCCAGTACATGGCGCGTGGATCGTGATCCACGGCCGGGTCGATCTCCTGGCCGCGTGGCAACGGGTGCATGATGATGGCGTCGCGTTTCATGAGCGTGAGCTCGTTCAGGCCGATGCTGAACGGGCGTAGATCCACCGCGCGCGATTCGCCCGCCGTGTCCCATTCCGTCTGCATGCGCGTGACGTACAAAGCGTCGAGCCGCGGCAGCACGTCGGCGAGCTGCGTGGTCTCGGCGTACGCGATGCCGTGCTCGTCGAGATAGGTCTTGACGTCCTTCTCCATGGCGAATTGCGGCGGTGCGATGAACACGAGCCGCACGTCGCGATAGTGGCGCATCAGGTAGCAGAGCGAGCGCACGGTGCGGCCGCGCTTCAGGTCGCCCATCATGCCGATGACCTTGCCGTCGATGCCGCCGCGCTCCTCGAAGCTGCGCGCGAGCGTGTAGATGTCGAGCAGCGCCTGCGTGGGATGCTGATCGCTGCCGCTGCCGGCGTTGATCACGGGCACCGGGCGCGGAATGCTGTCCATGAGCCTGGCCGCCTGTGCGGCGCGGCCGGCTTCCTTCGTGCGCATGATGATGACGTCCACGTACGAGCTGAACGTCCGGATCGAGTCCTCGAAGCTCTCGCCCTTCACCTCCGAGGAGGTGGACGGATCGCGGATCTCGCTCGTGCGCATCCCCAGGATGTGGCAGGCGTTGTTGAACGACAGGAACGTCCGGGTCGAGGGCTGCGTAAAGTACAGCATTGCGCGGCGCGTCGGCAGCAGGTCGCGCAGGGCGCGGGCGCCGACGTCGGACTTGGCCAGCGTGCGGACCCGCGTCGCGAGGTCGCACAGCTCGTCGAGCAGGGCGCGGTCGAACACATGCGGGTCGATGACGTGGAACAGCGACTTGCTGCGTTCGGGCAGGACCAGGGTTTCGGTGACGGGTTGCGTAGGGTCGACCTCTCGGGATGGGTTCGTTGCCGAGTGCCGGTCGTGCACGTCGCCGGCAGCGCGCACGCTAGCAAACGAAACGCAGGAAAGGTAGCCCGTTGCACCAGGCGATTCACGCATATTGACCCTCCTCCAGCTTGGTGAAAAGCTACCGGAACGCGCCAGAAGGCCGCGTACAACAATAAGAATCGAGGAGGCTCCCATGTCCGAAGGCCCCAAGACCACGGTTCCCGACGGCCGCCGGTGCCAGCTCTACTACTTCACGGGCAAAGTGCTGTCCAGCCAGAAGCAGAAGGAAACGCAGATCAGCAGCACCACGCAGTACCACGGCAACAACCAGGCGTCCACGTCCGTCTCGTCGCGCACCGTGGATCACCACGAGTTTTTCCTGGCCGACAGCACCGGCAAGGAGCGCGCGTTCAAGACCGTCAACTTCGATTTCCCGTGCCGCGAAGGCCAGACGATGTCCGTCATGTGGACCATCGCCGAAGGCAAGAACGAGGGGCCGTTCCTGGCCGTGCGGAATCACAACACGGGCGAGCGCCACGACGCCTCGCAGGCCAGCGTCGCCGCGTGGATGGAGGAGCCGTACAGCTGGGGCGTGATCGGTGTGGCGGCCGCCATCATCGTCGTGCTGTTCTTCATCTCGAGTGGCCTCGGGTTCCTGGCTCTGATCGGCCTGCCGGTGTACGGTTGGTGGCGCAAGAAGTCCCGCGCCAAGGCGGCGGCCAAGGCGTTGTTGGGTGGGGATGCGTTGCAGCAGCTCGACGCGCAGCTCGCGCCGCTCAAGCCCTTTGCGGCCTGATCGCAGCCGCGGCGTGTGGCGTGCCGCTGCCGTCGGCTGCGTTTCGCTGTTCGCCGCCTTGCCGGCCGCGTTCGCCCAGGCACCTTACGTGCTCGGCACATGGAAGCTGAACGTCGCGGCCTCCCGTCTGCCGCCGGGGCCGCCGCCACAGGTGCACGTGCGCCGTTACAGCCTCGCGCCGGACGGCACGCTGGTCGGTCTTGCGGTCGTCGTCGACGCCGCCGGGAATCCCTACTTCCTGCAGTTCGCCGCCAAGGCCGACGGCAAGGACTACCCCGAGTTCGACTCCGGTGCGCTCGCGGCCCTGCAGATCGACGGCACGAAACCGACCGGCACCTATGCGGAGACTCCGGTCGACTCCCACACCGTGGACTGGGTCGACAAGCAGAGCGGCAAGGTGACGGCGCACGGCCGCAAGTGGGTGTCGGCCGACGGCACGACGCTGTCGTTCACGGTCGAGGCGACGGACGTGAGGGGCGCACCTCTGAGTTTCCTGTTCGTGTTCGACCGGCAGGCCACCGGCCCGCCGCGCTGAGCGCCAGTGCGCCCGGCTGTCAGTCCGCGGAGCGCAGGAACAGGCGATACGCGGGGTTCTCCGTCTCGTCGGCATAGGTGTAGCCGAGCCGCGCCAGGTGCTGCGTGAACTTCGCGCGATCCGCGGGCGGCACCTGCACGCCGGCCAGAACGCGGCCGTAGTCCGAGCCGTGATTGCGGTAGTGGAACAGGCTGATGTTCCAGCGATCGCCGACGGCCTGCAGGAAAGCGCGCAGCGCACCGGGCCGCTCCGGGAACTCGAAGCGGTACAGCAGCTCGTGCTTCAGTCCCGGCACCTGGCCGCCCACGAGGTGGCGCACGTGCAGCTTCGCGAGCTCGTTGTCGCTCAGATCGAGCACGGGGTAGCCGCGCTCCTTCAGCAGCGCGACGATTTCCGCCGCTTCGTTCAGACCGCGTTGCAGCGACACGCCCACGAAGATGCGCGCGGTCGTGCCGGGTGCGTAGCGATAGTTGAACTCCGTGATGTTGCGCGTGCCGAGTGCTTCGCAAAAGCGCAAGAAGGCGCCCGGCTGCTCCGGTATCTCGACCGCGAGCACGGCCTCGCGATGCTCGCCGATCTCGGCTCGCTCGGCGACGTGGCGTAGCCGGTCGAAATTCATGTTGGCGCCGCTGTTGATCGCGATCAGCGGGCCGTCCGGCGTCGCGCCGCGCTCGACGTAGCGCTTGAGACCAGCCACTCCGAGTGCGCCCGCGGGTTCCACGATCACGCGGCTGTCCTCGAAGATGTCCTTGATGGCCGCGCAGATCTCGTCGGTGCTGACGAGGATGATCTCGTCGACGACCTCGCTCGCGACGCGGAACGTCTCGTCGCCGACGCGGCGTACGGCCACGCCCTCGGCGAACGTGCCGACGCGGTCGAGCGTGAACGGCGCGCCGCGCTTCAGCGACTCGTACATGCTGGCCGACTCGAGCGGCTCCACGCCCACGATCCGGATGCCGGGATGGCGGTTCTTCAAGTAGGCGCCGACACCGCTGACGAGGCCGCCGCCGCCGATCGGCACGAACACGGCGGCCGGCAGCTGTGGCCACTGCCGTTCGAGCTCGATGCCGACCGTGGCCTGGCCCGCGATCACGTCGGGGTCGTTGAACGGGTGCACGAACGTCAGATCCTGCTCGGCGCGAAGCTGCATCGCGTACGCATACGCGTCGTCGAACGTGGCACCTTCGAGCACGATCTCGCCGCCGAGCGCGGCCACGGCGTCGACCTTGATCGACGGCGTGCTCGTGGGCATCACGATCACCGCGCGAACGCCGCGACGCCTGGCCGCGAGGGCGACTCCCTGCGCGTGATTGCCGGCCGAGCTGCAGATCACCCCCTTGGCGAGCGCCGCCGCGGGCAGGTGCGCCATGCGGTTGTACGCGCCGCGCAGTTTGAACGAGAAGACGGCCTGCAGATCCTCGCGCTTCAGCAGCACCTCGTGCCCGAGCCGTTTCGACAGCCGCGGCGCGCGGTCGAGCGGCGACTCGATCGCGACGTCGTAGACCTGCGCGCGCGCGATCAGCGGCGCGTAGCTCGCGGCCACGGGGTAGGACTTGCGGACAGTGCTCATGGGCGGCTCGTGCCATCAAAACCGGCTCGCCAGTGTACTCGGCGCCTTTGGCACAGGTAAGTTTCGCGCGCGTGCAGGGCGCCCGCGGGCCCGCGCGGCCGCGTGCGGGACCCGCCGCCGGGCTTCCGGCGCGCGTTACCTGGCGGGTGAGGGCGGTGGGCGCTGCTGCGCGCCAGGTCCGCCGCCCGGGCGCGGGCGGGCATCGAACTCGGCCTTCGTGACCTTGCCGTCGCCGTTCGTGTCCCAGCGCGTGAAGATCTGGGCCGGATCCGGCGGTCCGCCGCCGGGAGGACCGCCGGCACCCGCGCCGCGCGGTGGCCCGCCGGCGGCTGCGCGTCGCTCGGTGAAGAACGCGGCGACTTCTTCCTTCGACAGTGAGCCGTTCTTGTCCTTGTCGATCTGGTCGAACGACGGCGGTCCCGGCTGGGCGCTCGCAAGGCGGGTGCAGAGCACGAGCGTCGCGGCGGCGGTCAGCAACAGCACGCGGTGTGTCATTGCACAGTCCCCCAAGGGGGTGGCGACCGCGGGAGTATAGGCTTCGCCGAGCCTGTCGAAGGGCCGCAGCAGAGCGCGGCCTTGGGGCGTCCCCCTTCGGGGGAGTCAGCGGGCCTTGGGAACGTCGGCCGGCGGCTTCAGCAGGTCCGTGAGCCGGCGGGTCAGCTGGTCGTACTGGAAGGTTGCGATCTTGTAGCGCCAGGCTCCGACCTTCGCGTTGATGCTCGCGGCCTCCGCGGCCGGGTCCGCCGGTTTCGCGGCGGCGCCCGGTGCGGCGGCGCCATCAGCAGCCGGTGCAGCCGCGGCCGCGGGTGCGGGTGCGGGTGCGGGCGCGGGCGCGGGCGCGTTGGCACTGGCCACGAGGCCGATCCAGGCGGCGTCGCCCCGCTTCTCGCCCTCGACGCGAACGACGAGCCCGTCGAACGTGCGGAACTCGACGACCGTCGGCTTGGCAGGCGGCGACGCGGTCGCGGGCTCCACGTCTTCGAGATTCAGCTCGCGCAGCGCGTTGCCGATTACGTTCGCGACGCCGGGATACAGCAGTTCGCGCCCCTTCGGCACGTCCGCGACGTCGAAGTTCTGCGCGTCCTTGCTGGCTTTCGAGAGGTGAACCACCTGTCCGTCCGTATGGGTGATCGTGACCTCGGCGATGCGGTCGCTGCGCACGTCGATGATGCGCGCATCGAGCCACTGGCCTACGCCGCGCGGGAACTCGGGGTTCCTGTCGATCAGGTAGCTCGGCGCTTCGCCCGCGCGACGCGCGTACCGGAATTTCGATCCTTCGGCGTTGCCGAGGATCAGCGTCGGCAGGTTCTTCCCATTGGCCGACAGCGTGACTGCCACGCCGGCTGCCTTGGCGCCACTGACGTCCTCGACGCCGAGGTGGTCGTACAGCTCGGGGTTCGCCGTCTTCTGCTCGAGGATTCTGGCCTCGGCCAGCGCACTCAATCCCTGGCGCAGCTTGTTCACGTCCGCCGGGTAGCCGTTCTTGTTCGTGGCGACCCAGCCATCCGGCTTGCGCTCGAGCGTCACCACGGTCTCGTTGCCGGCCTTCGTGATCGTGACGCGCTCGATGTCGTTCAGCGCCGCGGCGAGCGAAGGCACGAACAGCGCGCCGCTTCCGCCGTCCGGCGAGCGGCTGTGCTGGCCGATCAGCACGAGCGCGACGAGGACGACGAACGCCCCAAGCAGGATCAGGACGTTGCGTTGACTCATGCGTGGGCCTTCCTGCGGCGCTTCAGGAACACGGCCGTCAGCGCCCCGATGGTGAGGAGTAGCGGCACGAGCGCGATGTTCAGGATCTTGAGCGTGGTGCCGAGGTTGTCGATGTCACGATCGAGGTTGCGGCGCACGTTGCGCAGCTCCTGGCGGATGCGCACCTGTTCGTCCAGGAACTTCTGCACCTCGGCCTGTTGCTCGGGGCTCATCATCAGCGAGCTCGAGTCCTTGCGCTGAGCCTGAAGCTCGGCGAGCTTCTGCTCGGTGTCGCGCAGCTCGGCCTGGAGGCGCTGCTCGGTCGCGCGGAACTGTACATCGGCGTTGCTGCGCAGCTCCTCGACCTTCGTGAACGGCCGCGTGTACGTCGCGCGGCTGCGCAGGCCGATCAACGCCGCGCTGCCGGACAGGTTGTCGAGCGCGTTGATCACGAAGTCGCCGTTGTTGGCGAACGCCTGCACGATGCGCTGCCCGAGGAAGTTCTGCGCCTGCACCCAGAGCCGGTCGCTCAGCATGTCGACGTCGGCGACGAGCACGATGCTGGCGTTGTCCGTGGACTTCAGCTGCTGCGCGTTCAGCGCCGCATCGATCGGCGCATCGCGGCCCTCGGCCTTCGGCGGGCCGTCGGGGAACGCGGTCTTCAGGGGACCGGACAGACGCGCGGCGATGACCTGCTCCTTGCCGCCTGGCGTGAAGTTGTTCAACAGCTCGCCGGGATCGGCCAGGAGCTGGAAGCGGTCCGCCGGCAGGATCTCGGACTCGGGGCTCGAATGCAGCAACGGGGTCAGCTTGGCCGTGGCGCCCTCGGCGAGCTCCAGGTGGCCCGCGATGCCCACGTTCACGGAGTTCAGGCCCGCCGTGATGACGTCTTCCTGGTTCATCGCGTCCATGGGGATCCCGAGCAGCCCGATGTGCCGCACGGGTTTGAAGCGACCGCCGATGCTGAGCGCATAGCGGTTGTCCGCGACGACGTCGTGCGTGTTGAACTTCACGCCCCAGGCCGCGAACAGCTTGTCGAGCGACGACGTGGCCTGCGGGGCGCCCGGGCTCTCCTGTCCGCCGTTGCCGGCGAGAACCTCGGCGAGCGGGTCGACGAAGATCAGCGCCCGGCCGCCGCGCATGACGAACTGGTCGATCGCGTACAGCGTCGAATCATCGAGCATCGTCGGGTGCACGATCCACAGCACGTTCACGTCGTCGTCGATCTTCAGCACGCTGGCCGGCAGCGTCCGGACGTCGAACAGCTTGCGCGCCTGATCCACCACGGTCCACGGCTGGCTCGGCTGCTGCGTGATCGGATCGAAGCCGCCGCCGATCGGTGCGCTGGTGAGCAGCCCGACCACCGTCTTCTTCGTGGTCGACAGGTTGTAGACGAGCCGCGCGAGATCGTACTCGAGGAACATCTCCTTGCGCGGATCCGGCTGGAAGAACGGGATCGTGTCCGTCTTGCCGATGCTGTTCGAGCCCGCGAGGCCGAAGTACACGGCCTCTCCGGCCGGGCCGATGTTGGCCGCCTGCAGTCCGAACTGCTCGGCGCGGTCCTCGTCCTCGGAGAACGGGACCGGGTCCACGACGTGCAACACGAGCCGGCCGTCCGGCGTGTTGGCGGCGAACTCCTCGAGCGTCTCGCGAACGCGGTTCGCGTACGCGCGCAGTTGCGGCAGGGTCTTCGTCGACTCGTTCGAGAAGAAGAAATAGAGGTCGATCGGTTCCTTGATGTCCTTCAACACCTCACGCGTGCCGCTGCCGAGCGTGAAGAGGCCGTTGGCCGTCAGGTCGAGGCGCATGCCGCGCAGCCACACGTTGCTGGCGACCACGGCCACGATCAGCGCGGCGAACAGTATCGCAAGGGTCGAATAGCCGATCCTTTGTCGGGTGCGCGTGCTCATCGGCTCAGTCCGCCTTCTTCATTTGCAACACGATGGCGTTCGCGTACAGGCAGGCGCCGATCAGCAGCCCGAAGTAAACGATGTCGCGCACGTCGATGACGCCCTTGCTGATGTAGCTGAAGTGCGTCTGGAAGCTCAGGCTCGAGAGCCCGTCGACGAGCCATTGCGGTGCCCACGCCGCGAACACGTCCTGCACGAACTCGACGCCCGCGGCCAGCAGCAGGAAGCAGGCCACGACCGACAGGATGAAGGCGATGACCTGGTTCTTCGTGGTCGCCGAGATGCAGGCGCCGACCGCGAGGAAGCCGCCGGCCATCAGAAAGCTGCCCACGTATGCGGCCAGGATCACGCCGTTGTCGGGGCTGCCGAGGTAGTTCACCGTGATCCAGATCGGGAACGTCAGCGCGAGCGCGATGCCGGTGAAGATCCACGCGGCGAGGAACTTGCCCACGACGATCTGCCAGACCTCGATCGGCAGTGTCATCAGGAGCTCGATCGAGCCCGACTTGCGCTCCTCGGCCCAGAGCCGCATCGAGAGCGCCGGCACCAGGAACAGGTACAGCCACGGGTGCCAGTAGAAGAATGCCGTCAGATCGGCCTGGCCGCCCTCGTAGAAGCCGCCGAAGTAGAACGTGAAGACGCCCGCGAGCATCAGGAAGATCACGATGAAGACATACGCGATCGGCGTCGCGAAGTAGCTCCGAAGCTCGCGCTTCATGACTGCGAGGACGCCGTTCATGCCGTGGCTCCGCCGGTGATCGACCGGAATACTTCGTCCAGGCGCCCGGATTCGAGGTGCAGCTCGGCCAGCGGCCAGCGCTCCTGCTCCGCCAGCGCGTTGATCGCGGCGAGCGGCAGCTTGCCGGGGGCCGGGAACGCCGTGAGACGCTGGTTCTTCTCATCGAGCTCGGTGCTCGCGACCTCGGTCAGCGCGTTGATGGCGCGGCGCACGGCAGGCAGCTGCTCCGAGTTCGCCAGCTTCACCGACACAGCATTGTGGAAGCGCGAGCGCGATTCGAGGCCTCGCGGCGTGTCGTCGGCCAGGATCTTGCCGTGCGCGATGATGATCGCGCGATTGCACACGGCATCGACCTCTTCGAGCACGTGTGTCGAGATGACGATGATCTTGTCGCGTGCCATGCGGCCGATCAGCTCGCGGACCTCATGCTTCTGATTGGGGTCGAGGCCGTCGGTGGGCTCGTCGAGAATCAGCACTTCCGGGTCGTGCAGGATGGCCTGGGCCAGGCCCACGCGGCGCCGGTAGCCCTTCGACAGCGTGTCGATGCTCTGATCGAGCACGCGTTCGAGGTGCAGCTGCGCGAAGACCTCGTCGAGGCGTTGACGCCGCCTCTCCACGGGCATCCCGCGGGCCTCGGCGATGAATTCGAGGAACGAGCGCGGCGTCATCTCGGGGTAGCTCGGCGCGCCTTCGGGCAGGTAGCCGATCCGGCGCTTGGCCGCAACGGCGTCCGTTTCGATGTCGTGGCCGCACACGAGCACGCGTCCGGCGGTGGCCGGCAGGAACCCGGCGACGATGCGCATCGTGGTCGATTTGCCCGCGCCGTTCGGGCCCAGGAAGCCGAGCACCTGGCCCGGCTCGACCCGGAAACTCAAATCGTCTACGGCACGGAGCCGACCATATTCTTTGGTGAGGCCCTGGACGTCGATCATCTGGAAACCCGGCGGCGACCTAAACAGCGTACGGTGCCGCGGAGCGGCGACGTATTCTCCATAGAGGGGAAAAGCCTTTCAAGTTACAGACTTGTCATGGTGAGGTCGGCGGATTGCCGTCTGCGTCGACGATCGTGACGTCGCCGAAACCGAGCGCGCGAACCTCCGCTTCCATGACGCGTCGGTCGCCGACGACGACCCACGTCAGGTTGTCGGGGCGCAGCAGTCGCCTGGCGGCGGCGTTGACCTCGCCGACCGTGAGCTTCTGCACGAGCTCGGCATAGTCGTTCCAGTAGGTGTCCGGCAGCTTGAAGCGAACGAGGGCCGCGATGTCGCGCGCCACGGCGCGCGCGGTCTCCCAGCGCCCGGGCAGCGTCAGCGTGCTGCGGCGCTTGCTCGTGGCGACCTCGGCATCCGTGGCTGCGCGTGAGGCCAGGAAGTCGTCGATCTCGCGCTTCATCTCGCGCATCGAGGGCGCCGTCTTGTCGGCCTGGACCGGCGCGATCGCCAGGAACGGCCGCTGCGCCTGCGTGTCGACGATCGTCGTATCTGCGCCGTAGGACCAGGTCTTGTCTTCCCGCAGGTTCATGTTGATGCGCGACGTGAACGCGCCACCCAGGATGTCGTTCATGGCGTCGATCGCGATCTCGTCGGCCTGGCTCTTGGCCGGGATCAGTTCGCCCGCGATGATCATGCTCTGCTCGGAGCCCGGCCGGTCGATCAGGTAGACACGGGGTTTGTCGGGCAGGGCGACGTCCGGCAGCTTCTTCGTCGGCACGTCGCCGCCCTGCCAGCGCGAGAACAGCGCCTCGAGCTTCGGCTTGATCTCCGCGAGCGTCGTGTCGCCCACGACGATCAGCGTCGCGTTGTTCGGCTTGAACCACGTGGAGTGATACTTCACGAGGTCGTCGCGCGTGATGGCGGCGACGGACTTCTCGGTGCCGGAGCCCGTCATCGGCAGCGCGTAGGCGTGCCCCTGGCCGTAGAGCAGCCGCGGCAGGACCCGCAGCGCCATCGACGTCGGCGTGTTCTTCTCCTGCTGGATGCCCGCGAGCTGCAGGCGCTTCAGGCGGTCGAGCTCGCTCGGCGTGAACGACGGATTCAGGATCACGTCCGCGTAGATCGCGAGCGATGCATCGAGATTCTCCTTCAGCGCGGACAGGCTCACGACCGAGAAGTCGAGGTTCGCGCCGGAGTTCAGGTCAGCGCCGAGGCGTGCGAGCGCGTCGTCGATCTTCAGCGCGTCCATGCTCGTCGTGCCCTCGTCGAGCATCTGCATCGTCATGTTCGCGACGCCGGGCGCGGCGAACTGATCGGCGGCATAGCCGGCGTTCAGCTGCAGGCTGAATTGCACGACGGGTACGGCGTGACGCTCCGCCACGATCAGGCGCATGCCGTTCGCGAGCGTGGCTTCGCTCAGCGCCGGGAACGGCGCATCGGGGAACGATTGCGGCATCGGCAGCGTTTTTCGATCGGCGCCGCCCGCATCGGCTTTGAGCTGCCGCGAGAAGGGCTGCACCTCGAGCACCAGCGGTGCGCCCTTGATCCAGTTGCGGGCGGTGCCGACGACCTGCTGCGGGGTCGCGGTGCGCAGCAGCTCGAGGGAGTGCTTGTAGAAATCGGGCCGGCCGCCGTAGACGGCGTTCTCTGCGAGGATGTTCGACTTGCCCCGGAAGCCGCCCACCTGCTCGACGCCGCGGATGAATGCTGCGCGGATCTCGGTCTTCGCACGGTCCAGCTCGGCCCGCGTGGGTCCCTGCGCCAGGAAGCGCGCGAGCTCCTCGTCGAGAGCCTTCTCGACCTTCGCCAGATCCTGGCCCGGGGCCGCGGTGGCATACACGATGTACGCGCCGGCGATCTCGTTGTTCAGCGCGAATGCGCCGGCGTCCGTGGCGATCTGGTCCTTGTAGACCAGGCGCTGGTAGAGCCGCGACGTCTTGCCGCTCGTGAGCACGTAGTCGGCGAGTTGCAGGTACGTGGAGTCGTCACTGATCCATTCGGGGCCGAGCCAGACCTTGTAGATCCGGGCTTCCGGCACGCGGTCCTGCATGACCATGCGGGTGGCCGGCACGCTGGCCGGGATGGAGCGCTCGCGGCGGGTCAGGGGCGGTCCGGGCGGAATGTCGCCGAAGTAGCGCTGCACCTTCTCCCTGGCAGTGGCGACATCGATGTCGCCCGCCAGCACGAGCGTGGCGTTGTTCGGGCCGTAGTAGGTCTGGAACCACTTCTTGACGTCGTCCAGGCTCGCGGCGTTCAGGTCCTCCATCGAGCCGACGACTTCCCACGAATACGGGTGACCCGGCGGGAACAGGTTCGTGATGATCGTCCCGAAGGCCTTCCCGTACGGCGCGTTGTCGCCCTGGCGCTTCTCGTTCTGCACGACGCCGCGCTGCTCGTCGAGCTTCTTCTGGTCGATGGCGCCGAGCAGGTGGCCCATGCGGTCCGACTCCATCCACAGCGCCAGATCGAGCGCCGAGGTCGGCACCGTCTCGAAGTAGTTCGTGCGGTCGAAATCCGTGGTGCCATTGACGTTCGTCGCACCCACTTCCTGCAGCGGCCGGAAGTATTCGTCGTTGTGGTTCTCGCTGCCGTTGAACATCAGGTGCTCGAACAGGTGCGCGAAGCCTGTTTTGCCCGCGACTTCGTTCTTCGAGCCCACGTGGTACCAGAGGGTGACCGCGACGATCGGAGCCTTCCGGTCCTCGTGCACGATCACGCGCAGCCCGTTGTCGAGGCGGAACTCGCTGAACGGGATGTCGGGATCCTGCGCCAGCGCGCGCGCGGCGAAACAGCTCACGAGGCAGGCAAGAGCGAGCAGTCGGGCCATGCAGGTTCCTCGGCGGCGTTGTGCGCCGTGCGTACGGCGTGCTGGAGTATAAGCGCGGCGTGCGGCGGCGGAGTAACCGCCAGAAGGCCAAGAATCCATGAGCAGGCAAGAACTCTATCCTCCGATCGAGCCCTTCGAGACGGGCTATCTCAGCGTCGGCGACGGCCACGAGCTCTATTACGAGCAAAGCGGCAACCCCCGCGGCAAGCCGGCGGTATTCGTGCACGGCGGACCCGGAGCAGGTGGCGATGCCAACGCACGGCGGTTCTTCGATCCTGCCGGCTATCGGATCGTGGTGTTCGACCAGCGCGGTGCGGGACGAAGCCGACCGCGCGCTTCGCTCGTGGAGAACACGACCTGGCATCTCGTGGCCGACATGGAACGGCTGCGCCGGCATCTCGGCATCGAGCGGTGGGTCGTGTTCGGCGGGTCGTGGGGCAGCACGCTCGCGCTGGCCTATGCTGAGACGCACCCGTCGGCCGTGACCGGGCTCGTGCTGCGCGGCATCTTTCTGCTGCGGCGCGCCGAGCTGCAGTGGTTCTACCAGCACGGGGCCAGCATGGTGTTCCCCGAGCTGTGGCAGGAATATCTGGCGCCGATCCCGCACGACGAACGCCACGATCTGCTTGCCGCTTATCACCGGCGCCTGACGGGCAGTGACCCGGAGGCGCAGCTCGCGGCGGCGCGCGCCTGGTCCATCTGGGAAGGCGCGACGAGCTCGCTGTGGCCGAACCCTGCACGGGCGGCACAGTTCGGGGCGCCGCAATTCGCGCTGGCGCTCGCGCGAATCGAGGCTCACTATTTCGTCAATCGCGGCTTCTTCACGGACGAGAACCAGCTGCTGACCGGCGTCGACGCCATCCGCGGGATTCCTGGAATCATCGTGCACGGCCGTTACGACGTCGTGTGTCCGATCGATACCGCGTGGAAGCTGCATCAACGCTGGCCCGAGGCCGATTTTCGCGTGGTCGTCGACGCCGGGCATTCGGCCTACGAGCCCGGCATCACGGCCGAGCTGATCAGGGCCACGGACCGTTTTTTGGCGAGGAGCTAGGACGCAATGACGGCATTGTCTTTAGTCAATGGACAGATCGTGAACGAGGGTCGCATCGTCGCGGCGGATGTCCTGGTGCGTGGCGAGCGTATCGAGCGCATCGGACCCGGCTCGGTGCCTGCGGGCACTCCCGTGATCGATCTCGCGGGTCGCTACCTGTTGCCGGGTATCATCGACGACCAGGTCCACTGCAGGGAGCCGGGGCTCACTCACAAGGCCACGCTGGCCACCGAGTCGCTGGCTGCGCTCTCCGGCGGCGTCACGAGTTTCCTCGACATGCCGAATACGCAGCCGCCGACCGTCGATCGCGCGGCGCTGGTCGAGAAGCATCGTATCGCCGCGGACACCTGCCACGTGAACTACGGGTTCTACTTCGGGGCGACGAACACGAACCTCGAGGAGCTGAAGCAGGTTGGACCCGATCTGGCCGCGGGCATCAAGGTGTTCATGGGCGCTTCGACGGGCAACATGCTCGTCGACGACCCGGTCACGCTCGAGGGGATCTTCGCCGCCGCGCGTCTGCCGATTGCGACCCACTGCGAGCACTCGCCAACGATCTGGGCGAACGAAAAGCGCTTCCGCGAGCGCTACGGCGATGCCGTTCCGATCGAGGCACATCCCGAGATTCGCTCCGCCGAGGCCTGCTATCTCTCGTCCTCGTTCGCGGTTGGGCTCGCGAAGAAGCACGGCACGCGCCTGCACGTGCTGCATCTCAGCACCGGTCGCGAGCTCGAGCTGTTCGAGGCGGGGCCGATCGCGGGCAAGCGCATCACGGCCGAGGTCTGCGTGCATCACCTGTGGTTCGAACAGTCGAGCTATGCCACGCTCGGTGCGCGTATCAAGTGCAACCCCGCGATCAAGACAGCTGCGGACCGTGCAGCGCTCCAGCAGGGCGTCGTGAACGACCGCATCGACGTGATCGCCACCGACCACGCGCCGCACACATTGGCGGAGAAGGCGCGAGGCTATTTCGAAGCGCCCTCGGGCTTGCCGCTGGTCCAGCACTCGCTGTTGATGCTGCTCGAGCAGCACGCCCAGGGGCTCTACACGCTGCCGAAGATCGTCGAGAAGGCGGCGCACAATCCGGCGACGCTGTTCGGCATCGTCGACCGGGGGTACGTGCGCGAAGGCTACTTCGCCGACCTCGTGGCGGTGGATCTGAAGACACCGACGCGTATCGACAGCGCGCAGGTCCTCTACAAGTGCGGCTGGTCGCCGCTGGAGGGCACGACCTTGGGCTCCAGCGTCTTCCTGACGGTGCTGAACGGTAGCGTCGTCTACCGGGACGGCAGGCCTGCCGGCGGTCCGCGCGCGGCGCGCCCGCTTCAGTTCCGGCCGCGCGCGTGACGCGTTACCTTGTCAGCGGAACGGCCGCTGTGCTGGAGTTCTGCCTATGAATACCGGGCTCCACGTGGCTCTGCGCGGCGTTGCCGCCGGCCTGCTCGCCGGCCTTCTGGCAGCTTGCCAGCCATCGACCCCTCCGGCCCCGACCGGGCCCACTCCAAGTCCGGCGGCCAGCGTCCCGCAGTCGCCGCCCGCCGCAGCGCCGGTTGCCGCCGCGCCTGCCGTGCCGCTGCTCGAGCAGGACGTAGCCTACGGCGAGGGGCAGAAGACCAACCTCGTCGGGTTCCTGGCCATGCCGCGGGATGCCGCCGAGCCGCTGCCCGGCCTCATCGTGATCCACGAGTGGTGGGGCCTGAACGATCAGATCAAGAACGTCACGCGCCGGCTGGCCGCGGAGGGGTATGTCGCGCTCGCCGTGGATCTCTACGACGGCGCTACTGCAACGACGCCGGAGAAGGCGCAGCAGTTGATGACCACTCATCTGGGCGACGTGGAAGTGGGGCGCAAGAACCTACGCCAGGCGTATGACTATCTCGAGAAGTACGCGCTGGCGCCGCGCATCGGCAGCATCGGCTGGGATCTTGGTGGTGCGTGGTCACTGCAGACCGCACTGTTGTACCCCGATCAGCTCGACGCGGCCGTGCTCTACTACGGCCAGGTGCTCGCCGAGCGGGATCAACTCGCGAAGCTCAAGATGCCCCTGCTCGGCTTCTTCGGCTCGGAGGACAAGAGTATCCCGGTCCGCGACGTACAAACCTTCCGCAGCACGCTGAACGATCTCGGCAAGAACGCCGAGATACTGGTTACGATCGGAGCGAATCACGGATTCGCGATCCCGGGAAACGACAACTACGACCAGCGCTTCGCCGATGAAGCCTGGAACAAGACGCTGGAGTTCCTACGGCACAACCTGAAGGTGGCGGATTCCGCTCAGTAGTGCGGCCGGCCTCGAGTCCTCGAGGCGGCTACGGAGCCGGAAAAAAATAGGGACCGGGCTGCGAACGTCCATATTCTTCGTTGCGAAGCCTATCCTGGTTCGCTACCGGAAGCCCGGTCCCCTTAGCAAGGCCGTCCGATTCGGCCAACGGCGCCACCACGGGGGGAGTAGTGGTGACGCCGCGCGTTCTCTTGCCGCTCAACCCCGAGCGCGAAGCTCGTTGCTCGCGAGTACGACCCTGGGCGCCAACGCGCGACGCAGCTCCTGATCGAGCGTGCTTCGCATTTCCTTGTTCAGCGCCCGGATGTAGTTGTCGATCTCGGTCCGGAACATCTGTCCATCGACCGAAACATCGACGAGCACCGGCGACTTGAACGTCGGATTGGCCTCCGTGGCCGTCGCGTTCTGCGCGAGCAGGCCCACGGACAGTCCGACGGCCAAGAGCGCCGACATCGACAGTTTGCGTGCAACCATACTCAAGTCCTTTACCGATTTTTCGGTGCTTGCCGATCTCCGTCCTGGAGATCTCCTACGAGCCCCTTAGTGCAGGGACCGTGCCAACTATGCATGCCAATAAAAACAGACGGTTACGGGATTTCCGGCCTAACGATTTTCCGTGATAAACGGAATTTCGTTGATCCGTACAACGAAAATCCGTAAACTTCCGCCATGTCGATCGAAGCCAGCTACCAGTGGTTGTTCCGTAGAAGCCCCGCGCTGATCGTGCTGCTCAACGAAGAAGGCTTCTTCGTCGACGCCAGCGATTCGTGGCTCAGGCGCTTCGGCTACGGCCGCGAAGAGATCACGAACATGCGCCCGCAGGACCTTGCCACCAAGGAGGTGGCCAAGGTCATCACGGAGGAGTACCTGCCGATGCTGCGCCGCACCGGTCGCCTGCAGGGCGTGCCGGTGGACCTCGTCACGCGCAGCGGCGAGCGCGTCGACTGCCTGGCGACAGCGATCGTGGATCGCACCGACGAGGGCGCTTACCTGCGTACGGTCGCGGTATACACGGAGCTTGGCCAGCAGGCGCGCCTGGAGCAGCACTATCGCGGCCTCTACCGCGCGACGCCTGCGATGCTGCACACCGTCGACAGTCACGGCCGGATCATCCACGTCAGCGATCGTTGGCTGCAAACGCTCGGTTACCGACGCGAAGAGGTGCTGGGGCGCCCGATCATGGACTTCATGGGGCCAGAGACGAGGCTGACGCTCGGCGGCGGCAAGCTCGAAGACGTCATTGCCCACGGCGAGCTCGAGAACGTGCCCCGCTCCTACGTCGCGAAATCCGGCGAGGTGCTCGAGGTCGTCGTCTCCGCGACTGCGGATCGGGATCCGAGCGGCGCCGTCGTCGCTTTGCTGGTCGCGTCCACGGACGTCACTGAGCGCAATCGCGCAGAGCGCCAGCTGCGCGCGGCGTTCGAGGAGAACGCGCGTCTGCGCGCAGAGCTCGAGCGCGAGCGCGATTACCTGCGCGAGGAAGTTCAGGTGTCGATGAACTACGGTCGCATCATCGGCGAGAGTCCGCCCCTGAAGAAGATGCTGGCCCGCATCGAAGCCGTCGCGCAGACGTCCGCCAGCGTTCTGATCCAAGGCGAATCCGGCGTCGGCAAAGAGCTCGTGGCCCACGTCATTCACGCTCGCAGCCCTCGCAGTCAAGGGCCGCTCGTGAAGGTCAATTGCGCCTCGATCCCGCACGAGCTGTTCGAGAGCGAATTCTTCGGTCACGTCAAGGGTGCCTTCACGGGCGCTCACCGGGATCGTGTGGGGCGCTTCGAGCTCGCGGACGGCGGCACTATCTTCCTCGACGAGGTAGGTGAAATTCCGCTCGATCTGCAGAGCAAGCTGCTGCGCGTCCTGCAGGAGAGCGAGTACGAGCGAGTCGGTGACGACCGCACGCACTCCGTTGACGTCCGCGTGATTGCGGCCACGAATCGCGACCTGGAGCAGGCGGTTGCCGAGGGCAAGTTTCGCGAGGATCTTTTCTATCGGTTGAGCGTGTTCCCGATCGAGGTTCCGCCGCTTCGCGAGCGCGGCGACGACGTGCTGCAGATTGCGAGCCATTTCCTCGAGCGCACCTGTCAGGAGTTCGGCCATCGACCGCTGACGCTGTCGAAGCAGCAGGCCGCTCTGCTGAAACGCTACGACTGGCCCGGCAATATTCGTGAGCTCAAGAACGTCATCGAGCGCGCCGTCATCCTGTCACGGGGCAAGGTGTTGCGGCTCGATCTCGCGATGAGCGACATCCTGAACCCCGTGGCGGCCGACGCGCCGAATGCGCCGGAAGGCGTCGTACGGCTCATGACCGAAGCGGAGCTGCTGGAGCTTGAGCGCAGGAACACGCTGCTGGCGCTCGAGCGCTCCGAGTGGCGCGTGTCCGGTCCGAACGGCGCCGCGAAGCTGCTTGGGGTGAAGCCCACGACCCTCGCCGATCGCATGAAGAAACTGAAGTTGCGGAAGCCCTCCGCGCCACTCGGCAGGAACACGCTCGACCGGCAGCAACCGGCTTAGTGTCCAGATACTTGTCGCCGATTGTTGATATCTGCTATACGTTATGTCCAAGGGCGACAGTGGGTCGCCCGGTCGGTGCCAACAACAACAAGAACCAAGGCTCCACCCATGTCGCCACTCGCGCAGCGCTTCGCCGAAGCGGTCAAGACCCTGATTGGTGACGGGCCCGTCAAGGCTCGTCTCGCCCAGGCCTACACCGCCCATCTCGCGGATCTCGTCGACGGCGAGTTTCCGGCCGGTCTGCGCCGGGACTTCGCGGACCTCCAGACGGCGCTGAGTCGCGTCGCTCCGGTAGGCACCGAGTCGAGGGTTCGTGCGAGCGTCCAGAAGATGTCGCCGGACGAGGCTGGCGGCCACGCGGCCACGATCGTGAAGCTCTACGTCGAGTTGCTGAACACGCTCGAGCGGGCGGAGCCGCTGAAGGTGGTCAGCTCCCCGAAGAAGCCGCCGCAGTACCTGACCAGCCGCAGCTGAGTCCGCGGCATCGCCTCAACGGGCGGTTTTGCGACTTCGATCAAAGATTCGGACGTCCTCATGGCGGAGCATGCTGGGGAGCCTTTCCCGCCCGCCCGGACGCCATTGAATGGCCGAGCCCGCCGCCGCCAGTGCCGAATCGAATGCCGCTGCTACAGGTGCCAGCTACGCCGCGTATGGCCAGCTGATCAAGATGCTTCTGCCGAGCACTGGCAGCATCGCCATCTACGCTGGGGAGAGCGAGCTCGCCTGGTGCTCGGATGGCTACGAGCGGCCCGATCTGCGCCAGCTCCTGGAACGCGTGCGCTCGAGCGACACGGTTGCCGGTCGTGGCAGCATCGAGATGACCTCCGCCGGCGTGCCCGCATTCGTCGCATTGCTGCGCGGCACGGAGTCGCGCCCGCTGGGATCCCTCGTCGTTGAGTTGAGCCAGAATTCCAAGCAGACGCCGTCGATGGTGCTCAGCATGCTGCGGCCCGTGCTCGATACGCTCGAGAGCCGGCTCGACCTCGAGCAGGCGCGGCCGGAGTCTGCTCCCGCCGCCGACGACGGCCTCGAGTTGCTGCTCTCCGTCGACGAATCGGGCCAGCTCGACAGCGGAGCGCTGACTCAGCTCCTGCGCCACTGCATGCAGCACTTGGGTTGCGTGCTCGGCGCCCTGCTCGTGCCCGACAAGAACCTGACGGTGTCCAGCGCCATCGACGAGACGATCCCGGGCGTCACGATCCTCGATCGCACGCAGAAGCACCTGCTCGCGTGGGCGCAGCTGAACAATCGCCCGATGGTCGTCAATCGCGTGGCGGGCGCCGGTGGGGTCGCGCCGTACAAGATCCTGTCCTGCCCCGTGCGCGACACGCACGGCCGCGTCATCGGGCTCGTCGCGTTGTTCCGGGCTGTCACGGCCGAGGACTTCGAGCTGCGCGACATCCGGATCCTCGAATTCGTCAGCCGCAAAGCGGTCGCGATCCTTGGCAGTCAGCACGACGCCCTGACCGGTCTCGTGAACCGCTTGATTTTCGAGCGCCGCATGGCGTCGCTGCTCGCGCCGGGCACGGGCTCCCACGCGCTGCTGTATGTCGATATCGACCGTCTCGAGGCGATCAACGAGGCGTTCGGCCTGCAGGCCGGCGACGAGGTCATCCAGCGCGTCGCCGACATGCTGCGCCGCGCGGCCGGCACGACGGCGACGGTGTGCCGCATCGGTGCCGATCGATTCGTCGCGCTGCTGCCGCAGACCGATCTCGCAACCGCGGGCGAACTCGGCCGGCGCCTGCTGGCCGCTACCTCCCAGCTCGGCTACGTGCACGGCGTCGATGCGGTACCCGTGAGTGTCAGCGTCGGCATCGTGGGCGTGACCCCGGGACAGGACCAGGTTGCACACCTGATCGCCGCCGCGGAACTCGCCTGCAAGCGCGCCAAGCAACGGGGCGGCGGTCGTCTGGCCGTCGCCGACGAAGACGCCACGGCGGCCGGCGGTACCGTGGTGCGCCAGGCGCTCGCGGCCTCGACGTTCCAGGACGCCTTCCGCAGCAACGACTTCCACCTGGAAGTTCAGCCGATCGTCGGCCTGGCGTCCCGCCCCGGCGACACGGTGGGCTACGAGTCGCTCGTGCGCATGCGCAACGCGGCTGGCGCTTTGCTCGCGCCCGACAAGTTCTTCGACGCAGCGGAGCGCTACGAGCTCCTGCCGGCCCTCGACCGCTGGGTGCTGTGCTCGTTGATCGATGCTCTGCGATCCCGAGTCGCGGAGGTTGCCAATACGTCCTATTCCTTCACGCTGAACGTGTCTGCGCAGTCGCTGGCTACGCGCAGGTACGCGGCGTTTGCGCTGGAGCAGCTCGGGGAGGCCGGTCTGCCGCCGTCCGCGTTCTGCTTCGAGCTCAAGGAGGCGGTAGCGGTGAATCACGTGGCCGCCGCCGAGGCGCTGATCCGGGATCTCAGCGCGGCCGGCTGCAGGATCGCGCTCGACGATTTCGGCTCCGGGTTGAGCTCGCTCGCACATCTGAAGCGCCTGCCCGTGCACTACCTGAAGATCGACGGCCGTTTCGTGCGCCGCATCGTCGAGGACCGCATTGCCGAGTCGATCGTCTCCGGCATCGCACGCGCCGCACGGACGCTCGGCGTCAGCTCGATCGCGGAGCACGTGGAGAACGCCGCCACGGCGGACAAGCTGCGCGAGCTCGACGTCGACTTCGGGCAGGGCTTCTACTTCGGCCGGCCGCAGCCGCTCGGCACTCTGCTGGCCGGTTCAAGCGCCGAGCCCGCGGTGCGCGTGACCACGCGCGGCTGAGTCGCGATCGAGGCTCGGGCCGCGAGCTGGCCTACAATACGGCCGACATCCGGAGCAGATTTACCGAGGGTGGTCATGCGGACGTATTCGCTGTTGATCGGTGCGGCAGTCAGCTGGGCGTCCCTGGCCGGCGCCGAGTCCGCCTACGTCACCGACAGTCTGCGGCTCGCGGTATACGCCGCGGCCGACGGCAGCGGTGATCCGATCGAGAATCTCACGAGCGGCGCGGCCGTCGAGGTGTTGCAGCGCGACACGAACTACACGCGCGTGCGCACCGCGGCCGGTCACGAGGGGTGGGTCAAGACGGCATTCCTCGTCACGGGGAAACCGGCCCGCGCACGCGTGGCCGAGCTCGAGGCGGAGATCGCGGACCTGAAGAACGACGTCGCGGCTGCGCACGACGCGCAGCACGCCGCCGAGGAACAGATCGGCAAGCTCAACAATGGCCGCACGGCGACGAGCACCCTCCCCACGGATGCGCTGCAGGAGGCCCTCGACCGGTTGAGGCGCGAGAACCGAGCCTACGAGGAGCGGTTCGAGGCGTACCGCAGCACCCTGCCGTTGCCGTGGGTGCTGCTCGCGCTGGTCGTCGTGTTCGCCGGCGGGTTTGCCGCCGGACTATGGTGGCTTGACTCGCTGATACGCCGTCGTCACGGCGGGTTTCGCATCTACTGACCGCGTCCTCTTGCGCAGCGTCCACGCGTGCTGCACGCGGACGCCGAGCAGCACGGTCAGCAGGAACGCGTACAGCAGCGGCTCGGAGATATCGAGCTTCACCTGCCACCAGAAGTGCACCACGCCGAGCACGGCGATCACGTAGACGAGGCGGTGCAGCTTCACCCAGCGTCTGCCGAGCGCGCGCTGAATCCGGTTCGTCGAAGTCGCCGCCAGCGGGATCAGGAGCACGAGCGCCGTGAATCCCACGGTGATGTAGGGACGCTTGGCGATGTCCTCGAGCACGTGATCCCACGCGAGGCCGAGGTCGAGCACCGCGTAGGTCGCGAAGTGCAGCACCACGTAGAAGAAGCCGAAGAGGCCCAGCAGCCGGCGGAACGAGATCAGCCGATTGATGCCGGTCGAGCGCCGGATCGGCGTGATGCAGAGCGTGAGCAGCAGCAGGTTCAGACCGGTCTTGCCGCAGACGTTCAGGATCTCCTGCACGGGATCCGCGCCGAGCGACATGCCGTTCACGCCGAGCGCGCGCAGCACGAGCAAGGCGAACGGGGCGAGGCAGGCGGCCCACACGGCCACCTTGACGGCGACCACCCAACGTGGCGTCGACGCGGGCACGTGAGACTACTAGTAGTTCTTCCTGAGATCGAGCCCGGTGTAGAGACTCGCGACCTGATCGGCGTACCCGTTGAACATCAGTGTCGGGACGCGCGAGGCGAACAGGCCGCCGCCGAGCTTCCGCTCCGTGGCCTGACTCCACCGCGGGTGGTCGACGTTGGGGTTCACGTTCGAATAGAACCCGTATTCCTGCGGCGCGGCCATGTTCCAGCTGGTCTGCGGGCGGCGATCCGTGAAGTGGATACGCACGATCGATTTCGCGCTCTTGAAGCCGTATTTCCACGGTACGATGATGCGGATCGGCGCGCCGTTCTGGTTCGGCAGCACCTTGCCGTAGACGCCGACCGTGACCAGCGTCAACGGGTGCATGGCCTCCTCGATCGTGAGCCCCTCGCGGTATGGCCATTCGAGCACCGGGTAGCGCACGCCGGGCATCTGGTTGCGATCCGCCAGCGACACGAACTGCACGAACTTGGCCTGCGACGTCGGCTCGAAGCGCTTCAGCAGGTCGGCCAGTGGAAAGCCGACCCACGGGATGATCATCGACCATGCCTCCACGCAGCGCAGCCGGTAGATGCGCTCCTCGAGCGCGTGCGGCGCGAGGATGTCTTCCAGCGTGAACGTGCCGGTCTTGCCCGCCTCACCGGTGACCTGGATGGACCACGGTTTCGTCTTCAGCGTGTGCGCATTGGCCGCAGGGTCGCCTTTGCCCGTGCCGAACTCGTAGAAGTTGTTGTACGTCGTGATGTCCTGGAAGCTGTTCGGCTTGTCCGTCAGCGAGCCAGGCCACTTCTTGAGGTCGGTGAACTCGCCGTTGGCCGGGAGGGTTGCCGCGCGTCCGGTGGACATAATCGAGGGTACGAGCCCCGCGGCCACCGCCGCCTTCAGCAGCGTGCGCCGGTTCATGAACGCGCTCTCGGGCGTGATCTCGGAAGGCTTGATTCGCGTGTCGAGCTTCTTGCGCATGGTGATCACCGTTGGCTGGATCTCGATATGAATTCGGACGCTTCGCCGGGCGGAAAGTTGCGTGCGGGGCAACGCGCGCGTAGCAACGGGCCGGCAGTTCGTTAGAATACCCCCGTACAAGTAATACACAAAACTGCGACCAACGGGGCGCCAGACTCCGGGAATCGGCCACTCAACTCTTTAGGGGACGCTCAATGAAGCTCATAACGGCAGTCGTCAAACCCTTTCGCCTGGACGATGTGCGCAATGCGCTGGCCGAAGTCGGCGTGCAGGGGATGACCGTCACCGAGGTCAAGGGTTTCGGCCGCCAGCGCGGCCATACCGAGCTCTATCGTGGCGCCGAGTACGTCGTCGATTTCCTGCCGAAGGTGAAGGTCGAGGTCGCGGTGACGGACGAATTCGTCGATCGCGTCGTCGAGGCGATCATCGAAGCCGCCAAGACGGGCAAGGTCGGCGACGGCAAGATTTTCGTGACCGACCTCGCGCAGGTGTATCGCATCAGAACCGGCGAAACCGGCGACCAGGCGATCTGATTCACCACCAGCTCTGGGGGGAGCGAACGTGACCAAGACGACGAGTGCTGTCGTGGCACTGGCGGCGACCGTGTGCCCGGCATTGGCGCTGGCGCAGTCCGCCGACAGCGGTGCGACCGCGTGGCTGCTGACGGCGACCGCGCTGGTATTGATGATGACCCTGCCGGGACTGGCGCTGTTCTATGGCGGCCTCGTCCGCAGCCGCAACGTGCTGTCGGTGCTCATGCAGTGTTTCGCGCTGTGCGGCATCGTGTCGGTGCTGTGGACGATTTTTGGCTATTCCTTCGCGTTCGCCGAAGGCAATGCTTTCATCGGCGGCCTGTCGAAGGCATGGCTGCGCGGCATCGGCGTCGATACGCTCACCGGCTCGATCCCCGAAACGGTCTTCAGCATGTTCCAGCTGACGTTCGCGATCATCACGCCGGCGCTGATCGTCGGCGGCTTCGCCGAACGGACCCGCTTCGCGGGCATGCTGCTGTTCTCCATCCTGTGGTTCATCGTCGTGTACCTGCCCGTGACGCACTGGGTGTGGGGCGGGGGCTGGCTGCAGGCGATGGGGTTCCGCGATTTCGCGGGGGGCGCCGTCGTGCATGTCAACGCAGGTATCGCCGCGCTCGTAGCCGCGATCGTGATCGGCAGGCGGAACGGATTTCCGGGTACGCCCATGCTGCCGCACAACCTCACGATGACCGTGACCGGCGCCTCGCTGCTGTGGGTCGGCTGGTACGGCTTCAACGCCGGCAGCGCGCTCGCGGCGAATGGTGCGGCCGGCATGGCGCTGCTCGTCACGCACATCGGTGCGGCCGCGGGCGCGGTGGCCTGGATGGGTCTCGAGTGGGTCCGGTTCGGCAAGCCGAGCGTGCTCGGCATCGTGACCGGCATGGTGGCCGGCCTCGGCACGATTACGCCGGCGTCGGGCTACGTGGGTCCGATGGGCGGGCTGATCATCGGCCTCGTGGCGGGCGTGGTGTGCTTCCTCGCGACGCAGATCGTGAAGCGGCAGCTCAAGATCGACGACTCGCTCGACGTGTTCCCGGTGCATGGGGTCGGCGGCTTCACGGGCCTGCTGTTGACGGCCGTGTTCTCGTCGCCGTCGCTTGATGGCCTCGGCCTGCCACCCGGCGTGTCGATCGGCGGTCAGCTGCTGACGCAGGCGATCGGTGCTTTCGCGACGGCCGCCTGGTGCGGCGCGGCCACGTTCGTGCTGCTGAAGCTCGTGAACCTCGTTACGCCGCTACGCGTGTCGGCCGAGCAGGAGAGCGAAGGCCTCGACCTCGTGCTGCACGAGGAACGTGGTTACAGCCTCTAGGTCGCAGGCGCGGGAACGCTGCCGAGCGGCAGCTTCAGGTCGATCTCGAGGCCGCCTCCGGAGCGGTTGCGCGCGATCACGCTCCCGCCGTGCAGCTCGGTCACGCGGGTCGTGATCGCGAGCCCGATGCCCTGGCCGCCCTTGCGGTGATCGCGGCTCTTGTCGGTCCGATAGAACGGCTCGAAGATCCGAGCCAGCTCGGGCTCCGGAACGCCGGGGCCGCGGTCCATCACGCGCACGAGGGCCTCGCCGCCGTTTGCCTTCGCCTCGACCACGATCGGTTGCGCCGGATCGCCGTAGATCAGTGCGTTGCGCACGACGTTCTCGATGGCGCTCTTCAGGCCGTCCGCATCGCCCCGCACTTCGATAGGACCGCTGGTCGAGAGCTCCACGCGGCTCGCCGGGTGCTCGAAACGCGCGTCGTCGACGACTTCGCTGACCAGCTGATCGAGGCGTACCGGATCCTGGCGCGGGGCCGTCGCCGTCCGCAGGCGGGTCAACGTCATGACCTGGCCCACGAGTGCGTCGAGCTTCTCGGCCTCCCGCTCGATTCGCTGCAGGTCGGGCAGCGCTTCAGGGCCCGCGCGCCGCTCGGCCAGCGCGAGCGCCATGCGGATGCGTGCGAGCGGTGAGCGCAGCTCGTGCGACACGTCGCGAAGCAGGGTCTCCTTGGCGGTCACGAGCGCCTGGATGCGCTCGGCCATGGTGTCGAAGTCGCGCGCCAGGGTGCCGACCTCGTCCGCGCGCTGGTCGAAGGGCTGGCCCACCCGCGCCCCGAACTCGCCGGACGCGATCGCGCGGCTGGCCTTCTGCAGGCGGACGATCGGCGACGACAGGTAGCGCGCAAGCAGCAGGGACATGATGGCCGCCGCCAGGATCGCGATGCTGAGTACCGCGACGGGTGTTCCCGGCCACATCAGGATTCCGAGCACCGTGACCGGCGCGCGCGCGAACAGCAGACGGTACTCCTCGTTGTTCGGGCCGATCAGGTGCGGCGTCAACTGCATCGGCCGCAGATTCGGCGGCGTGGCGGGGCGTCGGAACGGCCGCGTCGCGAGCAGGCGCGCGAGCTCCCGCGGCATGGCGCGGCCCAGCAGCTCGTCACCGCGCTCGTTCGTGACGAGGAGCACGATGCCGGGGGCCGGGCGGGGATTGTTGAACAGCCACGCCTTGAGCTCGCGTTCGCCGCCATGGGCGAGGGCTGCGGCTACGGACTCGATGATCTTGTCACGCCCTTCGACGTTGACCTGATCGAACGCCTGGCTCGCGATCTGGAAGCTCACGAATATGGCGCCCACGAGCGTGACCGTCGTGGCGATCATGAACGAGATGAAAATCTTCCAGAACAGCCCCACGACGGCTCACCCTTGCGGCGGCACGAGCACGTAGCCGCTGCCGCGGATGCTGCGGATCAGCACGTCCGCATCGGCGTCGCTGCCGAGCTTGCGGCGCAGGTTGCTGATGTGCGTGTCGAGGCTGCGATCGTCAGGCAGCAGCTGGCGGCCGAGTGCCGTGCGTGTGAGCGCCTCGCGCGACACGACGTCGCCCGGGGAGCGCATCAGAGTCACGAGGATCACGAACTCGGCGTTCGTGAGCTTCAGCGGCTGCTCCTTGATCCACGCTTCGCGCCGCGGCAGGTTCACGCGCAGATCGCCCACGCTGATCTCGGCCGGCTGGTCGGCGTCGCCTTCCGACGTGCGCCGCAGGATGGCCTTGATGCGCGCGAGGAGCTCCCGCGGGTTGAAGGGCTTCGGCAGGTAATCGTCGGCACCGAGGTCGAGTCCGATGATGCGATCGACGTCGTCGCCGCGGGCCGTCAGCATGAGCACCGGGGTTCTGGATCCGCTCTCGCGCAATTGCTTCAGCACGTCGAAACCGGACAGACCCGGCAGCATGACGTCGAGAATGATCAGGTCGTAGTTCTCCCGCTGCGCGCTGCGCAGGCCGGTCACGCCCGATGCGACGGCCGTGAGCTCGATGCCCTCCGGTGCGAGGTATTCGACGAGCATCTCGGTGAGACGCACGTCGTCGTCGACGATCAGAAGGCGATGCTCGGCCACGTTACTCGAGTCTCCGTTGTGGGGGCAAAGTGCCACAAAAGGCCCCGGCGGCCCAAGCGCGGGGCCTCCGGACCCACAATTATTGAGACTCTCGGAATGACTCCAAGGGCCACAGATCGAGCTGCGGCGCGGCCTCCCGCGGGGCGCGGAACAGGGCGGTCGACAGTGCGAGATCCGCTCCCAAACGGTAGCTGCGCCGGGCGCGTTCGAAGCGTGCCCGCAGCAGCTCGGCGAACGGGCCGCGGCCGCGCTGGCGGCTGTGGAACGCCGGGTCGTCGAGCTGCCCGCCGCGCATCTGCCGGAGCAGGCCGAGCACATGCTCGGCGCGGTCCGGGTAGTGGGCGTGCAGCCACTCGACGAACAGCGCCTCGACCTCGTGCGGCAGGCGCAGCAGCACGTAGCCGGCGAACCGTGCGCCGCGCGCCGCGGCGGCTTCCAGCATGCGTTCGAGCTCGTGGTCGTTCAGTGCCGGAATGATCGGGGCTGCGAGGACACCGGTCGGTACGCCGGCCTTCGCCAGCGCCTCGATCATGTGCAGCCGTTGCTCGGGGCCCGCCGTCCGAGGTTCCATGCGCCGCTTCAGATCGTGATCGAGCGTCGTGAGGCTCACGTTGACGGCGACGAGGTTCTGGCACGCCAGCTCGGCGAGCAGGTCGAGGTCGCGCAGGATCAGGGAACCCTTCGTGACGATGGTCACCGGGTGCTTCGTCTCGACCAGCAGCTCGAGGATGCCGCGCATCACCCGCAGCTCGCGCTCGATCGGCTGGTACGGGTCCGTATTCGTGCCGAGCGCGATCGGGCTCGCGACGTAGCCCGGCGCGGCCAGCTCGGCGCGCAGCAGCTCGCGGGCGTTCGGCTTGTAGAAGATACGCGTCTCGAAGTCCTGCCCCGGCGACAGGTCGAGATAGGCATGCGTGGCGCGCGCGTAGCAGTAGATGCAGCCGTGCTCGCAGCCGCGATACGGATTGATGGACTGGTTGAACGGCAGATCGGGCGAGCGATTGCGCGTGATGATGCTGCGCGCCGTGTCCACGTGCACCGTCGTCGCGAGCTTCGGAGCGCCGTCAGGGTCCGCAGCGACCGCCGCGGCCAACGCCTCGCGGTCGGGCTCGAGCTCGTGACGGGCGAAGCGACCCGCGCCGTTCGACAGTGCCCCGCGTCCCTTGATCCTGCCGTCCATGTCGCTCCGATCGTGCCGCATCGTCCCGCGGGCGCGCCGGAATTCAGCCGCGCGCGGCCCATGTGCCTCAATCCGGCTTCTCGGCCTTGTCCTCGTCCTGGCGCTCGTCGCGGTTCCTGCCCTTGTTGCGGGCCTTCTTCTCCTTCTGCAGGTAGTAACGGTAGTAATGCGTGGAGGTCACGTTCGTCGTGACCACGGGGTTCCCGCCGACGAGCCGCGGACGGAAGTGCGTCTCGCGCAGCCGTCGCGTGTACTGGCTCTGGATCGGCGTCGGATCGGCGTCCTCGGCGAGACCCACCAGCGTGACGTTCGCGGGCAGCCCCTCGGGTAAGACGTTGAAGTTGAATTGAACCTGCGCCCAGTTGTAGGGCCGCGAGCGCTGGTTGCGGTCGACGGCGGAGAGCGGCGGGACGAAGTCGATCATGTTCGGCTGGCTGAAGTACGCGGCCACGTCGAAGTCCGGGTTCTGCTTCAACGCCGCCCACGCCTGGTGGTAATACTCGCGCGCGGTGGCCGCATCGTTCGCGACCGTAGCCCAGTCGCCGAGCACGGCCAGCGACAGGCCGCGCTCGATCGGGTCGGCGCCGGCGTTCTGCTCGAGCAGGGAGGCCAGACGGTCGCGGTGCTCGGGCCGCGCAACCTGCGTGATCAGCAGGTCGATCTTCACGAGCTGGCGCAGCGGCGCGAGCAGCGACGCGTCCGTCGCTCCGTGCGCGGCCTCCTGGGTCTTCAGGACTTCCTGGTACTGGGCGCCCGCGCTCTCCGGCAGGCGGGAGCGCTGGTAATAAGCCGCGAGCGTGTAGCGATACGGGATCACGCGCGGATCGTCCGCGCCGAAGCGCCGCACGGCATTGTCGAGACGGTCGAGCTGGCGACGCTGGGCTTCCACCGTGTCGCCGAGACCGAGATACGCCGTCGTCAGATCGTCGAGCAGCGGCGACTGCTCCACGTTGAAGAGTCCCAGATTGCGCTGGGTGATGTTCTGCGCGGTCTCGAGCGTGGTCACGGCCTGCGGGTAGCGCGCGCCGCGGATGTAGGTGCGGCCCAGCCCCCGGTAGATGTCGACCAGCATGGGCGAGAACTCTCCCTGGGCTTTGGCGATCAGCGAAATCGCCTCGAGATAGCGGGTCTCGGCGGCATCGATGTCGCGCATCTCGGCATGGATGCGGCCGAGCGCGGCCACGTCGGCGGCGTACGCCAGGACGTCCCTGGGCTCCTGCTCCTGCGCGGTGACGAGGTCCTTGGCGGGCTTCAACGCAGCCTCGTACTCGCGCGCGGCGATCTGCGCGTCGCGCGCGCGGCGCAGAGCCTCGAGTCCGGCGTTCGCGCTCGCGCCCGGAGGCGCCGGCTGAATCTGCGCCGCATCGGGCGTCGTTTCCACCTGCTGTGCGGAGGCGGCCGCCGCCAGCAGCGCCCCCGCGAGGAGCGCCCATGCACCGTCAATTATCGTTCTTGCGTCGCGAGCGCCTGCTTTTCTTGCTTGCATCGTCGTTACTCGCTGTTGCATCGGTCTTGTATTGGAAGGTCAGGCGCAAGCCCAACCCCTCGCCGTTGACGATTTCCCCATCGACCATCTGCGGACGGAAGCGCGAGCGTCGGATCTGCGTGGACACCGCCTCATCCTTCAGACCCGGCGGGTCCGACTCGACGATCGTGACGTTGCTGGTTTGGCCGTTCCTGTCGACGTCGAAGCGCACGAGCACGTGACCCATGGGCGCCTTCGGGTCGTCGCTGATGCCGCGCAGGCTGATGGGCTCGCGCAGCACGAACACGGGCCCGGTGAACCACTCGCGCCGCAGGCGGTCGCCGTCGGGAACCTCGCCGAGCAGCTGCCAGGCGCGTCGGTATTCGGAGCCGTTGTAGCCGACCTTGTTGAACGCAACTTGCCAGTCGCCGAGGTCGCGCAGCGCGGTCGCTATCGCGCGCGGGTCGCGTGTCGGCTGCGCGGCCAGCAGCTCGACGGCGGTCTCGAGCGCATCGAGCCCCTGGCCGTCGGGGATCCGGTGGGCGCGGAAGCTGTTGCCGATGCCGAGCAGCGGCGTGGCGAGCCGCACGTCGTTCTTGCCGTAATGCTCCTCGATCACGCGCCGCGCGCGGTCGTACTGGTCGCGCTCGAACTGAAACAGGCCGCGCTCGTGCAGCCACTGCGCGTACTTGTAGATGGCACCGAGCGCCTGGTCCGACTCGGGCGGCCAGCTGCGTTCGACGATCTGCAGCGCGTCCAGCTGCTGCTGCTCGGCTTCGGCCGGCCGGTTCAGGTCCAGCATGGTAGCCGAGAGCTTGTCGAGCATCGGGATCTGGGCTTCGTTCAGCAGGCCGTAGACACGCCGGTTCACCGTACGCGCCTCGTTGTAGGCCGTGATCGCGTTCACGCCGTCGCGGGCCTCGCGATAGTTGTCGCCAAGACTCATGAGCACCGGGATCGCGAGCGGTGTGAACGGGCCGTCGATCGCGCGGTAGATCTCCACCGCGGTCGTGTAGCTCTGCGCGGCCTCCTCGTGCTTGCCCGCCCGCCGTTGCGCATCGGCCAGATCGGTGTACGCCTCCGCCGTCGACAGGTGGTTCTTGCCGTGCTGCTGCGTCGTGGCGTCGACGCGTTGCTGGTAGCTCGCCGTGTCGTTCTGCGGTGCGCTCTCCGCGGCGGGTACCGCCGGTACCGGCTCCGGTGCCTCGGTCTGCGCCAGGGCCGCGCCCGCCAGCAGGCACGTGCACGTGAGCCAGCCCAGCTGCTTGCCAGGCCGCTGTCGGCCGCGCGTTCGACCCTTGGCCTGAGGTGATGTCATCGACGGCATTCTAGCCCCAAAAACTCGCCCCGCCGCAGCGTATCCGACCGGTGCCGCGCGAGGCCGCCGAAGCGTGGTCCTGGTGAGTCCTGCCGGGGTATCCAAACGTTCATGCGGTGCGAGTGCCGTGTGGTCGATGCTGTGCCTATAATGGCGCGCCAACTGAGGGTGACGACATGACCTCGCGAGTTCCGCGTCCGCTGCTGTCTGCGATCCACCTTGCCTCCTCCCCGCCCACCCGGCGTCACTAGCCCCTTCGACCGAGCTCAGTCGAGCGGGTTGCGGTCGGACGCCACCAGATGGAACCCACGGATACTGCGGGTACCGAGCACTTTCACCACGTGGTCGATTGTCAGTGGGCGTGCCCGGCTCACACCGACGTCCCACAGTACATTCGTCTGATCGCGCAAGGCAGATTCGACGACGCGTATCTCCTGAACCGCCAGTCCAACGTGTTCCCCGGCATCCTGGGGCGCGTGTGCGATCGGCCGTGCGAGCCGGCGTGCCGTCGCGGTCGTGTCGAGAACGAGCCGGTCGCGATCTGCCGACTGAAGCGGGTCGCCGCCGATCATCGCGGCGATATCGAAGCGCGTCTGCCGAGCGCGCCCGCGGCCCGCAACGGCAAACGCGTCGCGCTCGTCGGCGCCGGCTGCGCCTCGCTGACGGTCGCGAACGATCTCGCGCCGCTCGGCTACGAGTGCGTGATCCTCGAGGCGCTCGATCGGCCCGGCGGCCTGATGCGCACGAACATTCCGGCGTTCCGGCTGCCTGCGCGCGTGCTGGACGAGGAAATCGGCTACGTCACGCGGCTCGGCGTCGAGGTGCGCTATTCGTCGCCGGTCACGAGCCTCGAGGCGCTGCTCGCCGACGGCTTCGACGCCGTGTTCGTCGGCAGCGGTGCGCCAAAGGGCAAGGATCTGCGCCTGCCGGGCCGCGATGCCACGGACCGGATCCACATCGGCATCGATTGGCTCGGCTCGATCGCGTTCGGCCACACGAAGTCCGTTGGCGAGCGCGTGCTGATCATCGGCGTGGGCAACACGGCCATGGATTGCTGCCGAAGCTCGTTGCGGCTCGGCGCGAAGGAGGTCAGGGTCATCGCGCGCAAGCCGCGCCAGTTCTTCAAGGCGTCCGAGTGGGAGCTCGAGGATGCGGAAGAGGAGCGCGTCGAGATCGTCGTCAATCACGCTCCCAAAGCGTTCGTCGTGGAAGGCGGCAAGCTCGTCGGCATGCGTTTCGAGGAGCTCGAGTACCGATTCGAGGGCCAGGAGATCGTGGGCCAGAAGGTGCTGCGCGAGGTGTTCCTGCCCTGCGACGACGTGGTGCTCGCGATTGGCCAGGAGAACGCGTTTCCCTGGATCGAGCGCGATCTCGGCATCGATTTCGACCGCCACGACGTGCCGGTCGTGGACCCCGTCACCTTCCAGTCGACGCGGCCCGGCGTGTTCTTCGGCGGCGACGCGGCCTTCGGCCCGAAGAACATCATCTGGGCCGTGCAGCACGGCCACGAGGCGGCCATCTCGATCCACAAGCACTGCCAGGGCGCGAACGTGGCCGAGCGCATGCCGCGCGGCGTGAATCTCGCCACCGCGAAGATGGGCATCCACGAGTGGAGCTACAGCAACGCGTACGACCCCGCGGAGCGGCGCATCATGCCGCACGTGGATCTGCGCAAGCGTTTCAGGAAACTGAACATCGAAGTCGAGCTCGGCTTCAGCGTCGAGCAGATCGCGACCGAGGTCGAACGCTGCCTGAATTGCGACATCCAGACCGTCTTCACGCCGAAACTCTGCATCGAGTGCGACGCCTGTATCGACATCTGTCCCGTCGACTGCCTGACGATCGCCGCGAACGGCACGCAAGCCGAGGTCGAGACACGGCTGAAGTCGCCGCGCATGAATCCCGCGCAGCCGCTGTACGTGTCGGCGCCGCTGGCCCAGACCGGGCGCGTGATGCTGAAGGACGAGAACATCTGCGTGCACTGCGGCCTCTGCGCCGAGCGTTGTCCGACCGGCGCCTGGGACATGCAGAAGTCGACGGTGTCCATTCCTTACGCGCGGGACGAGGCGTCACCTTCCGAGGCACAGTGGCAAAGCAACAGAAAAGCCGGGTAAACGACTTCGTCCTGAAGATAGCGAACGTCAACGGCACGGGCTCCGCCAGCGCCAACTCGCTGTTGATGAAGACCGTGTTCCGGATGGGCATTCCGGTCAGCGGCAAGAACTTCTTCCCCTCGAACATCCAGGGGCTGCCCACCTGGTACGAAATACGGATCAGCAAGGACGGGTATCTCGCGCGCTCGGGTGCCGTGGACCTCATGGTCGCGATGAACTCGCAGACCTACGCGCGCGATCTGCAGGAGGTCGCCCCCGGCGGCTTCCTGATCTACGACTCCACATGGCCGCGCGATCGGCTGCTGTCGCGGCCCGACATCACGATCATCGGCGTGCCGCTCGCGCGCATGTGCAACGAGCAGTTCTCGAGCGCGCGCACGCGTGTGCTCATGAAGAACATGGCGTACGTCGGCGTGCTGGCGGCGCTGCTCGATCTCGATCGCGCCGTGATTCGCACGCTCGTCGAGGAGACGTTCGCGCGCAAGCCGACGCTGATCGACTCGAACATGAAGGCCCTGGAGCTCGGGTACGAGTACGCGCGCGCGAACTTCGCGTGTCCGTTGCCGTTGCGCGTGAAGGCGCTGAACAAGACGGCCGGCCACATCATGATCGACGGCAACACGGCCGCGGCGCTCGGTTGCGTGTACGCGGGCGCCACGGTGGGCGCGTGGTATCCGATCACGCCGTCGACGTCGCTGATGGACGCGTTCAAAGGATTCTGCGAGCGCTTCCGCAAGGATCCGAAGACCGGCGAACGGCGCTACTGCATCGTGCAGGCCGAGGACGAGCTGGCGGCCATCGGCATCGTGCTCGGCGCCACCTGGAACGGCGCGCGCGCGTTCACGCCCACGAGCGGCCCCGGCATCTCGCTGATGACGGAGTTTCTGGGCTTCGCGTACTTCACCGAGCTGCCGGCCGTGCTGTTCGACGTGCAGCGAGTCGGCCCGTCGACCGGCATGCCGACACGCACGCAGCAGGGCGATCTGCTGACGGCGGCCTACGCCTCCCACGGCGACACGAAGCACGTGCTGTTGTTCCCGCGCGATCCGCGCGAATGCTTCGAGCTCGCCGTCACGGCGTTCGATCTCGCGGATCGGGTGCAGACGCCGGTCATCGTGATGTCGGACCTCGACATCGGCATGAACGACTGGATGTGCAAGGATCTGACGTGGGACGCCGCGTATCGTCCCGATCGCGGCAAGGTGCTGTCGGCGGAAGAGCTCGAGGCGGCCAAGACGTTCCACCGCTACACGGATGTGGATGGCGACGGGATTCCGTACCGCACGCTGCCGGGCGTGCATCCGAAGGGCTCGTATTTCCTGCGCGGTTCCGGCCACAACCAGTACGGCGGCTATACCGAGGACTCTGCCGAGTACCAGCAGGTCGTGGACCGCCTCGCGAAGAAGTGGCGCACCGCCGCGACGCTCGTCCCCGCCCCTGCGATCCGCCGGGCGCGTGCGGCGACGAAGTGGGGCATCGTGGCGGTCGGCAGCTGCGACGCCGCGATCGAGGAGGCACTCGACCGTCTCGCGAAGCAGGGCATCTACGCCGACTACTGCCGGATCCGCGCGTTCCCGTTCGGGAAGAAGGTCACGCAGTTCCTCGACCAGCACGAGCGTGTGTTCGTGGTGGAGCAGAATCGCGACGCGCAGCTCAAGACGCTGCTGCTCGCCGAGACGCAGTATCCGGGGGCCCGCATGACGTCCATCCTCCACTACGGGGGGCTGCCGATGGACTACCGCTGCATCATGGAGGCGCTGCAGCAGGCAGCCGCGCCGGGAGTTGCGGCGTGACGTCGATCGCGAAGCCGAAAATCGTCCATCCGGGGCTCGCGCGCAACGCGCTCGGGTTCACGGTGCGCGACTACGAAGGTGGCATGTCGACGCTGTGCGCCGGCTGCGGTCACGACTCGATCACGGCCGCGATCGTGCAGGCCTGCTTCGAGCTTGGAATCCCGCCGCACGGCGTGGCGAAGATGAGCGGCATCGGTTGCTCGTCGAAGACGCCGGCGTATTTCCTGAGCGCCTCGCACGGTTTCAACTCCGTGCACGGCCGAATGCCGTCGATCGCGACCGGTGCGAGCGCTGCGAACCGCGGGCTCTACCTGCTCGGCGTGTCCGGCGACGGGGATTCGCTGTCGATCGGCCTCGGGCAGTTCATGCACGCCATGCGCCGCAACCTCGACATGCTCTACATCATCGAGAACAACGGCGTCTACGGCCTCACCAAAGGCCAGTTCTCGGCCTCGGCCGATCTCGGTGCCAAGACGAAGAAAGGCGAGGAGAACCGCCAGCCGCCGATCGACCCCGTGCAGATGGCCCTCGCGCTCGGCGGAACGTTCGTGGCGCGCAGCTTCTCCGGCGACAAGGAGCAGCTCGTGCCGCTGATCAAGGCCGGCATGAGCCACCGCGGGTTCGCTCTGATCGACGTGCTGTCGCCGTGCGTGACGTTCAACGACCACGAGGATTCGACCAAGAGCTACGCACACGCTCGCGAGTTCAACCTGCGCGCGATTCACGCGGACTACGTGCCGCCGGCCGAGGAGATCATGGCGGCATATCGCGAGGGCGAGGTGCTGCCCGTGGAGCTGCACGACGGCAGCCGCGTGCTGCTGCGCAAGCTGGCCGAGGACTACGACAACGGCAACCGGGGCGAGGCCATCGAGTACCTGCGCGCGCGCCAGCGGGAGGGCGAGATCGTCACCGGGCTGCTCTACATCGACGAGTCCCATCCCGATCTGCATGGCGTGAACGGCACGGTCGAGACTCCCCTGAACCAGGTGCCGTACGCGGATCTCTGCCCCGGGCCGGACGCGCTGGCGGCGCTCCAGAAGCGCTTCCGCTGAGGCCCCGCGGGGCTTTCCGGGGGCTGCCCCGAGGTGGGGCGGCGCCGTTGTGACGTAATTCACCGTAATCCGCCAGTAAAACCGGCACGTTAAGTCCGCTAACCGTAGGGGTGCGGGCCAATGACGGACCAACATTCGATTCAGGACGTGCGCGATCGGCTGACAGGACTGTTGGCGGATTGGGGCGCGGAGCTCTCGGCTGTGCTCGAGGAGCTCGAGGCGAAGCGCGCCCGCGTAGCCGAGCTCGAGGCTGGCGTCGCAGGACGTCAAGACGAGATCGAATCCCTGCAGCAGCGCCTGGAAGGCCAGCAGCAGCTGATCGACGCCCTGCGCGGTGATGCCGAGGAAAGCTCCAGGTTGCGAGAGGAAGTACGCAGTCGCGATCTCGAGCTCGAACGCGTGACGTCGGAGCTCGACAGCAAGAAGGAGCTTGTACGTGCGCTGCGCCGCGACGCCGAGACCAGCGACAAATTGAAGACGGACTCGAAGGTCAAGGATCGCGAGCTCGAGGATCTGCGGGCGCAGCTCAAGCGAGCCGAGCAGCAGGCCGCGAACGCGATGATGGAAGCCGATGCCCTGCGCGAGGCCGCGAGCCAGCGGAACGAGGAATCCGCGGAGCTCGAGTCGCTGCGCGCGGAGCTCGATGCCCGCAAGACGCTGATCAAGAGCCTGCGCGCGGATCAGGAGCGCGTGACGGCGCTGCGCGCGAGTCTCGACAAGAAGCAGGAAGTCATCGAGCAGCTTGAGGCGTCCATCAACCGCCACTCGGGCACGATCGCCGAGCTGCGCCGCAGCGCGGACGCCTGGAAGCGGAAGTATCAGCTGCTGAAAGGCGAGAGCGGGACGGCGACGACGTCGGTCAACCTGCCGACGCTCAGCGATACCGACGTGCGCGTGGTCGAGGAGCTCGACAAGGACTCGAAGGCGAAGCCCGACGCGACGATCGCGATCGACATGCGCCGCTCCCTGCTCGAGGCGCGCCGCACGGTGGCCCAGGGCGGCGAGAAGTAGGCCGTCAGGCCCGTTCCGAAGCCGGAACTCCCCTCAAGGCCGCGGCGCGAGTGCCGCGGCCCCCGACATTTTTCGGCGCGGCGCCGTTCGTGCGCCCCACTTGCCAATTATGTCGAAAAATCCATCATTATTGTGAAGCGTCGCACAGACGCGGATGATCGAAAGGTCGAGCCTGAATTCCAATCGATTTGACGGAACATAGATCCGAGTGCTTCGTCCAATTGAGTCAGTAGGGAATCGAT
Organism: Gammaproteobacteria bacterium; assembly: GCA_035548835.1. Classification (GTDB taxonomy): domain Bacteria; phylum Pseudomonadota; class Gammaproteobacteria; order Steroidobacterales; family Rariloculaceae; genus FEN-1219. The sequence continues at coordinate 12,015 of DASZSB010000155.1, read as the reverse complement.
CAGAGGAGAGCGCCACGACGGGCAGATAGAACAACAACAAGACGCCGCGCGTCTCGTGCCGACACACATCAAGGTAGGGGAAGTGATGACCACACTATCCGAGTCTGCCGTCCATTTCGAAATGCTGTCCGAGCGGGACACGAGGCAACGCGGCTCGTTCATCGACGACCTGACGGCGTATGCGAGCCAGCACCACGCGCAGCATTGGCGCGGCACTTTCGCCGAGTTCGTGCACGAGATCCTGCCGCGGGATCCGGCCAAGCTGACGCGATCCTCGCATCAGTACATCTACGACATGCTCTGTGCCTACCGCGACGCGCAGCCGAACGGCGGCATGGCGGATGCAGGCTCGCCGAAGACGCTGTTCGCCGGCGAGCTGTTCGGCATCGACTCCGCGCTCGACCGCGTAATCGACTACTTCAAGGCCGCGGCGGCGGGCTCGGATGTCGGCCGGCGGTTGTTGCTGCTGCTCGGGCCGCCCTCCGGCGGCAAATCCTCGCTCGTGATCCTGCTGAAGCGCGGGCTCGAGGAGTACAGCCACACGGAGGACGGCGCTCTCTACGCGCTGCAGGGTTCGCCGCTGCACGAGTCGCCGCTGAACCTCGTGCCCGCGAGCCTGCGGCCGCGCTTCCGCGAGGCCTATGGCGTCGATATCCAGGGCGAGCTCTCACCGTATGCGCGCGCGCGGCTCGACGACGAGTTCCAGGGCGACTTCATGCGGTTCCCCGTCGAGCGCGTGTTTCTGTCCGAAGCTGCGCGCGTCGGCGTGGGCACGTATGCCCCGCACGATCCGACGACGGCCGACATCGCCGATCTCGTGGGCTCCGTCGATCTGTCCAAGGTGGCAGACATCGGCGACGAAGGCGATCCGCGCGCCTGGTCGTGGTCGGGCGCGGTGTACGCCGCGAGCCGCGGCGTGCTCGAGATGATCGAGATACTGAAGGTCAAGCGCGAGTTCCTGTACCTGCTGCTGACGCTGACGCAGGAGAAGAACGTCAAGGTATCGCGGTTTCCGCTGATCCATCTCGACGAGACGATCCTCGCGCACACGAACCTGGCGGAGTTCCACAAGTTCCTGCAGGAGAAGGAGAACGAGGCGCTGCTCGACCGCATGGTCATCGTGAAGGTGCCCTACACGCTCTCGTTCCGCGACGAGGCACGCATCTATCGCAAGCTGGTGTCGAGCGCGCCAGCGTTCCGCAAGGTGCACTTCGATCCGCACGTGCTCGATCTCGCGGCCGTGTTCTCGATCCTGACGCGGCTGCAGAAGCCGCAGCGCGAGGGGCTGGACCTGACGAAGAAGGTCAAGCTGTACGCCGGCGAAGACGTCGAGGGTTTCACAGCCGCGGACGTGCCGCGGATCCACGCCGAGGCCACGGACGAAGGTCTGACGGGAGTGAGCCCGCGGTTCGTGATCAACGCGATCAGCAACGCGATCACGCGCAACAACGCGGCGAGCCTAACGAGCATGGAGATGCTGCTGGCGCTGAAGGACGCCATCGAGACGGACGCGCGCATGGACGCGGCCCGCAAGAAGCAGTGGATCGAGTTTCTGGTGCTCGCGCGCAAGGACTTCTACAACCGCTGGGTCAAGGAGGACGTGCATCGCGCGCTGTTCGCTTCCTTCCAGCAGGAAGCCCAGCAGCTGCTCGAGAAGTATCTCGACGAGATCGAGGCCTCGCTCGACAAGCGCGAGGTCGAGGACCCGATCACGGGCGAGTCGCGGCCGCCCGACGAGCGTTTCCTGCGCTCGGTGGAGGAAAAGATCAAGATCTCCGAGTCCGGCAAGGTGTCGTTCCGCCAGGAAGTCGTGCGCAAGGCCATGGTGGCGTTCAAGGCGGGCGAGAAGTTCACGCTCGACAACCACTCGCGTCTGCACGAGGCCATCGAGCAGTACCTGTTCGAGGAGCGGCGCGACGTGCTGCGGCTCGTGACCTCCCGCGCGCGCCCCGACGAGGAGGCGGAGCAGAAGATTTCCGCCGTGCAGGAGCGCTTGATCCGCGAGTATGGCTACGACGCGCATGGCGCGAAGGAAGCGCTGAACTACGTGACTACGCTGCTTTCGCAGGAATAGCGAGCCGCACGAGGCCAGGAGGCGGCAGGCAATGACCGGATCGTCGGGGTTCGTCGATCACCCGGGCACGGGCCGCCAGTGGTACGACCTGTTCTCGCGCGGTGCGCGCGACTGGCTGCGGCACAACGACAAGGTGCGTGCCGCCGTCCGCGACAAGCTGCCCGAGCTGATCAGCGGCAGCGAGCTGCTGCCGCGCGCCGATCGCACCGTCCAGGTGCCCGTGCGCTTCCTCGAGCACGCGCGGCTGCGGCTGCGTGATCCCGAGCAGAGCGAAGGCGTGGGCCAGGGCGATGCGAAGCCCGGCGATCGCGTGCCGCCGCCGTCCGGGCCCGGCGCGTCCAAGGGCGCGGGCGGCAACGACGAGGGCGGCTTCGAGTTCGTGCTCGAGCTTTCGATCGACGACATCGTCGATTGGCTCTGGGAAGAGCTGAAGCTGCCGAACCTCAAGGTCAAGCAGGGCGCCCTGCACGATGACGATTACACGCGCGAAGGTTTGAGCCGGCGCGGCGTGCGGTCGCGGCTCGATCGCCGCCGCTCCCTGAAGGAAGCCATCAAACGGCGCGCCGTGCAGGACGAGGCGCCGCCGTTCACGAACGAGGATCTGCGCTACCGCCAGCTCGCGCTGCGCCGGCGGCCCGCCACCGAGGCGGTCGTGTACTTCGCGATGGACGTGTCGTCCAGCATGGGCGAGCGTGACCGACAGCTCGCGAAGACGTTCTTCTTCTGGGTGGTGCAGGGCCTGCGGCGTCAGTACACGCATATCGAGCCCGTGTTCGTGGCGCACACGGTCGAGGCGTGGGAATTCCCGGAGGCGGAGTTCTTCAAGGTCACCGGCAGCGGTGGAACCGTGGCTTCGACCGCGTTCCTGAAGATCCTCGACGTCTCCGCGCAGCGCTTCGACCCCGGCCGCTTCAACAGCTACGTGTTCTACGCGTCGGACGGCGCGAACTTCCAGAACGACCGCGAACCCTGCGCGGCGGCCCTGTCCGAGCTCGGCAAGTTCGCCAATTTCATCGGCTACGTGGAGACGGCGGCGGAACAGCAGGTTCCGCTCGCCACCGAGACCGCGCTGCTCTTCGAGCAGCTCGAGAAGGAGACCGGCGCTGCCGGTCGTTACGCGCTGACCACGCCGGAGTCCGTGTGGGACGCGATTCGCGCGTTCTTCAAGCGGCATGTGGAGGCCGAGACGTAGCATGAACGCCGCATTGCAGGGATACGCCGCGCGTCTCGAGGCCCTGGCGCGCGAGCATGGGCTCGACTACTACCCCGTGCAGTTCGAGGAAGTACCGTCGAGCTTCATGATGGAGATCGCGGTCTATGGCCTGCCGGTCCGCATGCCGCACTGGTCGTTCGGGCTGCGCTACATCCACCAGCTGGTGCAGCACCGGATGGGGCACTCACGGCTCTTCGAGGTCGTGTTCCCCGGCAATCCGGGGCGCGCTTACCTCGCCGGCAACAACTCCCTGCAGGAGAACACGCTGGTCACCGCCCACGTGCTGGGGCACGCCGACTTCTCGCGGAACAACGCGCTGTTCAAGCGCAGTCAGGAGCAGGTCGGTTACCGCATCGTGGAGCAGGCCGCGACTCACGCACGCGAGATAGGCACGGCGATCGAGCAGCATGGCCAGACGCGCGTGGAGCAGATACTGGACGCCGCACTCGCGCTCGAGGCTCACATAGACCCGTTCCGGAGCCTGCGCCGGCCGCGGTATCCGGAGTACGTCGAGCCGCCGCGAGCGCCGCATGCCGATGGGTTCCGGAAGCGATTCGAGAATCTGCCGGGAGCGCCAGCCGCTGCGCAAGCGCCGCTCGAGCGCGAACGCGCGGATCTGCCGGCGGCGCCGGAGCGCGACCTGCTGTGGCTGATTGCCGAGTATGCGCCGGAGCTCGAGGAGTGGGAGCGCGACATCTTCCGCGCCGTGCGCGAGGAGTCGTTCTACTTCTACCCCGTGTTCGCCTGCCAGATCATGAACGAAGGCTGGGCGTCGTACTGGCACGCCCGACTGCTGCGCGAGGCGGACTTCCTCCCGCACAACGAATACCTGGACGCGCTGAAGACGCACTCGGACGTGGTTCGACCGCACGCGGCCGAGCAGCAGGCGGCGCTGTCGATCAATCCGTATCACCTGGGGTTCGCGATCTGGGAGTCGATCGTCGCCGAGCACGGCATCGAGCGCGCGTTCCAGATCCGCGCAGAGGACGACGACTTCAGCTTCGTCCGCAATCACCTCACGCAGGAGCTCGCCACCGAGCTCAAGCTGTTCCGCTACGAGCGGTCGCACGACGGCTCGATCCGCGTGCTGGACCCCGACATCCACGCGCTGCGCGAGACCCTGCTCGCGCCGAAGTACAACTTCGGAGTGCCCGCCGTGCTCGCCACGCACATCGCCCAGGACGGTTCGCTGACGCTCGAGCACGAGCACGCGACCGATGGCCGCGGTCTCGATCTCGTGCGTGCAGAGCGAGTGCTCGACTACCTTCGGGAGGTGTGGCGACGACCCGTGCAGCTCACGACCGTCGACGCGGCCGGCCAGCCGAAGACGCTGTCGCGCGCGGCGGCCTGAGCGCCGGGCGTGCGGCCGCTCGCGAGCGTCAAGGTGCCGGGCGGCTCGGGCTCGATGTCGCCGGCGCGTGCAGCGCCTGCCACGTGAGCCACGCGAGCAGGATGCAGCAGGCGATGGGCTTCGCCATCGCGAGGGGCGTATTCGGGAAGCCCACGCCGAGCGTGTGGCTCAGCAGCATGAGCCAGGCAATCCCGCTCGTCAGCGTCAGCAGACGCCGGTCGCGAACGTGCCACGCCATGCCGGCCAGGATGCCGACGACCGGTGCGATCAGCGCGTACGTATTGCGCTCCGTGGCGCTGCCGAACAGCAGGATGTAACAGGACGCGAGTGCGTAGACCATGAGCGCGGCACCAATGCGCGGCGCGTGCCGCTTCGCTCGCCAGCACAGGTAGAGCACGGCGACGGCGCTCGCGCCCCGCAGCAGCGCCTGCTCGGCGGCCGTCGTGAGCCAGCCCAGCTTCTCGAGCAGCCCGAAGACGTGTTGCCATTCGTAGTGTTGCTGGGCGCGCGTCGCGAGCATCGCGGGCACGGCCTCGTACTGACGCAGCACGTAGTCCGGGTGCTGGAACAAGAACGGCAGCGCGAAGACCAACGCCAGTGCGATCGCCGTGCGCCACATGAGTCGCGGGTAGACGGCCACGAGCAGCAGTGCGAGCACCAGCGCCAGCGGCTTCGCTGCGACGGCCAGCACGGCCAGCAGCGCGGCGCGCCACAGCTCGCCCCGCTCGGCGTCGGCGACCGCGGCCATCATCAGGCCGGCCATCGCGAGCGTCATCTGCCCGTAGCGGGCGGCGCTCGCGCTCAGCATCACCGTGACGACCGTGGCGATGAAGAATCGTGTGGCGGGCACCGGCCGCTGGCCGCACTCGCTGAGCTTCCACAGGCCGAAGGCGAACACGCCGATATTGGCAAGGCGCCAGAGGGCGCCCGCGAGCGCGAAAGGCAGCGCGCTGAAGGAGGCGAAGAATACGGCTGACGTCGGAAAGTAATTGAATCGAAACTGCGCGGGATACAGGTCCTGGCCGTCGAGCCACCGCAGCCCCGCGTCGCGATAGACGCTGAAGACGTTCTCGATGGAGTCGGTGCTGTCGAGCCTCGACAGCAGCACCAGCAGCGCGAAACACGCCCACACCACCCAGCCGCGGCCGCCGGCGCCGAGGCGTTGGTCCAAAGCGTGCGCGCGACGAGCAATGGTCTCGCCGACCGCAAGCATATGCAGAGCCCCCGATTTTTCTGCCCGGTGACTGCGCTGGCCCATGCCGTCAATAACGGCCGAGCCGGGCGTGTTCACACTTCTTGTGATTTCAGTCTACGTCCGTTTGGCTCTGATGGGAACTACCCATGGGCCTCAGAAGCCCAGATACGGCGGGGATTGTTACTTCCTGAACAGGGCATCGAGCTGGCCGCGGGCCGCCTGCTCGGCCTGCTGCTCCGCGGGATCGAACGCGCGCGCGCTGGGTTTGAAGTAGTCGCAGAAATTGGCAGCCTTCTTGTCGCGGACCTCGGGCGCATCCTCCTCGCTGCAGCCCTTGGGTTTGCGCGGCGCGTAGCGCTCGCACATGCGGCACACGTGCAGGTGCACGTGGCATTGCGGGCATTCGTCGAGCCGCGCGAGCGGCAGGGACAGCGCGGCCAGCGAGGCGCCGCAGCGGTAACAGCGTAGATCGTGGGCCATGGTCAGAGCTTGAGCTCGATCCCCTCGAGCGCGAGTAACTTGTGTTTGACGTTCAGCCCGCCGGAGTAGCCGCCGATCGTGCCGTCGCCCGCGATCACGCGATGGCACGGCACGACGATCGGCAGCGGGTTGCGACCGTTGGCCTGACCCACCGCGCGCACCGCGAGAGGCTGGCCGATGTCGCGGGCGATGTGTCCATACGTGCGCACGACGCCGAACGGAATCGCGCGCAGCGCCTGCCACACGCGCTGCTGGAACGCCGTGCCACGCGGCGCGAGCGGCAGGTCGAAGTCGCGCCGCTTGCCGGCGAAGTATTCGGCGAGTTGCCGACACGCGGCCGCGCAGCGTCTTGCGTCGCGCGGCCCGCTGCGCTCTTCGCCGTCGAGACGGATCTCCGTGAGGCAGCCCTCCGCGTCGACGGTCACGATGATGGCCCCGAGCGGCGAGGGCACGAGCTCCCAGTAGTACGGCTCGGCGGCGGCGGCGCGTTGCGGCGCAGCAGTCATCGGTTGGTGCCCCTCTGTGTCTGCTACCTTAGCGTGCGGGCGGCGGGTCGTTCTGCGCGCTCGCTGTGAACGCCGGATGCTAGCAGAGATGGACGAGCGCGCAGAGCCGTGGGTCGCGGTGGCGGTGGGCCTGACCGAAGGGGGCGCCAACGAGCTCGCGCTCGTGCTGATCGCGCGCGGCATCGCGCACCGGCGCCAGGCCGGTGTCGCCGGGCTCGAGCTCTGGGTGCCTGCGGCGTTCGCGCCCGTGGCTGCGGCGGAGCTCACGCAGTACCGCCGCGAGAACCTGCGTCGCGTCGGCGAGAGGCCGTTGCGCAGCATCGGCGCCGGCTGGCCGGGCGTTGCGACGTACGTGGCCGTGCTGCTGGTCGTGTTCGTCGCGACACGCGAGAGCCTGTTCGGGCTCGATTGGCTCGGCGCCGGGCGCCTCGAGGCCGGCGCGGTGTCGGCAGGGCAGTGGTGGCGCACCGTCACGGCGCTCACGTTGCACATCGAGTTCGAGCATCTCGGCGGCAACGTGGCCTTCGGGGCGTTCTTCGGCTGGTTCGTCGGCCGCTACCTCGGCGTCGGCGTCGGCTGGCTCACGGTGCTCGCCGCGGGCGCGGGCGCGAACGCGCTCGGCGCGTGGCTGCAGGGGCCGGAGCACCGCTCGCTCGGCGCGTCCACGGCCGTGTTCGCGGCCCTCGCGCTGCTCGCGGCCTACACCTGGCGACGCGGCTTCTGGCGCGACACGCCATGGCGTGCGCGCATCGCGCCGATCGTGGCGGGCCTCGGCCTGCTCGCGTTCACGGGCACCGCAGGCGAGAACACGGATCTCGGCGCGCACCTGTTCGGCTTTTGCGCCGGTCTCGGCGCGGGCTTCGTGCTGGCGCAGTGGCTCGCGCCCGCCCGGCTCGCGGATCGGCGCGTGCAGAGGGCGTGCGCCGCCGCGGCCCTGGTCGTGGTCGCCGCTGCCTGGGCGTGGGGGCTCGTCGCCGCGGGCTGAGGCCGCGACTCAGTCGAGAACGCTGGCCACGAGGTCCAGGAAGTCGGCTTCGTTCGTGACCGCCTCGGCGAGACGCGCGTTCAGCGTGTAGCCGTAGCGATTCGCCATCGCCTCGTACTTCGGCCGCCGGTGCGCGACGAGCGCCGGGAAGATCCAGCGCACGAACTCGTCGGGCACGATCTGATCCGGGCCCTCGAGCTCGGCTTCGTCGAGATACTGCGCGAGCTTCTGGTCGAGGAATTTCTCGTTGTAATACAGCGGCTTCGGGTTGCTGACGGCGCGTCGCACGAGTTCCCGCTCCATCTCGTCGTCGGCCTTGATGTACAGGATCAGCGTGTGCTCGGCGAGCGTCTTCTCCGTCTGCTCGTCGTCGAGCTCCACGAGGCTGCCGCCCGCGTCGTTGATGAAGTGGTCGTAGCCGTAGATTTCCTGCGCCTTGATGATGAACTCCGCCACGTCGCGCATGGCGCCGATCTCGGCCTCGCGGTGCAGGCGCTGCCGCTTCTTGAACTCGTCCACCGGCAGGCCGCCCAAATCGGTGCGGCCGATTTTGCCCAGGAACGTCGCCACGGGCTGCAGGTTGTGCACGGTGACGTTGCTCGCGATGTAGATCGAGTCGTTGCGCAGCAGGTCGCGCAGAAAGTCGACCTTCATGGCCTGGCGTTTGATGTTGTCGAGAATGGGCTCGGCCAGGTATTTCGTGCCGATCCGGTAGTCCCCCGAATAATGGAACCACTTGTCGGCCGGGAGCTTGTACGCCAGCGTCGTCTTGCCGACTCCGGACATGCCGAGCAGCGTGATGGCCTTGTGCGGCCAGGCCAGGAACTCGGAGCGCTTCATTCGCATGGCGGAAACCGGGAAGTCTTGAGCCCGGGCGATTATACGTCGCGCCCATCGCAAAGCGGCGGCCGCATCGCACGGGTCGTGGCCGCGCGTTCCCGAGCCGACTGCGGTAGATTGCCCGTCGAGCGGGCGCTGGTGCGCGCCCGCCAACCACGCGCATGACCATCCGCAATCTCGACGCCGTGTTCCGTCCGCGTTCGGTCGCGCTGCTCGGCGCGAGCGAGCGGCCGGGATCGATCGGCCGTTTCCTGCTCGAGAACCTGCGCAAAGCGGGGTTTCGCGGTGACGTGTTCGCCGTGAATCCGAACCATTCGAGCGTGCTCGGGCAACGGGCCTATGCGAGCGTCGCGGCGCTGCCGCAGGCACCCGATCTGGCCGTCATCGCCACGCCCGCTGCGACCGTGCCCAAGCTCGTCGCCGACGTCGCCGCGGCCGGCACGCGCGCGGCGATCGTGATCTCGGCGGGGTTCGGCGCGAACGGCGTGTCGCGGCAGGCACTGCTCGACGCGGGCCGCGAGCGGCTGCTGCGCATCGTCGGCCCGAACACGCTGGGCGTCATCGTGCCCGCGATCGGCCTGAACGCGAGCTTCGCGCATCTTCTGCCCGCGGCCGGCGGAATCGCGTTCCTCACGCAGTCGGGCGCCATCAGCACCTCGGTGCTCGACTGGGCCGCGGCGCGCGGCATCGGCTTCTCGCACGTGGTGGCGCTCGGCGACATGGCCGACGTGGATTTCGGCGACATGCTGGACTACCTCGCGAACGACGCCGCGACGCACGCGATCCTGATGTACATGGAAGCCGTCACGCAGCCGCGCAAGTTTCTGTCGGCCGCGCGCGCCGCGGCGCGCACGAAGCCGGTGATCGTCGTGAAGGGTGGCCGCCATGCCGCGAGTGCCGCGGCCGCCGCGTCGCACACGGGCCGGCTCGCCGGCAATGACGCCGAGTACTCCGCCGCGTTCCGGCGGGCGGGCATGTTGCGCGTGGCATCGCTCGACGAGCTGTTCGACGCGGTCGAGACGCTGGCCGTGGCTCGCGCGCCGCGTGGCGCGCGGCTCGGGATCGTGACGAACGGCGGCGGGCTCGGCGTGCTGGCGGCCGACGCGCTGCTCGATGCGGGCGGTGAGCTCGCAACGCTCTCGGCGACCACGCTCGGGAAGCTGTCCGCGATGCTGCCGCCGGGCTGGTCGCACGGCAATCCCGTCGACGTGATCGGCGACGCGACACCGGAGCGCTTTGCCGCGGCGCTCGACCTCGTGCTCGACGACGAAGCGTGCGACGCCGTTCTCGTGCTGCACTGTCCGACGGCCGTGTCGTCCGGTTTCGAAGCGGCGCGGGCCGTGGCTGCCGTCTGCGAGCGCCGCGCGGACGCCGCGGTGTTCACGAGCTGGCTCGGCGAAGAGACCGCGCGTGCGGCGCGCGCGGAGCTCGCGGCGCGACGCGTGCCGACGTACGCCACGCCGGAGCATGCCGTGCGTGCGTTCATGCAGCGCGTGGACTACCGCCGCAACCAGGAGCTGCTGATCGAGACCCCGCCGGCGCAGCCGGAATTCGCCGTGGACGGCGACGCCGTGCGCGCCGTGTTCGCGGCCGCCGACGCCGACGGCCGCGAATGGCTCGCGGCGCCGGAGGTGCGTACGGCGCTCTCGGCCTATGGAGTTCCGACCACGGGCGCCGTGCTCGCCGCGACGCCGGCGGAGGCGGCGGCCGCGGCCGAACGTTTCGGCGGCTCCATCGCGCTGAAGATCCAGTCGCGCGACATCGTGCACAAGTCCGACGTGGGCGGCGTGGCGTTGAACCTGCGCGGACGAGAGGCCACCGCGCGCGCGGCGCAGCACATGCTGGAGCGCGTCCGCGCCGCGGCGCCGGGCGCGACGCTCGAAGGCTTCAGCGTCGAGCCGATGCAGGACACGGCCGCGAGCCTCGAGCTCATCGTCGGCGTGCACACCGGCGGCGATTTTGGCCCCGTGCTGCTGTTCGGCGAGGGCGGCACGGCGGTGGAAGTGGTGGCGGATACCGCGCTCGAGCTGCTGCCGCTGAACCTCGCGCTCGCGCACGCGCTGATGCGCCGCACCCGGGTGTATCGCCGCATGCGGGGGTTCCGCCACGTGTCGGCCGTGGACCTCGATGCCGTGGCGCTCGCCCTCACGCGCGTGGCGCAGCTCGCCATCGACCAGCCGCGCATCGCGGAGATCGAGATCAACCCGCTGCTCGCCAGCGGCGCGGGCTGCGTCGCGCTCGACGCGCGGCTGCGCCTGCGCGCACCATCGACACCGCGCGCACCGCTCTCGATCTGCCCGTATCCGCGCTCGCTCGAGCAGGGCGTCACGCTTGCCGACGGGCGCACGTTCACGTTGCGGCCGATCCGTCCCGAGGACGAGCCGGCGCTGCTGCGCGCGTTCGAGCGGCTCACCGAGGACGAGATCCGCGCGCGCTTCTTCGTGCCGATGAAGACGCTGCCGCACGTGACGGCGGCCCGGTTCACGCAGATCGACTACGACCGAGAGATGGCGTTCGTGCTGGCCGAGCACGGTGCGCCCGGCGTGGCCGACATCCACGGCGTGGTGCGGCTCGTGGCCGACCCCGACAACCGCTCGGCGGAGTTCGCGATCATCGTGGAGCGGGCGCTGTCGGGACTCGGCCTCGGCGGCCTGCTGATGCGGCGGCTCATCGATTATGCGCGCTCGCGCGGCATAGGCGGGCTCACGGGCGACGTGCTGCCGGACAACGCCGTGATGCTGGCGCTGGCGGCGTCGCTCGGGTTCAAGGAGACGCGGACGACCGAGAATGTCGTCCGCGTCTCGCTCTCGCTGGAACCCTAGAAGTCCAGCCGCACGCCGATGCGCAGGCGCCGGCCGAGCGTGTCGAAGAACACCGGGTTCGTCGGATACGCATTGCCGCCCGGCGCCACGACCGGATCCTTGTCGAACAGGTTGCTCACCGCCCAGAAGAGCTGCAAGGGTTTCCCCTGTCCCGCCGCCCGGAGGTCGTAGGATCCCGACCAATTGACGTAGTACGCGCTGTCGACGCTGTTGTCGGTGACCGAGAACGGCAACCGATTGCTCGCAGCCCCCGGCGGGCTCTCGAACCAGGTCGCGTTGAGCGTGCCGGACCCGACGTAGCGCGTCTCGAACGTGGTCATGAACCTCTTCTTCGCCCACGTCACGAACGCACGGGCTTGCCACTTCGGCTGCGTGTTGAACGAGCCGAACGATGCCACGGGACCGCTCTGGCCCGCGTAGTCGATCGGCGGCGCACCGAGCCCCGTGTCGACGATCATGTCGTAGAGATACGTGCCGATGAAGCGCAGGTTCAGGTTGCCGCCTGCGCGCATCGGGAGGTTGTACGTGACCTCGTAGTCCCAGCCTCTC